>NZ_JBQEMZ010000026.1:0-36977 GCF_052044445.1 Cellulosimicrobium sp. 22598
TGCCCGTCCGGGCACACCGGCACCAGCCCGGGCAGCGTCGTGGCATGGTCACCGTCGTAGCACCGATACGCCGGCCCCCGCCGGTACGCCTCCGACGCCGGACCACCGTCTGCCGCCGCGGGCACGTACTCCGCCCCACCATCCGGCGCCGCCGTGCCGTGGACTATCGCCTTGCTGCCGCCCAGTTCACCCCAGATCTCTGCGTCCCGTGTTCCGTCTGGAGGTGCTGCAACGTTCGCGACGATCGCACCAACGAGGCCAGCAAGTGCAAGTAGTCGCGCGGTCATTCGGCACTCGTCACAGCGAGAACGAGCCAGCCATCGGCCAAGTGCTTCATGTCGATCTGCAGCCTTCCGCTTGCCCCTTGATCCGCCGAGACAATCGAGCCGTCCACTGCGACACGCTTGTGAGGCGACTGCACGAAGTCGAACAAGACTGGAAACCCACCAACGAAGTCGTCGTATGCACCCACGTCTGGGTTAGTCACTTCGATTCCGGCTCCCGTGAACGAGTCGTCGTTTGCACGCACGTCGCTCGCCCGGTCGCGAACGCTGGTGCAGAACGTGCACGTCTCGGCCCACGTCATCGCGTCCCACTCGGCGGTGTCGCCCGTCGCGAGGACGTACGCGTACAGCGACAGGAAGTACTCCGCCGCCGCGGCGGCTCCCTCCGCATCGTCGCGGTCCATCGCCGCGGGACGCTCCGGCTTCAGCGGCCCGGTCTCGGTTGGCGACGGCTCCGGCGACTCCGACTCCGACGGCACGACCGGCTCGTCGACCGACGGTGACGGACCAGGGCCGCCACCACCGGTGCACCCGGCGACCACGCACCCCACCGCGACGACGACACCCACGACGAGCGACCGCCGTCGGGCACGGGACAGCACACGAGAACGACGCACGAGACCCCCTGCAGATCGATGCGAACCACCCCGCACGCCACACCGACGGGGCGCGCGGACTGCCCAGCAACCTAGCGAAACCGCACCGCCGACGGAACCGCGCGTCCCGCCCTGTGGACAACGGAGGTTCGCCGTCCCGCTCCCCCGGCGATTCGGTCAGCCGGACGCACGGACCGGCGGGTCACGATCGACGTCGCCCGGTGGCGCGGGGCGAGAAGCGAGACGTGGCCCCTCGTAGGGCGACCCGGAGGGCCACTTCTCACACTCGCCGACTGCTCGGCTCCCCGACGCCCCGCGCGACCCCGCCGTCAGGAGCGCGACGTCACGTGCGCGTCGAGGTGCGCGAGGGAGGACGCCATCCCGGTGGCGTGGTCCTCCGGGGAGATGCCCGACGGCACGCCCGTCGCCCGCACGGTGACACGGGCGCCGTCGTCTGCGGGCTCGACGGTCCAGGTCATCGTCATGGTCCCGGCGAACGCCGGGTCGTCGGACGCGAAGTCGACCTGCTGCACGACCCTCCGGCCGGGGACGAGGTCGACGATCGCGACGTCGACGACGTCGGTCCCCTCGCCGGTCTTGCCGGGGTCGGCCTGCGGGTCGTCGTAGGCGAGGACCATGCGGTAGCCGCCGCCGGGGCGCAGGTCGAAGCGCTCGAAATGGCCCGACATGCCGTCGGGCGGGAGCCACGCGGCGAGCGCGTCCCGGTCGACGAGGGCCCGGTAGACGTCGCGGGGCGCGGCGGCGACGAGGCGCGACGCCTCGTCGACCCGGCCGGCTCCCGCGGTGGTCACGACCGCTCCAGCACCGTCCGGTAGACGTCGAGCGTGCGCTCGCCGATCGCGTCCCACGCGAAGTGGTCCTCGACGCGCTGCCGCGCGGCACGGCCCATCTCGGCGGCGCGCTCGGGGTCGCTCACGACCTGGGTCAGCGCGGCCGCGAGGTCCGCGACGAACCGGTCGGGGTCCAGCGGGGTGCCCGTGCCGTCGTCCGCCTGGTCGATGGGCACGAGGAGGCCCGTGACGCCGTCGTCCACGACCTCGGGGATGCCGCCCGTGGCGGTCCCGACGACCGGCAGGCCGACCGCCATGGCCTCGAGGTTGACGATGCCGAGCGGCTCGTACACGGACGGGCAGACGAACACGGTGGACGCGGCGAGCACGGCGACGAGCTCGGCTCGCGGGAGCATCTGCTCGATCCAGACGACGCCGCTGCGCTCCTTCTGCAGCTCGGCGACGGCGCCGCTCACCTCGGCGGCGATCTCCGGGGTGTCGGGGGCTCCGGCGCACAGGACGAGCTGGACGTCGTCGGGCAGCGAGCGTGCGGCGCGCAGCAGGTACGGCAGGCCCTTCTGGCGCGTGATCCGGCCGACGAACACGACGGCGGGACGGTCGGGGTCGATCCCGAGGGCGCGCACGACCCCGTCCGCGCCGCCGCGCTGCGTCTCCGACTCCGGACGCCGCCAGCCGTCGAGGTCGATGCCGTTGTGCACCACGTGGACCTTCGCGGGGTCGACCTGCGGGTAGACCCGCAGGATGTCGTCGCGCATGCCACCGGACACGGCGATGATCCCCGCCGCACCCTCGTACGCGGTGCGCTCGGCCCAGGACGACAGCGCGTACCCGCCGCCGAGCTGCTCGGCCTTCCACGGGCGCAGCGGCTCGAGCGAGTGCGCGGAGAGCACGTGCGGGACGCCGTGCAGGAGGCCCGCGAGGTGGCCGCCGAGGTTCGCGTACCAGGTGTGGGAGTGCACGAGGTCGGCGCCCGCCACGTCGTCGGCCATCTGGAGGTCGACGCCGAACGTCCCGAGCGCGGCGTTCGCACCGGACAGGACGCCCGGGACCGAGTAGCCGGTCACGTCGTCCTCGGCGCGCGGGCCGTCGAAGCAGCGCACGCGCACGTCGACGTGGCGGCGCAGGACCGCGGACAGCTCGGCGACGTGCACGCCGGCGCCGCCGTAGACGTGCGGCGGGTACTCACGGGTCAGCAGGTCCACTCTCACGCGCCACACCGTAGCCGAGTCGCCCGCCACGGTCCCGCGATGACCGCCGGTGCGGACGGCGCGGACGCGCCGCGCCCACGATGCGGGTCCCTGCTGCGTGGTGCCGCCCCGAGGGGCTACCGTCTGGGCATGGCCGCCGCACCACGAGTCCTCGCCATCGTCCTCGCCGGGGGCGAGGGCAAGCGCCTCATGCCGCTCACCGCGTCCCGGGCCAAGCCCGCGGTGCCGTTCGGGGGCATCTACCGCCTCGTGGACTTCGCGCTGTCCAACCTGGTGAACTCGCACTACCTGCACATCATCGTGCTCACGCAGTACAAGTCCCACAGCCTGGACCGGCACATCACCAAGACGTGGCGCATGTCGTCGCTCCTGGGCAACTACGTGGCGCCGGTGCCCGCGCAGCAGCGCGTCGGCAAGCACTGGTACCTCGGCAGCGCGGACGCGATCTACCAGTGCCTCAACATCATCGACGACGAGCGGCCGGACATCGTCGTCGTCGTCGGCGCGGACCACGTGTACCGCATGGACTTCTCCCAGATGGTCGACGCGCACGTCGAGTCGGGCGCGCAGCTCACCGTCGCGGGCATCCGGCAGCCGATCTCCATGGCGGACCAGTTCGGCGTCATCGAGACCGACCCGAAGGACCCGACGAAGATCGCGGCGTTCCGCGAGAAGCCCAAGGACCCGGTCGGCCTCGCGGACTCGCCCGACGAGGTGCTCGCGTCGATGGGCAACTACGTCATCGACACCGACGCGCTCGTCGAGGCCGTGACGTCGGACGCCGCGAACGCGGACTCGCGCCACGACATGGGCGGCGACATCGTGCCCGCGTTCGTCGAGAAGGGCACGGCGGCGGTCTACGACTTCATCCGCAACGACGTCCCCGGCTCGACGGACCGCGACCGCGACTACTGGCGCGACGTGGGGACGATCGACTCGTACTACGACGCGAACAAGGACCTCATCGCCGTCACGCCGGTCTTCAACCTCTACAACGAGGAGTGGCCGCTGCACACGGGCTACACGGGCCTGCCGCCCGCGAAGTTCGTGCACGCGGGCCGCGGGCGCCTCGGGCACGCCGCGGACTCGATCGTCTCCCCCGGCGTGATCATCTCGGGCGCGACGGCGGTCGGCTCGGTCCTCTCTCCCGGCACCTACCTGCACTCGTGGTCGTCCGTCTCGGACTCCGTGCTCATGGACGGCGTCCAGGTGCACCGGCACGCGCAGGTCCACCGCGCGATCATCGACAAGAACGTCGTCGTGGGCGAGCAGGCGCGCATCGGGCTCGACCCGGAGCAGGACCGCGCCCGCGGGTTCACGGTCACCGAGTCCGGTATCACCGTCGTCCCCAAGGGGACGGTCGTCGAGTGACACCGTCCTCCCTCGGCGTCGTGCCCGACGCCGTCCGCGCCGCGCTGCCCGACGACGCGCCCGCCGAGGCGCCCGGCCCGGGCGTCGACGAGACCGACACCGCGAGGAGCCCCCGCGTGACCCCCGACCCCACGAGCGGCCCCGTCCGGCTCCTCGTCATGGACGTGGACTCGACGCTCATCGAGCAGGAGGTCATCGAGCTGCTCGCCGACCACGCGGGCACACGCGCCGAGGTCACCGAGGTGACCGAGCGCGCGATGCGCGGCGAGATCGACTTCGGGGCGTCGCTGCGCGAGCGCGTCGCGACCCTCGCCGGGGTCCCCGTCGAGGCCTTCGCCGACGTCCGCGCCCGTGCGACGTTCACGCCGGGCGTGCGCGAGCTCGTCGCCGAGGCGCGCCGTCGCGGCTGGGAGGTCGGGCTCGTGTCGGGCGGTTTCGAGGAGATCGTCGCCGACCTCGCGGCGGAGCTGGGGATCACGCGCTTCCGCGCGAACCGGCTCGAGGTCGCCGACGGTCGGCTCACCGGTCGCACGACCGGCCCGGTCGTGGACCGCGCCGCGAAGGAGGTCGCGCTGCGCGAGTTCGCGGCCGAGCTCGGCCTGCCGATGAGCGCGACGATCGCCGTGGGCGACGGTGCGAACGACCTCGACATGATCGGCGCCGCGGGCATCGGGGTCGCGTTCGCCGCGAAGCCGGTCGTGCGCGCGCAGGCCCCCTACGGCGTCGACGGGCCGCGCATCGACGCCGTCCTCGACGTCGTCGACCGGGTGGACGCCACCCGCTGAGCCGCGACGGCCACGCGAGCGTCACGAGCAGGCGCGACCGTCAGGACGGGCGACCCACGTAGGTGAGCAGCGCGCTGCGGGGCGCCCAGGCGTCCCAGGCTGTCGCGGACTCCAGGACGGAGTAGGTCGCCGTCGGCACGCCGACGCGCACCTGGGCGAGCGCCCCACCGTCGGACGCCGGGTCTGCGAGGTGCGACGCCGTCGCCGCCATCGTGGGCTCGTGCCCGACGACGAGCAGCGTGCGCACGCGCGAGTCCGTCGTGCGCACGAGGTCCAGCACGTCGGTCACGTCCGCCGCGTAGAGGCCGTCGCTCACCACGACCTCCGGGTCCACGTCGCCCAGGTGGGCAGCGAGCAGCTCCCAGGTCTGGCGCGTGCGCAGCGCCGACGAGCACAGCACGCGCTCGGGGACGAGCCCCGTCTCGCGCAGCGCGCCGCCGACCCGGCCCGCCTGGCGCCGCCCGTTGAGCGCGAGGGGGCGCAGCACATCGTCGACGCTCCCGCCGCCGGGCTCCGCCTTGGCGTGGCGCAGGAGGACGAGGCGGCGCACGCCGCCGTCGATGGTCTCCGCGCCCATGCTCTCCTCCTGAGTCACTGCCCCATGGCGTGCACGCCGCCGTCGACGTGCACGATCTCACCGGTCGTCGCCGGGAACCAGTCGGACAGGAGCGCGACGACCGCGCGCGCGGCGGGCTCCGCCGTCGTCTGGTCCCAGCCGAGGGGCGCGCGCTTGGGCCAGCCGTCCTCCATCTGCTCGAAGCCGGGGATGGACTTGGCGGCCGTCGTGCGGATCGGGCCCGCCGAGACGAGGTTGGCCCGGATGCCGTCGGGGCCGAGGTCGCGCGCGAGGTAGCGGTTCGCGGACTCGAGGCCGGCCTTCGCCACGCCCATCCAGTCGTAGACCGGCCACGCGAACTGCGCGTCGAAGGTGAGACCCACGACGGCCCCGCCGTCGGTCATGAGCGGCTTCGCGGCGACCGCGAGCGACTTGTAGGAGAACGTCGAGACCTGGAGTGCGGTGGCGACGTCCTCCCAGGTGCCCGAGAGGAAGTTGCCGCCCATGACGCTCTGCGGGGCGAAGCCGATCGAGTGCACGACGCCGTCGAGGCGGTCGGTGTGCTCGCGGAGGGCGTCGGCCAGGCCGGCGAGGTCGTCGTCGTTCGTCACGTCGAGCTGCACGACGGGCGCCTCGACGGGCAGGCGCCTGGCGAAGGCCTGTGTGAGCTTCATCTGGCGGCCGAACGAGGAGAGCACGACCTCGGCCCCCTCCTCCTGCGCGAGACGCGCCGCGTGGAACGCGATCGAGGAGTCGGTGAGCACTCCGGTGATCAGGAGCTTCTTGCCGTCGAGCAGACCCATCGGTTTCCTTCCGTCGTGCACCCGCCGTGCGGGCGCGCTGAGGCTGAGCGTACTGAAAGAGAGGGGGCGCGGGCGCGCCGGTGACCGTGCCCGTGACGAGGCCCACGTGCGGGCCGTGTCGCAGGTCGGCTCAGTGACCCATGCCGAGACCGCCGTCGACGGGGATGACGGCCCCGGAGACGTACGCGGCGTCGTCGGACGCGAGGAACTGCACGACCCCGGCGACCTCGTCGGCCTGCGCGAAGCGCCCGGCGGGGATCGCGGCCTTGTACGCGGCCTGGCGCTCCTCGGGGAGCTCGGCGGTCATCGCGGTGTCGATGAACCCGGGCGCCACGACGTTCGCCGTGATGTTGCGCGACCCGAGCTCGCGCGTGATCGAGCGCGCCATGCCGACGAGCGCCGCCTTGGAGGACGCGTAGTTGACCTGCCCGGCGCCGCCGTACAGACCGATCACCGACGACACGAGCACGATGCGTCCGCGCCGCAGCCGGATCATGCCCTTGCTCACGCGGCGCACGCAGCGGAACGTGCCGGTGAGGTTGACGTCGATCACGGACTCGAAGTCCTCGTCGGTCATGCGCAGCAGGAGCTGGTCGTGCGTCACGCCCGCGTTCGCGACGAGCACCTCGACCGGCCCGAGCTCCTTCTCGATCTCGGTGAACGCGGCGTCGACGGCGGCGGTGTCAGTGATGTCCGCCACGGCACCGAGCACGCCCTCGGGCAGGTCGCCGCCGCGGTAGACGGTCGCGACGCGGTCGCCGTTCGCCACGAACCGCTCGGCGATGGCGCGGCCGATCCCCCGGTTGGCGCCGGTGACGACGACGGTGCGCGGGGCGGGTGCGGTGGCTTCGGACACGGTGCGGCTCCTCGGGACGGTCGGGTGGGACGGCGGCCGGGGACGGGTCCCGCACGGCCGGTGCCAGGGGGCCCGCGCGGGCTCGTGACGGAGCCGCGCGAACGCGCCGCACCGACCGTACCGTGCGCAGGCCCCGCCGTGCGCGGTACGGCGAGGTCACACCGCTCCCCCACACTTTGTGGGGTCCCGACAAACGTAGACTGGACGGGTGAGCACACGACGCACGGCCCGGAGGTCGGCCGAGGCGGTCCCGAGCATCACGTCAGCCCCGGAGCCCCTGGCCGCCGACCAGTCGCGCCGCGAGCGCAAGTACCTCATCCAGATGGGTATCCGCATCGTGTGCTTCGTGGCCGCGATCCTCGTCGCGCCGAGCTGGCTGACCTGGGTGTTCGCCGCCGCGGCGATCGTCCTGCCGTACAGCGCGGTGCTCATCGCCAACGCCGGGCGCGACCAGGCCCAGTACGACACCTCGCCGATGGAGCACCGCGCGCTGCCCGCGGCCGGGGTGCCGGGATCCCACGGGATCGCCGGCGCAGGACCGCGCGATCCGCAGGACCACGAGGAGGACGACCGGTGACCGATGTGCTGGGCCTCGCCGACCCCGTCGGCGAGGAGGACCTGGTGTGCAGCGCCAAGGGCTGCCGTGAGTCGGCCGCGTGGGGGCTGCTGTGGAACAACCCCAAGATCCACACGCCCGAGCGGCGCAAGGTCTGGCTCGCGTGCGACGCGCACCGCGAGCACCTGGAGACGTTCCTCGGCGCCCGCTCGTTCTGGCGCACGACCGTGCCGGTCGACGAGCTCGAGCGCCGGGCGGCCCCGTGACGCAGGCTGCACCGTCGGGCCCGGCGTCGGGCGCCCCGGCAGGCCCGACGCCGGAGCGCGCCACCGCGGAGGCCCACCAGCCGCGCACGCCGCGCCAGTGGGTGACCCTCGCGGTCGGGGTGGTCGTCCTGGTCGCCCTGTGCCTCGTGGCGGGGCGCTGGCAGTGGAACCGGTACGTCTCGCGCGAGGCGGAGATCGAGCGCATCGAGACGAACTACACGTCCGAGCCCGTCCCGGTCGACGAGGTCCTCGACGGTCCGGGCGCCACGCTCGACGAGGCCGACCTCTGGCGTCCCGTGACGCTCGTGGGCCGCTACGAGACCGACGCGACCGTCCTCCTGCGCAACCGCCCCGTCGGCGGCAGCCCCGGTTTCCACGTGCTCGTCCCGTTCGTGACGAACCCCACGCCGTCCGCGCCCGACGGGCTCGTCGTGGTCGTCGACCGCGGGTTCGTGCCGCTCGGCAGCGACGCCGTCACGCCGGGCGACGTCCCCGTGCCCCCGGAGGGCGAGGTCGAGGCGACCGTGACGCTGCGCGGCGACGAGCCGCCGTCGGGCCGGGACGCTCCCGACGGGCAGGTCCAGGCGGTCGCCACCGACCAGGTGCTCGCCGCCGGGCCCGACGGCGCCGCGTGGGCCGAGGGCCGGACCGTCGGCGCGTACGGCCAGCTCCGCACGGAGGTGCCGCCCGCGGCCGAGACGCTGGAGGCGCTGCCCAAGCCCGACACCGACCCGGGGTCGCACCTGTCGTACGCGTTCCAGTGGGGCGTGTTCGCGATCGGCGCGGTCGCCGGCTTCTGGCTCCTGGTCCGCCGCGACCGTCGGGACGCGCGCGGCGAGGAGACGACGCTCACCGCGGGCGACCTGCTCGCCGCCCGGGATCCCGCCGGCACGCGCGCACGGCGTGAGCCGCGCAGCCGCCGGCCGAGCGCCGAGGACGAGGAGGACGCCCTCGTCGACGCCCAGCTCGGCGCAGGCCGTGAGGCCGCGCCGGACCGACGGCCCGCTCAGGCGAGCGAGACGAGCTCCGCGTAGTCGTCGCTCCACAGGTCCTCGTCGCCGTCCGGCAGCAGCAGGACGCGCTCGGGCTCGAGCGCCTCGACCGCGCCGTCGTCGTGCGTGACCATGACGACCGCGCCCTCATAGGTCTTGAGCGCCCCGAGGATCTCGGCGCGCGACGCCGGGTCGAGGTTGTTCGTCGGCTCGTCGAGGAGCAGCACGTTCGCGGCCGAGACGACGAGCGTCGCGAGCGCGAGGCGCGTCTTCTCCCCGCCGGACAGCACCTTGGTCGGCTTGTCCGCGTCGTCGCCGGAGAACAGGAACGACCCGAGCACGGACCGCACCTGCGTGTCGGTGAGGTCGGGCGCGGCGTGGCGCAGGTTCTCGACGACGGTCGCGTCCATGTCGAGCGTGTCGTGCTCCTGGGCGTAGTAGCCGATCTTCAGGCCGTGGCCCGGGTGCACCTCGCCCGTGTCCGGCTGCTCGACGCCGCCGAGGATGCGCAGGAGCGTCGTCTTGCCGGCGCCGTTGAGGCCGAGCACGACGACGCGGCTGCCGCGGTCGATCGCGAGGTCGACGCCCGCGAAGACCTCCTGCGACCCGTACGCCTTGGACAGCCCGCTCGCGGTGAGCGGCGTGCGGCCGCACGGCGCCGGCTTGGGGAACCGCAGCTTGGCGACCTTGTCGGTCTGCCGCTCGCCCTCGATGCCCGCGAGCATCTTCTCCGCGCGGCGCATCATCTGCTGCGCGGCGACGGCCTTGGTGGCCTTGGCGCGCATCTTCTCGCCCTGGGCGAGCAGCGCGCCCGCCTTCTTCTCGGCGTTCTGCCGCTCGCGCCGACGGCGGCGCTCGTCGGACTCGCGCTGCGCGAGGTACGCGTCCCACCCGAGGTTGTACTGGTCGAGCTCACCACGGTTCGCGTCGAGGTGGAACACCTTGTTCACGGTGGCGCGCAGCAGCTCGACGTCGTGGGAGATCACGACGAACCCGCCGCCGTACGACTTGAGGTAGTCGCGCAGCCAGATGATCGAGTCCGCGTCGAGGTGGTTCGTCGGCTCGTCGAGGAGCAGCGTCTCGACCCCGGAGAACAGGATGCGCGCGAGCTCGATGCGGCGGCGCTGACCGCCGGACAGCGTGCTCAGCGGCTGCCCGAGCACCCGGTCGTCGAGGCCGAGGTTGCTCGTGATGCGGTGCGCCTCGCTCTCGGCCGCGTAGCCGCCCGCGGCGAGGAAGCGCGCCTCGAGCTTCGGGTAGCGCTCCATGGCGGCCTCGTGCGTCTCGACGTCGGCGCTCGCCATCGCACCCTCGGTCTCGCGCATCTGGCGCACGATCTTGTCGAGGCTGCGGGCCGAGAGCACCCGGTCCATCGCGATGACGTCGAGGTCGCCCGTGCGCGGGTCCTGCGGCAGGTAGCCGATGTCGTTGCCGCGCGTGATCCTCCCCGCCGTCGGCTGGGTCTCCCCCGCGAGCGTCTTGGTCAGGGTCGTCTTGCCGGCGCCGTTGCGCCCGACGAGTCCGATCCGGTCGCCCGAGGCGATCTGGAAGGTCGCCTCGTGCAGCAGGACGCGGGCGCCGACGCGCAGCTCGACGCCGTGAGCGGTGATCACGGGAGGGTCCTCTCGGGTGGTGCGGGTGCCCGACGACGGCCCTCTCCCGGCCGGTCGGCCGGCGGCTCGTCGTGGGGCCGGGGCGCGTGCGCCCCGGCGTCCGGGCCTCGTCGATTCTACGGGGGCCCGGCGTCCGGGCCTCGTCGATTCTACGGGGGCCCGGCGTCGCGTCCCACCCCATTCCGCCGGGGGCCCGTGCGACGGCGCTGCTCGGCGCCGAGATCGTGCTCGCGCCGTCCGGGCACCCGCACCAGGACGCCTGGCGCACGACCCGGCGGTAGCGTTGACCTGTGACTTTCCAGGAGGGTGGCTCGTTCGAGGGCGGGCGGGTCCGCAAGGGCGGCGGTCGGCGCGGCACGATGATCGCGGGCGGCGGGATCGGGGCGGTGCTCGTCGCGCTGCTCATCGCGTTCGTCGGCAACCAGACCGGCGTCGACCTCAGCGCGCTCACGGGCGGCGACGGGTCCGACTCGGGCGCGTACGGCGAGGGCCAGCAGGAGTACATCGACGCGTGCACGGCCGAGGAGGCGAACACGACGCGCGAGTGCCGCCTCAACGGCACCGTGCAGTCGCTCGACGCGTACTGGACCGACGCGCTCCCCGAGCAGGCAGGCGTCACGTACGACCTGCCCCAGGTCGTGAGCTTCACCGGACAGGTCTCGACGGGCTGCGGCGCGGCGACGAGCGCCGTCGGGCCGTTCTACTGCCCGCCCGACCAGACCGTCTACATCGACCTCGGCTTCTACGACGACCTCACGAGCCGGTTCGGCGCCAACGACGGCGGCCTCGCGGAGATGTACGTCGTCGCGCACGAGTTCGGCCACCACATCGAGCAGCTCGTCGGCGCGATGGACGCGGCGAACCGGCAGGGCACCGGTCCCGAGTCCGACTCCGTGCGCATCGAGCTCATGGCCGACTGCCTCGCCGGCATGTGGGCGGGCCACGCCGCGAGCACTGTCGACCCGGACACCGGCGTGACGTTCCTCGCGCCGATCACCGACCACGAGCTGAACGACGCGCTGTCCGCCGCGTCCGCCGTCGGCGACGACCGCATCCAGGAGGCTGCGACCGGCCAGGTGAACCCCGAGGGCTGGACCCACGGGTCGAGCGAGCAGCGCCAGCGCTGGTTCACCATCGGCTACAACGGTGGCACCCTCCAGGACTGCAACGCCCTCTCCGCGTCGACCCTCTGACCGCTCCAGCCGAGATCGACCCGGCCGCCCCGAGATCGGCCCTCACGGGGTCGATCTCGGACGGGCAGGTCGACCTCGCAGGCCGTCGTCACAGCTCGATCGAGTACATGCGCGAGCCTGTCACCTTCTCGTAGCCCAGGCTCGCGTAGAGGCCGTGCGCGCCGGACGGGTTCTCGGTGTCGACGTCGAGCGCGGCGTACTGCATGCCGTCCGCGGCGAAGGCGCGCATCCCGGCCGCGAGCGCCGCGACGGCGACGCGACGCCCCCGGTACGCGCTGCGCACGCCGAGGATCTCGGTGTAGCCGAACGTGTAGCCGCGCACGGGGAAGTCCTCGTCGTAGCGGCCGGCCATCTCGTAGCCGACGACGAGCGGCTGGCCGGCGCGCAGGGCCGCGGCGGTCTCGGCGTCCGTCGTCGGGTCGGCGAGGAGCGCGTCGACGTCGGGCGCGTCGTCGACCACGAGGAAGGACCACTGGGGCGCGAACTCGCTGCGCCCGTGCGTCCACGCCTCAGCGGTGCGGGGCTCGCTCCCCCAGTGGTCGCGGAACGCGTCGTTGTGCGCGAGGCGGGTCGCCTCGTCGAGCTCCGTCGACCACGGGACGAGTCGCAGCGACCCGTCGAGCGGCACCTCGGGGATGGGCGTGGAGAGGTCACGACGCAGGTCGGAGTAGAAGCGGCGGGTCTCGAGCCCGAAGCGCGCGTAGAGCCGCGCCTTCTCGGGTGGGTCGGTGTCCTCGCCGTAGGTGAGCAGGCGCGCGGGCAGCTCCTTGCCGCTCGCCGCGAGGAGCTGGCGTCCGCGCGCGATCTCCCAGGCGAACAGCTCGCGCCCGACGCCGCGCCCGCGGTGGGTGGGGTGGACGCCGCCCCAGAGGAACGCGCGCACGGTGTTCGCGTCGCCCGGGTTGGTGTCGACCAGCGCGTACGCGCGCAGCGTCCCGTCGGTGTCGACGCCGACGAGCGAGTCGGCCGCGAGGTCGCGCCACGGCGCGGTGAACAGCTCCTCGACCTCGCCGATCGTCTCGCGGTACGGCTCCTGGTCCGCCTCGGCGATGCCGTTGCGCAGGGCCAGCAGCGCGGGCGCGTCGGCCGGCACGGCGGGGCGCCAGGTCAGGTCGCCGGCGGTCACGGCCGGGAGGGTCGACGGCGCGGCGGCGCGCTCGACGATCGGGGCGAGCGTCGCGGGGGCCGGGTTCTCGACCTGGTCGGTCGCGGGAGAGGACATGCCGACCACGGTAGGTGCGCCCGCGCCGTCGGGCACGCGCTTTTCTCCGGTCCCCGGTCACCCCGCCAGTGACGCGCCGCGGCGCGAGGGATGCACGACGAGGTGCGTCTCTCGGTCGGGGTGGCGTCCCTCGCCGAGCACGGCGGTCCGCTGAGACGGGTCCCCACGACCGAGCAGGCGCGATCTACGCTGCGTAGCATGCCGATCGTCGTACCCCAGGACCTCGCCGACGCCCGTTCCCGGGCCCTTGCCGACGCGCTGC
Source organism: Cellulosimicrobium sp. 22598 (assembly GCF_052044445.1). Classification (NCBI taxonomy): domain Bacteria; kingdom Bacillati; phylum Actinomycetota; class Actinomycetes; order Micrococcales; family Promicromonosporaceae; genus Cellulosimicrobium; species Cellulosimicrobium sp. 22598. Next base: position 13,376 of record NZ_JBQEMZ010000026.1, read on the forward strand.
GCACGCGCGTCGTCGTGGCCGACGGCGCGATGGGCACGATGATCCAGGAGCAGGACCCGACGCTCGAGGACTACCAGGGCCTCGAGGGCTGCAACGAGATCCTCAACGTCTCGCGCCCGGACATCATCGCGGCGGTGCACGACGCGTACCTCGAGGTCGGGGTCGACGCGATCGAGACGAACACGTTCGGCGCCAACTGGTCCAACCTGTCGGACTACGACATCGACGACCGGATCCGCGAGCTCGCCGCGGCCGGGGCGAGGATCGCGCGCGAACGGGCCGACGCGTTCGCGACCGACGAGCAGCCGCGCTGGGTGCTCGGCTCGATGGGGCCGGGGACCAAGCTGCCGAGCCTCGGGCACACGACGTACGCGCACCTGCGCGACACGTTCGCCGAGCAGGCCGCGGGCCTCCTGGAGGGCGGGGTCGACGCGATCCTCGTCGAGACGAGCCAGGACCTGCTCCAGGCCAAGGCCGCGGTGACGGGATCGCGGAACGCCATGCGCGACGTCGGGCGCGAGGTCCCCGTCATCGTCCAGGTGACGGTCGAGACGACGGGCACGATGCTCATGGGCTCCGAGATCGGGGCCGCGCTCACGACGCTCCAGGCGCTCGGCGTCGACGCGATCGGCCTCAACTGCGCGACCGGCCCGGCCGAGATGAGCGAGCACCTGCGGCACCTGTCGCGGCACGCGGAGATCCCGGTGACGTGCATGCCCAACGCGGGGCTGCCGGTGCTCGGCCCGAACGGCGCGACGTACCCGCTGACGCCGGACGAGCTCGCGACCGCGCACACCCAGTTCGTCACCGAGTTCGGCCTGGGCCTCGTGGGCGGCTGCTGCGGCACGACGCCCGAACACCTGCGCCGCGTCGTCGAGGCGGTGCGCGCGCGGCCGGTCGTCGAGCGGCACCCGGAGCGGGAGAACGGCGTCGCGAGCCTGTACTCGCACACGGACCTGCACCAGGACGCGTCGTTCCTCGCGATCGGCGAGCGCACGAACGCGAACGGCTCCAAGGCGTTCCGCGAGGCGATGCTCGCAGAGAACTGGGACGAGTGCGTCGAGATCGCGCGCGCCCAGACGCGTGACGGGGCGCACCTGCTCGACGTCTGCATCGACTACGTGGGGCGCGACGGCGTCGCGGACGTGCGCGAGGTCGTGTCGCGCCTCGCCAGCGCGTCCACGCTGCCCCTCGTCATCGACTCGACCGAGCCGGAGGTCATCGCCGCGGGACTCGAGCTCGTGGGCGGGCGCGCCGTCGTGAACTCGGTGAACTTCGAGGACGGCGACGGCCCGACGTCGCGGTTCGCGCGGATCATGCCGCACGTCGTCGAGCACGGGGCAGCCGTCGTCGCGCTGACGATCGACGAGGAGGGCCAGGCGCGCACCGCGTCGGGCAAGGTGGAGATCGCGACCCGGCTCGTCGAGACGCTCACGCGCGACTGGGGCATGCGCGTGGACGACATCATCGTCGACGCGCTGACGTTCCCCATCGCCACGGGCCAGGAGGAGACCCGCCGCGACGCCATCGAGACGATCGAGGCGATCCGCGAGATCACGCGCCGCTACCCCGGCATCCACACGACGCTCGGGGTGTCGAACGTGTCGTTCGGCCTCAACCCCGCGGCGCGCACGGTGCTCAACTCGGTGTTCCTCCACGAGGCCGTCGAAGCCGGACTGGACTCCGCGATCGTGCACGCCGCGAAGATCCTCCCCCTCGCGCAGATCCCCGCCGAGCAGCGCGAGGCCGCGCTCGACCTCGTGTGGGACCGGCGGGGGTACGACGACGAGGGGAACCTCGTGCACGACCCGCTCGCCCGGCTGCTCGAGCTGTTCGAGGGCGTGGACTCCGCGGCGCTCAAGGACCAGCGCGCGGCGGAGCTCGCCGCGCTGCCGGTCGGCGAGCGGCTCGAGCGGCGGATCGTCGACGGCGCGCGCAAGGGCCTCGAGGAGGACCTCGACACCGCGATGGCGTCCGGGCTCAAGGCGCTCGACATCGTCAACGACCACCTGCTCGAGGGCATGAAGGTCGTGGGCGACCTGTTCGGGCGCGGTGAGATGCAGCTCCCGTTCGTGCTGCAGTCCGCCGAGGTCATGAAGACGGCGGTCGCCTACCTCGAGCCGCACATGGAGAAGATCGAGGGCTCGACCGGGTCCAAGGGCACGATCGTGCTCGCGACCGTGCGCGGCGACGTGCACGACATCGGCAAGAACCTCGTCGACATCATCCTCACCAACAACGGCTACACGGTCGTGAACATCGGCATCAAGCAGCCGATCTCCGCGATGATCGAGGCAGCCGAGGAGCACGACGCCGACGTCATCGGCATGTCCGGCCTGCTCGTGAAGTCCACCGTCGTGATGAAGGAGAACCTCGCGGAGCTCACGTCGCGCGGGCTCGCCGGCCGCTGGCCGGTCCTGCTCGGTGGCGCGGCGCTCACGCGCACGTACGTCGAGGACGACCTCGCGGGCCAGTTCCCGGGCGTCGTCCGGTACGCGCGCGACGCGTTCGAGGGCCTGCGCCTCATGGAGCCGCTCGTGCGCGTCGCGCGCGGCGAGTCGCCCGACGCCGTCGGGCTGCCCGCGCTGAAGAAGCGCCGGCACGCCGTGGTCACCGTGACCGAGACGCCCGTCGAGGACCTGCCCGCGCGGTCCGACGTCGCGGCCGACAACCCGGTGCCCGCTCCCCCGTTCTGGGGCACGCGCCTCGTCAAGGGCGTCCAGCTCGCCGAGTACGCGGCGTTCCTCGACGAGCGCGCGACGTTCATGGGCCAGTGGGGCCTCAAGCCGGGCCGGGGAGACGACGGGGCGTCCTACGAGGAGCTCGTCGAGACCGAGGGCCGCCCGCGGCTCAACGCCTGGTACGAGCGGATCCGCACCGACGGCGTCGTCGACCCGTCGGTCGTGTACGGGTACTTCCCGGTGTGGTCGGAGGGCGACGACGTCGTCGTCGCGCACCACGGCGCCGGGCTCGCGGGGATCGGCGCGCCCGACGGCGGGTCGGGCGGAGAGCCCGGGACCGAGCGGTTGCGCTTCACGTTCCCGCGCCAGCGCCGCGACCGACACCTGTGCCTCGCCGACTTCGTCAAGCCGCGGTCGTGGGTCGAGGAGACCGGCCGGTACGACGTGCTGCCCGTCCAGCTCGTCACCATGGGCGCGAGCGTCGACCAGCACACCGCGAAGCTCTTCGCGGGGAACCACTACCGCGAGTACATGGAGCTGCACGGGCTGTCGGTGCAGCTCACCGAGGCGCTGGCGGAGATGTGGCACTCGCGCGTGCGCGCCGAGCTCGGCTTCGCCGACGAGGACCCGACCGAGGTCGAGGGCATGTTCAAGCTCGAGTACCGGGGCGCGCGCTTCTCGCTCGGCTATCCCGCGTGTCCCGACATGGAGGACCGCACCAAGATCGTCGAGCTCCTGCGCCCCGAGCGCGTAGGCGTCGAGCTCTCCGCGGAGCTCCAGCTCCACCCCGAGCAGTCGACCGACGCGTTCGTGTTCCACCACCCCGAGGCCAAGTACTTCAGCGTCTGACCGCGCCACGAGGTCTCGGGCGCCCGCCGGCCGGCCCGCCGGCGATGTGCCAGCGGGCCGGCCGTGGGTGCTACCGCGTCACTTCGACGTGGCCGCGACGTTGATCCCCACCGTCGTCCAGTCGCGGGTGCCGCTGCTGTCGGTCGCGATCAGCCGGGCCGTGTACCTGCCCGGCTGGGTGTAGACGTGGGTCGCCTCGGCGCCCTCCGCCGTCGTCCCGTCCCCGAAGTCCCAGACGTAGGACCCGATGGTGCGACCCTCCGGAGCGACCGCGGAGCCGCTGAGCGTGACCGCGATGCCGGCGGGGCCGCCTCCGCGGCTCGCCTGCGCCTCGACGACCGGGGCCGTCGCGTCGGCGACGCCGCGCCCGTGGAAGACCAGCCAGTCGAGCGCCACGACGCCCGCCTCGGCGTCGGCCCTGCCCTTGCTGGAGGCGACCACGTACAGGGACGTCTCCCCGCCCTTGGCGTCGATCTCGATGGTGGGCGACACCACCTGGCCCGGTGCGGTCGCCGGGGCGATCTTGACCTGCCCCAGCTTGGGCCCGGTCGGGCTGCCTGTGCGCACCTCGAGCGTGGTCTCGGCGGCGCCACGCACGGCTCCGACGGTCAGGCCCGAGATGCCCGTCAGGTCCACGCGATCGAAGGCGATCCAGTCGCCGTCGTCGAAACCATCGACCCACCGTCCACCCCGGGCGGCATCGTCGTCGACGATCTGGACCCCGGATCCCCTGCTGAAGAACTCGGCCTCCTTGTCGCGGACCTGCAGGCGGATGATCTCCTGCGCGGCAAGCTCCGGGACGCCCGGAGCACCGAGGTCCTGGTACCCGGCACCGAGCACCGCGTACACGTTCTGGCCCACGCCGTGGTCGGCCGGGTCGAGGAAGACCTCGCCGGAGCATCCCTCGTAGTTGTCGAGAGGATGCGCGTGGTCGTTGTGCCCGAGCTGGGTCGCGACCGTGACGAGGCTGCAGTCGATCGTCCCGTCGGCCGTCGAGCCGTCCTCGGCGTCCACGACGTCGACCGCGTACGGCACCGTGTCGCCGAGCTCCGCGAAGCCGCCGGCGAGCGGCCGGGCGAAGGACACCTCGGGACGGGTGTTGCCGACCGTGATCTTCTGGACGGAGACGCCGCTGAGCCCGTCGGTGTCGGTAACGGTCAGGCGTGCGGTGTGCTGCCCGTTCTCCGTGTAGGTGTGGACGGGGTCACGTTCCGTCGAGTCGACGGTGCCGTCGTTCTCGAAGTCCCACTCGTAGGTGATGTCGAGCCCGTCCGGGCTCTGGCTCGCGCTGCCGTCGAAGGCGACGGCCAGCGGCGCCGTGCCCGAGTCGACGTCGGAGGTGAACTGGGACACCGGGCGACGACCGTCGGCTGCGTAGTCGATGCGGTAGATGCCGGCGTCCGTGTTGGTGCTGCCCCGGCCCGCCCCGCTGCCTCGCCCGAAGTCGATGACGTACAGCGATCCGTCGGGCCCGAACTCCGCCTCGAACGGTGCGACGAACGTCTCGTCGGGCAGGAACGGGTCGATCGAGAGCAGCTCGCCCGTCGTCTCGTCCAGCGACAGCATCTTGTAGTAGTGCCGCGCGTACTCCGAGACGAACCACCGCCCGTCGTAGGACTCCGGGAACTTCGTCTTCACGTCGAGCTCGGGGTCGTAGCGGTAGACCGGGCCGGCCATCGGCGCGGCGCCTCCCGAGCCGAGCTCGGGAAACTGCTCCGAGACCCCGTAGCCGTACCAGACCAGGGGTTCCTGGGTCGGGGGCAGCTCGCGGAGGCCGGTGTTGTTGGGCGAGTCGTTGACCGGGCGGGCGCAGTCGAACGGCTCGCCGGACACCCCGGTCGCGTAGTCGTAGTCGACGTACGGCTGGTCGTTCCCGTGGCAGTACGGCCACCCGTGGTTCCCCGGTCCGGTCATCCGGACGAGCTCGACCAGCCCTTCCGGACCCCGCAGCGGGTTCGCCACCCGGGCGTCGGGCCCGTAGTCACCGACCAGGACGGCACCGGTCGCAGGATCGACGGTGATGCGGAACGGGTTGCGGAAGCCCATGCCGTAGATCTCGGGCCTCGTGTTCTCCGTCCCCGGCGGGAAGAGGTTTCCCTCGGGGACGGTGTACGTCCCGTCGTCCTGGGGCGTGATCCGGAGGATCTTGCCGCGCAGGTCGTCGGTGTTCGCCGACGTCGCCTGGGCGTCGTACGCGCGGCGGCCCGGTCGTTCGTCGATCGGGGTGTACCCCTGCTGGTTGAACGGGTCGGTGTTGTCACCGGTGGCGACGTAGAGGTTCCCGTCGGGGCCCATGGCGAGCGAGCCGGCCATGTGCGAGTTGGCGCGACCCTCCCCGCGCCAGATCGTGAAGTCGAGCAGACGCTTCTCGGAGCCTCGGTCGATCACGTTGTCGGGCCCCATGGTGAACCGCGACAGATTCATCGTGGCCACGTCGGGGTCGCTCCAGAGGAGGTAGACCCAGCCGTTCTCGACGAAGTCGTTGTCGAGCGTCAGGCCGAGCAGACCGTCGGACTGCGTCAGCAGGTCGAGGCCGTAGTCGAGGTCGAGCGCGGTGAACTGGCGGAGCGTGTCCTGCTCGAGCACCTTCACCTGTCCCGTCCGCTGGATGTAGACCACGCGCCCGTCCTCGGCGACGTCGAGCTCGAACGGGTCGGCGAGGCCTTCGGTGACCAGCGGCACCTTGTCGAAGACGTCGTCCGCGACCTCGGCAGGAGGGGGTGCGTCCTCGTGCGCGTGAGCGGCTGGGACAGAAGCGACGGTGCCGATCGCGGCGATCATCCCGATCGTCGCCCTCAACGCTCTGCTGTGTTGCGCAGACATCATCAAGCTCTCCCTCGTGTGGTCGAGTGCCTCGGCGCGACCGGCTGTGGCCGCGCACGGCACACCTTCGTCACAGGGGCGGTCCGGACGGGCCGCTCCTTCGTTCCCTCGTGGGGTCTGGGTCTGGTGGTGGGTCGAGACTCGGCCGCTCGTGGGGTCTGGTGGCGGGGTCGAGACTCGGCGCAGCATGGCGACCGTGCCGTGGGCTGCCGGCCCGCGGGAGCGGGCCGGCAGCGGTCGGTCAGTACTGGAGCTCGGTCAGGTACGCAAGGCTCGTGCACGCCGACGTCACGCCGTCGGGGCGTGGCTGGTCGTTCTCGGTGAACGCGTACTCGACGCCCGCCAGGGACGCGTTCGCGAAGATCTCGGCGAAGTCGATGGTGCCCGACCCGACGTCGGCGAAGGAGCCGTCAGGAGCGATGTCCTTGAGGTGGAGCAGCCCGAACCGGCCGGGGTAGGTCTCGAAGAGACCGACCGTGTCGACCCCGACGCTGGCCGCCCAGTAAACGTCGAGCTCCATGGTCACGAGCTCGGGGTCGGTCTCGCGGACCAGGACGTCGTAGCCGGTCACCCCGTTCTCCTCGGTCTGGAACTCGAAGCCGTGGTTGTGGTACGCGACCGTGATGCCGGCCTCCTTGAGCTGCGCGCCGGCCTCGTTCAGCACGGCCGCGGTCCGGGAGTAGTCCGCGAGGGTCCACCGACCCGAGCCGGAGATGCGCACGTACTCGGCACCGATGGCCTGCGCCTCGGCGATCACGCCGTCGATGTCGTTCTCGAGGTTCGCCTGACTGACACCGAGCGACGGCACCGCGATGCCCGCAGACTCGGTGAGCGGCGCGAGCTGGGCGGCCGTGTAGCCGTAGAAGCCGCCGACGGCGCCCGACGGTTCCATGTTCTGGAAGCCGCACTCGGCCAGGGCCGCCAGGGTGCCCTCGGCGTCCGACGGCATCGTGGCACGGACGGTGTAGCCGACGAGGCCGATCCGGCTCAGGTCGACGGAGCGTGTCCCGGTCACGGGATGCGGTCGCCCGACCTCGGACGCGGCCGCTGCCGAGACGATCGCGGCACGCTCGGCGTCGGAGATGACGCCGTTGCGTACCTGCTCGGTGGCGATGCGTCCGATCGTGCTGACGAACTGGCCGTGGTTGGCGAACGGCGCCTCGGCCATGAAGACGTCCATCAGCGTGCACCCGTCGCCACGATCGACGTTCGCGACCCCGGATGCTGCAGCGCCGTCTCCGAAGAACACGCTCGAGTCCGCCGAGTAGCCGTACGTGCACGCGTCCGACTCCGTCGCCGCATGCGCGCCCGACGCGACGAGGGGGAGCACGAACGCTCCGGTCGCGGCGGCAACGAGCCGAGCTCGCCGGCTCCGGCGTCTACCGGCGCGAGGGGATGTTGCGAGTGCCATCAGTCTGCCTCTCCGTTGAGGAATGCCTGCTCAGGACGTGCGTCCCGTGGCTGCGCAGTGCGCGTGACCCCGACGCTAGGTCGCCCCCGGGACGGCAACAACGAGTTGCCACTTGTTGCCCCTGGGCCCCGGAACCGCACTGTTGCCGCGACCTGCGCGGCAACTGACGGCAACTCGGCAACCGACGGCAACTCCTTGCCCGCGCACCGAGCGCCGAGGTCGACTCTCGACGTGACCACTGCCCAGCCGTTCACCCCACCGGGCGCGCCGATGCGCGATCGCGCCGCTCGCGACCTCACGCCGTCCACCGGGATCCCCGGCCACGCCGCGCCGACGGAGCGGACAGGACTGTGGCTCGTGGGAGCGCGCGGTTCGGTGGCGACGACGGCGACGCTCGGGCTCGCCGTGCTCGCCCAGGGCCACGCGGCACCGACCGGGTGCGTGACCGCGCAGCCGGAGTTCGACGACGTGCCGCTGCCCGGGTTCGGCGACCTCGTCGTCGGCGGGCACGACCTCTCTCCTTGCCCGATGGTCGAGCGAGCCGAGGCCTTGGTCGGCGCCGGGATGATCGCCCCGTCTCTGCTGTCGACGGCACGTAGCGCCCTGGAGGCCGCCGACGCCGAGGTGCGGCCCGGCTACGACCCGCAGGGGCACGACGGCTCCCAGCTCGAGGTGGCCGAACGGCTCGCGGCGGACGTCCTCGCGTTCCGCGACCGGCACGCCCTGGCCCGGGTCGTGGTCGTCGACCTGGCCTCGACCGAGCCGCCGATCGAGCCACGGCCCGAGCACGACGACGTCGACGCGCTGCTCGCGGCGCTCGCCGAGCCCGCTCGCACGGTCCTGCCCCCGTCGTCGGTGACCGCGTACGCCGCCGTGCTCGCGGGCGCGCCGTACGCCGCCTTCACGCCGTCGGCGGGCATGGCGATCCCCGCGCTGACCCGGCTGGCTACGCAGGCCGGCCTGCCCGTCGCCGGCCAGGACGGCAAGACGGGTCAGACCTGGCTGCGGACCGTCCTGGCGCCCGCGTTCACGGCCCGCGGCCTCCGGGTGCTCTCCTGGGCCGGGACCAACCTGCTCGGTGGCGGCGACGGCGCCACCCTGGCCGACCCGCAGAACGTCCGCAGCAAGCTCGCGACGAAGTCGCGCGGCCTCCGGGACCTCACCGGCTCCGACGTCACCCCGCTGCACATCGACAACGTGCCCGACCTCGGCGACATCAAGGTCGCGTGGGACCACGTGCACGTCGAGGGCTTCCTCGGCACCCGCTTGACCCTGCAGACGACCTGGAGCGCGTTCGACTCGATGCTCGCGGCGCCGTACGTGCTCGACCTCACCCGCCTCCTCGCCCTCGCGCACGCCGCAAGGATCGCGGGGCCGGTGCCCGAGCTCGGGTTCTTCTTCAAGGAGCCGTGGGCCTCCGACACGCACGACGCTGCCGCGCAGGCTCGCGACCTGCACGCGTGGGCCGGCCGGCTCGGCGCGCTCGTCGCGTCGCGGACCGGCGTGTGACACGGCGACGGCCTCGGGTGCCGTCCGACCAGTCGCGCCGGGCTGCGGCACGGAGCGTCGCCTCCGCGATGACTTCTCGCTGAGCACGAGGTCTACCCCTCGACACGAACCACGCGATCACGACGGAGCGGGCCATGGGATCGATCGAGATCGAGCTGTTCACGACCCTCGACCTCGTCGGGCAGGCGCCCGGCGGGCCGGAGGAGGACCCGGAGGGAGGGTTTGCGTTCGGCGGCTGGCAGGCACCGCTGATCGACGACGTCGCGGGCGCGCAGATCGCCGCGGCGTACGAGGGCGCGGACGCGCTGCTGCTCGGGCGGCGGACGTACGACATCTTCGCGTCGTACTGGCCGTTCCAGGAGGGCGGCCAGGACGACGACTTCGCCGCCCTGTTCAACCGCATCCCCAAGTACGTCGCGTCGCGCGGCACGCCGGACCTTCCGTGGGCCGGGTCGACGCTGCTCGGACCGGACCTGCCCGCCGCGGTGCGCGAGGTGCGCGACCGCCACGAGCACGTCAAGGTCGTCGGCAGCCTCGACCTGGTGCAGACGCTGCTGCGGGAGAGGCTGTTCGACCGCCTCGACCTGTGGGTGCACCCCATCGTGCTCGCCACGGGCAAGACCGTGTTCGACGGCGGCGCCGTCCCCACCAACCTCACCCTCCTCGAGCCGCCCGCACCCAGCCCCAACGGGACCGTCCTGCTGCGCTACGGCCTCGCCGCCGGCACACCCGGGACGGGCGACATGAGCGAGCCGGGACGCGGCGTCGGGCAGGACGCCTGATCCAGGAGAGCGTCGTCGGGCACGAAAGCCCGTCGGCGCCCGGCGGCTCGCAGCCCATGCACCCCGGACCTACGAGTCCGCACCCAGGAACCCGACCTCAGGAGACGTGCCCATGACGATCCAGCGACTCGACAACGTGGCGGTCGTCGTCGACGACCTCGACGCGGCCGTCGCGTTCTTCGCCGAGCTCGGGATGGAGCTCGAGAACCGGATGACGATCGAGGGGCGGTGGGCCGAGCGCGTCGTCGGGCTCGACGGCCTGCGGTCGGAGATCGCGATGATGCGCGTCCCCGACGGGCACGGGCGCCTCGAGCTCACCCGGTACCACGCGCCCGCGCCGCTCGACCTCGGCCTGGGCACGGCCCCGCCGAACGTGCTGGGCCTGCACCGCGTGATGTTCGCCGTCGACGACATCGACGACACGGTGCGGCGCCTCGGGCCCCACGGCGGCGCGGTGATGGGAGAGATCGTCGAGTACGAGGGCGTCTACCGGCTCTGCTACCTGCGCGGACCGGGCGGCGTCATCGTGGGGATCGCGGAGCAGCTCGACTGAGAACCCGCCGGCCGCTACGAGGCGGCCGCGGTCTCCCCGCGGAGGATCGAGGTCATCTTCTTCCCTCGCGCTACCTCGTCGACGAGCTTGTCGAGGTAGCGGATCTTCTGCATGAGCGGGTCGTCGATCTCCTCGACGCGGACGCCGCAGATCACCCCGGTGATGAGCGAGGCGTTCGGGTTCATCGACGGTGCCCGGTCGAAGAACTCCTCGAGCGTGATCTCGTCCGAGATCGCCGCCGCGAGCCCGGCGTCGTCGTAGCCGGTGAGCCAGGCGATGACCTGGTCGAGCTCGTCCGTCGTGCGCCCCTTGCGCTCCACCTTGGTCACGTAGAGCGGGTAGACGCTCGCGAAGCTGATCCCGAAGATGCGGTGTCGCGCCATGGCTGCCTCCTCATGCCCGCCAGGGTCCGTCGCCGCCCGGCCCGGGCGGCCGTCCGGCACGGTTCACGCTACCCCGCGGCTCCCGCCGGACGGACCGCGACCATCGCGTGCGAGGCCTCGATCCGGTCCACGAGCAGCGTGCCCGCCGCGACCAGCGGCACGAGCACGAGGTTGCCCAGCAGCATCGTGCGCAGGAACGGCAGACCCGCGACGTAGCTCGCGACGAGCCCGTCCACGGACGCCGGGTACCAGATGCCACGCCCCTGGAACCAGACGCCGAGGTTGGTCCACGCGAAGAACCACAGCGAGCCCGCGACACCGAACGCGGCTCCCGCGCCGACGCGGCGCCAGCCGGTCGTGTTCCGCGCGAGCAGCGAGCCCAGCCCGACGACGAGCCAGGCGCTCCACGTGAAGAGCGCGATCGCGGTGTTGCCGAGCACGACGTCGGACACGACCGTCACGGCGAGCGGCACGACGAACGCCCAGCGCGAGCGCAGCAGGAGCGTCGCCGCGAACGTCGCGGCCGTGACGAGCTCGAGGTTGGCGGGCGCGCCCAGGTCGGCACGCACGAGGCGCCAGACCACGGCCAGCGCCGCGAGCGCCACGACGAGCGCCGGGCGCCACCAGCGAGTCACCGTCAAGGCCTGCGAACCCGTCACGAGGTGAACGTCTCGAGCTTCCACGTGATCTCGTCCCCGTCCTCGGTCTCGAGGGATCCTGCTCCCACGGTAGCCATCTCGCCGTTCACGTACAGCGCCCAGAACTCGCTGTCCGGGTCGGCCGCGACGCCGTCGATCGCCGTGACGAACGCGTTCTCGCCCTCGCCGGTCACCTGGGCGGACGGGTCCGCCTCGAGCAGCAGGTCGAGCGCGGTCGTGCCCGCGCGCCCCTCGTACGAGAGCTCGGGCGCGTCCTCGGCGTCGTCGGACGCCTCGTCCGTCGCGTCGTCGGCCGGGGCGCTCGTCTCCTCGCTCGCGGTCGACGTGGACGGCGACGCGGCGTCGGCGGCCGGCTCGTCGGTGGAGGAGCACCCGGCCAGCAGGCCCGCGGCGAGCAGGACGGCGGTCAGGGCGGTGAGCGGGCGCGCGGCGGCGTCGCGGAGGGTTCGGAGGGTCACGACGCCAGCGTACGGAGCCTGCGCCGACCCGCGCCCGGACGCCCGCCAGTCGGACGACGCACCGTCACCCGATCTCCTCGCCCGCGACGGCCTTGGCGGCCAGCCGCTCCTCCTCGCTGACCTCCCAGACCTCGTAGGCGGAGTGGAACGCGAGGAGGATGATCCCGCACCCGAGCACGAGGTCCGGCCAGCCGGAGCCGGTCCACGCGGTCACGAGCCCCATCGCGATGACGGCGACGTTGACGAGCACGTCGTTGCGCGCCGACAGGAACGCCGCCCGGCTGAGCGAACCGCCGTGGTGCCGCACCCGCACCAGGAGCCACGCGCACACGCCGTTGACGACGATCGCCCCGAGCGAGGCGAGGACGAGCGGCACGACGTGGGGCGCCGTCGGGTCGCCGAAGCGCTGCACCGCCTCCCAGGCCGCGAAGAGGGCAGGACCGAGGATGAGCAGCGCCATGACCTTGCCCAGGACCGCGCGCCGCGCGAGCGGGAAGCCCAGCGCGACGGCGATGAGCAGGTTGATCGCCGTGTCCTCGAGGAAGTCCACGCTGTCGGCGAGCAGCGAGACCGAACCCGCCGCGAGCGCGACCGTGAGCTCGACGACGAAGTACGCGAGGTTGAGCCCCGCGACCAGCAGGACGGTGCGCCGTAGCAGGCGGACGAGGTCGGGGTCGCCCGCCCGACGCGCGTCCTGCCCGTCGGTCATCGTCAGACGTCGATACGCGCGTGGTCCAGTTCGGCCGCGCCGGCGACGATGAACTCCTTGCGCGGCGCGACGTCGCTGCCCATGAGCAGCTCGAACACGCGCTCCGCGGCCTCGGCGTGCTCGGCCGTGACGCGACGCAGCGTGCGGTGGCGGGGGTCCATCGTCGTCTCGGCGAGCTGGTCGGCGTCCATCTCCCCCAGGCCCTTGTACCGCTGGATGTCGTCCTTGTAGCGGCGCCCGGCCTTGTCGAGCTTCTTGAGGGTCGCGGCGAGCTCGGCCTCGGAGTACGTGTAGATGTACTCGTTCTTGCGGCGCCCGGCACCGATGACCTCGATCCGGTGCAGCGGCGGCACGGCAGCGAAGACGCGGCCCGCCTCGACGAGCGGCTTCATGTAGCGGTAGAAGAGCGTGAGCAGCAGGGTGCGGATGTGGGCGCCGTCGACGTCGGCGTCCGTCATGAGCACGATCTTGCCGTAGCGCGCGGCCTCGAGGTCGAACGACCGCCCCGACCCGGCGCCGAGCACCTGGATGATCGCGGTGCACTCGGCGTTGCGCAGCATGTCGCTCACGGACGCCTTCTGCACGTTGAGGATCTTGCCGCGGATGGGCAGGAGCGCCTGGAAGTCGGAGCTGCGCGCGAGGCGCGCGGTGCCGAGCGCGCTGTCGCCCTCGACGATGAACAGCTCGCTGCGCTCGACGTCGTCGCTGCGGCAGTCGACGAGCTTGGCCGGGAGGGACGACGTCTCGAGCGCGTTCTTACGCCGCGAGATCTCCTTCTGCTTGCGCGCGGTGATGCGCGCGCGCATCTCCGCCACGACCTTGTCGAGCAGCAGCGCGGCCTGCGTCTTCTCGTCGCGCTTGGTCGACGTGAGGAGGGCGTTCAGCTCCTTCTCCACCACGCGCGACACGATGCCGCGCACGGGCGCGGTGCCGAGGACCTCCTTCGTCTGGCCCTCGAACTGCGGCTCCGCGAGGCGGACGGTGACGACGGCGGTCAGGCCGGCGAGGACGTCGTCCTTCTCGATGCGCTCGGACGCGTCCTTCGTCGAGACCTTGAGGCGGCGCGCGTTCGTCTCGACCGCCTTGCGCAGCACCTTGAGCAGGCCCTGCTCGAACCCGCCGAGGTGGGAGCCGCCCTTGGGCGTGGCGATGATGTTGACGAAGCTGCGGACCTCGGTCTCGTACCCCGTGCCCCAGCGCAGCGCGACGTCGACCTCGCAGTCGCGCTGGACCGCCTGCGGCGTCATGTGGCCGCGGTCGTCGAGCACCGGGACGGTCTCCGTGAACGACCCCGAGCCCGTGAGGTGCCAGGTCGCGGTGACGGGCGTGTCCGGCGCCAGGAAGTCGACGAAGTCGACCGACCCACCCGTGTGCACGAACGTCTCCTCGTGCGGCCCGTCCTCCCCCGGCGTGCCCGGGACGCCGCGCTCGTCGCGCACGGTGATCTCGAGGCCGGGGACGAGGAACGTCGTCTGGCGCACGCGCGTGACGAGCTCGTCGTAGGAGAAGACGGCGGTCTTGAGGAAGATCTGGCGGTCGGCCCAGTAGCGCACGCGCGTGCCCGTGACGCCGCGCTTCGTCTTGCCGACGACGGCGAGCTCCGACCCGGAGACGAACGGCTCGAACGGGGCGTCCGGCGTCGGTCCCGCCTTCGGGTCCGTGAAGACGCCCGGCTCGCCGCGGTGGAAGGTCATGCGGTGCGTCTTGCCGCCGCGGTCGACCTCGACGTCCAGGCGCGCGGACAGCGCGTTGACGACGGACGCCCCGACGCCGTGCAGACCGCCCGACGCGGTGTACGACCCGCCGCCGAACTTGCCGCCCGCGTGGAGCTTGGTGAACACGACCTCGACGCCGGACAGCCCGGTCTTGGGCTCGATGTCCACGGGGATGCCGCGACCGTCGTCCTCGACCGTCACGGACGAGTCGGCGTGCAGCACCACCCGGATCTTCGAGCAGTTCCCCGCGAGCGCCTCGTCGACCGAGTTGTCGATGATCTCCCAGAGGCAGTGCATGAGACCGCGCGAGTCGGTCGTGCCGATGTACATGCCCGGGCGCTTGCGCACGGCCTCGAGGCCCTCGAGCACGGACAGGTGCCGAGCGGTGTAGCTGGACTCAGCGGAGGTGGTCGTCACGGCGGCAAGCCTAGACGAGCGCGCCCACACCGTTGCGCTCCCCCGCCGCGAGGCCGCTGCGCGACGACGCGGCTCCGCTTCGCGGGTAGCGAACCCCGGGCCCCGGCGGGACGAATCCTCGGGAGCAGATGGTTTGATGTTCACGTGACTGCTACGACGACCACCACCGAACCGCTGACCGCGGCCGACCGCTGCGACCGCTGCGGGGCCCAGGCGTACGTCCGTGTGGTCCTGCCGAGCGGCGAGCTGCTGTTCTGCGGCCACCACGCGCGGGCGCACGCGGATGCCTACACCGACCTCGCGACGTCCATCCAGGACGAGACCGACAAGCTGCTCGCGGAGCACGGCGCGCGCTGACGCGCCCTCCGCCGAGCACCGTCCCGCGCCAGGAGCGCACCACCGCGGGGACCGGCTCCACCGCCCGGTCCCGGCGGCACGACCTCAGACACGACGAAGGCCCCGAGGAGATCTCCTCGGGGCCTTCGTCGTGCGACGACGGCGGGCGGCCGGTGGTGCGCACCGGCCGCCCGCCGCGACGCGTCAGTCGAGGTAGTCGCGCAGCACCTGCGAGCGGCTCGGGTGGCGCAGCTTCGACATGGTCTTCGACTCGATCTGACGGATGCGCTCACGCGTCACGCCGTAGACCTTGCCGATCTCGTCGAGCGTCTTGGGCTGGCCGTCCGAGAGGCCGAACCGCATCGAGACGACGCCCGCCTCGCGCTCGCTGAGCGTGTCGAGCACCTGGTGGAGCTGCTCCTGCAGGAGCGTGAAGCTCACGGCGTCGGCCGGGACGATGGCCTCGGAGTCCTCGATGAGGTCACCGAACTCGCTGTCGCCGTCCTCGCCGAGCGGGGTGTGCAGCGAGATCGGCTCGCGGCCGTACTTCTGGACCTCGACGACCTTCTCCGGGGTCATGTCGAGCTCCTTGGCGAGCTCCTCGGGCGTGGGCTCACGACCCAGGTCCTGCAGCATCTGACGCTGCACGCGCGCGAGCTTGTTGATGACCTCGACCATGTGCACCGGGATACGGATCGTGCGCGCCTGGTCCGCCATCGCGCGCGTGATCGCCTGCCGGATCCACCACGTCGCGTACGTCGAGAACTTGTAGCCCTTGGTGTAGTCGAACTTCTCGACCGCACGGATCAGACCGAGGTTGCCCTCCTGGATCAGGTCCAGGAACAGCATGCCGCGACCCGTGTACCGCTTGGCCAGCGACACCACCAGACGCAGGTTCGCCTCCAGCAGGTGGTTCTTCGCCCGCTTGCCGTCGTGCGCGATCCACTGCAGCTCACGCTTGAGCTTGCGGTCCAGGTCGTCGCCCTCGGCCGCGAGCTTCTCCTCCGCGAACAGGCCGGCCTCGATCCGCTTCGCGAGCTCGACCTCCTGCTCCGCGTTCAGCAGCGCGACCTTGCCGATCTGCTTGAGGTAGTCCTTGACCGGGTCGGCCGTCGCACCCGCGGTCACGACCTGCTGGACCGGCGCGTCGTCCTCGTCGGCGTCCGACACGACGAAGCCCGTCTCCTCGGGCTCCTCGGTCGCGGCACCGGCGGCGGGCTTCTTCGCACCCGTGTCCGCGGCCGCGTCCTCCTCGTCCTCGATCACGTCGATCTCGAGGTCCTCGACCTCGACCTCGACGTCGTCCTCGTCGTCGTCCTTCTTCTTGGCGCGCGCGGGGGCCGCCTTCGCCTTGGCCGGAGCCTTCGCCGCGGTCTTGCGCGCCGCGGGCTTCGCCGGGCCGGTGGACGGGGCGGCCTCAGCCGCGTCGCCCTCGGCGGCCGGGGCGGCCTTGGTGGTGGTCGTCGTGCGCTTGGTCGTCGACGCGGACTTCGCCGCCGCGGGCTTGGTGCGCGCCGTCGTCGTGCTGCGCGGGGACGCCGCCGCGGCGACCTTGGTCGTGGTCGGGATGTCGACCTCGACGCCGGCGCCCGCGAGCGCGCGGAAGACCGCCTTCAGCCGCTTGGCGTCGTTGACGGCGGCCTGCTCGCACGCGGTGCGGAAGCTCTCGGCGTCGACGCGACCGTTCGCGCTGCCGCGCCGCAGGAGCTCCTGCAGGGCGGGGTGCTCGAACTCTCGCGGGAGTGCGGAAATCGGGGTTGAGGGCGCCACAAACCGACCTTTCGGCAATCATGGGGGGCGGTAGGGCCGCCGGAGCGGGGACGTGAACCGTGAAGTGCGGGCTTCTCGTGGACTCTCACGGTGAGTCGTCGGGCTCTGGCGGATACCTATATTGTACCGGCGATCCGTGCACCGGACGCCGCGACACGAGGTGAGGTCGGACCTGACCGCCTCGCGGCGGCCCGCACACCACGTCTCGGCGACGTTCGACACCCGGGTCCTGGCCTGTACAACGGCCAGGTACCCCCGAAGATTCCCTGCTCAGGCCCCCGCGCGCTCGGGCTTGACGGCCAGCACCGGGCAGGGCGCGTCGAGCAGGATGCGCTGCGCGTTCGACCCGAGGATGAGCTTGCCGACCGGGCTGCGGCGGCGCAGGCCGATGACGATGAGGTCCGCGGAGGCCCGCTCGGCGGCGCTCACGAGGTCCTCGGCGAGGTCGGACGTCCCCTGCTCGCGCAGCAGCGTCGTCCCCGTCCCCGCGAGCCGCTCCTCGACCCGACGCAGGTCGTCCTCGTGCGCCGCGACGAGCTCGGGCGTCGAGGTCGACGCCTCCGTGACGACGACCACGAGATCGGTGCCGCGCCGGACCGCCTCGGTGGCCGCGCTGTCGAGAGCCTCACGACCCTCGGGCGTGCTCAGGTGCGCGACGACGACGCTCATGTGTCCTCCGGGAACGGATCGTGGGCGCGGTCGGCCGCGGGCGGCGACCGCAGGTCGTGTTGCGGTCGAACCTACCCGAACCCGCGCGCCGCGGCTCACACGTCGGCGCGGATCCAGCCCGGCGCGACCCCGGCGTCGAGCGCGCTCGACAGCAGGAGGGCGAGCCGGTACGTCGGGTCCTCCGCGAGCGCCTCGTCGAGCCGGCGTCCCGCCCTGCCGCCGTCCCCGTGCCACCAGGCGACGAGCGCGAGGAGCGTGAGCGCCGGGGCCGTGCTCCCGCGCGGCGCGTGGGCCACGACCGCCTCGAGCACGGCGCGGGCGGGACCGGTCACGTCCGGGTCCGGCGCCAGCCCCGCCGCCGGGTCGACGATCGACGCGATCGCGCGCGCCGTCCCGGCGTCGACGTCGCCGCCGCGGACCGTGCGGTCCGCGAGGTCGCCCGTCCCGGGCACGAGCGAGACGAGCACGGCGTCACGCACCGGGACCGCCTCGAGCCCGGCCGCGAGCCGGCCGAGGACCGTGGCCGGAGGCAGCCCTGCACCGGTCCCCGCGCCCCGGGCCCCGCTCTCGGCACGCCCCTGCTCGTGCGCGGTCGCGCGGGCGACCGCCGCACGCCACTCGGCCAGGCTCTCGACGCGGCGGGCGACGGCGTCGGGGTCGGCCCCGGCGCCGGGAGGACCGCCCTCGCGGGCGCGGTCCCGAACCCGGCGGGCCGCGCGCGCCGCACGCCGCCGCGCGTCGGCGCCCGCGCGCGGGATCCGCAGCGCCTCCTCGCGCGAGTCCGCGAGCGCGGCCCCGGCGAGCACCATGTGCGCACCCACCTCGCTGGACTCGAGCTCGCGCAGCGGGCGCCCGCCCGGCGGGCAGCACTCGTCCTCGGCGCAGTCGAGCGCGTACCAGCCGCTCGGCGACACGACCCAGACGTCCACCGGACCGTGCTCCGGCTCGACGGCCTCCCGGCAGCGCTCGACGGCGGCCCTCACGACGGCGGTCCCGACGCCGCCGGACCGCAGCGGCGCTCCCGTGTACACGACGAGGACGACCCGCTGCGCGCCGTCGGCGGCGAGGTGGCCGACGACGGAGCGCGCGAGCTGCGGGCCGTGCTCCAGGTCGGCGAGGTCGGCGACGTCGACCCGGACGACGAGGCCGACCCGACCGCGCGGCGGTCGCAGCCCGACGAGGACGACGCTGTCCTGGGGTCGGTAGCCGAGCCGGTAGGGGACGTAGGCGAGGAGCTCGCGCGGGCCCTGGGCCCGGATCAGGGTGGTCATGACGCCCATCCCAGCCCGTCCCGACGGCGCGCGGGGCGGGCGGGCGGACGGCTGTGGACGCCCGGGGCCCGGACCCGACCCCGCGCTCCGCCTGTGGTCCACCCCCGAGGCCGGTGGTGGCTCGCAGACGCCCGGGTGACTACGGTGTGCGCGTGCCACCACGAACCCGAGCCCGCGCGCGGCGAGCGGCCCCGTCCGTCCACGCGGCCGCCGTCGTCCTCGCCGTGGCGCTGCTCGGCACGGCGCTCGCCGGCTGCCAGGCGGGCCCGGACGACGTCCAGGGGGCCGCCGGGCCCCGTGGCACGCCCGCGTCCCCCGCCGAGGAGGCTGCGGGGGACGCCGGCACGCCGCTGCCCCGCTACGACGCGGACTCCGCCGTCGGAGACCTCGTGGAGGGTTTCCCGGCCGAGCTCGTCACGGTCCCCGCGGGCGCCCAGGTGCTCGCGAGCTCGGCCCGGCCGTCCGAGGACGGCACGCTGGTCGACGTCACCCTCAACCTGCGCTCGGACGAGCCCGTCGACGTGCTCACCGCCTACTACACCGAGGCGCTCGGCGCCGCCGGGTTCGCGGTGTCGCCCTCGAGCGTCCCGAGCGCGCTCACCTCGCTCACGACGTTCGTCCGGACGCCGGCCCCCGAGTCCCCCACCGAGTCGCTGGCCGTCGGCGTGTTCGACGACGAGACCGAGCGGCTGGTGACGATCAGCGGGCAGGTCGCGGCCGGCTGACGGGTCCGACCGTGGGACGACGCCGCCGAGGTGCCGCACCGCATAGGCTGCCCCCGTGCCGAACCCGTCGCTGCCGACCTCGTCCTCGCCCGAGCCCCTCGACCCGGGGGCCCCTCGGAGCGTCACCGACCCGAGCCCGAGCGCGCTCGTCGACCGGGAGGGCGTCCGCGCCGGGGTCGACGAGGCCCTGCACGTCTCGACCGCGGCGCTGCGCGAGGAGCTCTCCTCCACGCACCCCGACGCCGACCCCCTCGCCGACGCGACGGACGAGCTGCTCGCCGGTGGCAAGCGCCTCCGGGCGGCCTTCTGCTACTGGTCCTGGCGCGCACATGGCGGCGACCCGGACGGCCCGCACCGCGAGGTCGCGCTCCGCGCGGGCGCGGCGCTCGAGCTGTTCCAGGCCGCTGCGCTCTTCCACGACGACGTCATGGACGCCTCCGACACCCGGCGCGGGCGGCCGACCGCGCACCGTGCGTTCGGGGCGCGGCACCGCGGGCTCGGCTGGTCCGGCGACGCCGACCGCTACGGCGAGAACACGGCGATCCTGCTCGGCGACCTCGCGCTCATCGCGAGCCACCGCGAGCTGGGCGACGCGCTCGACGCCCTCCCCGCCGACGTCGCGACCCGCTCGCGCGTCGTCTTCGGTCGCATGCAGACCGAGGTGATCGTCGGGCAGTACCTCGACGTGCAGGCGCAGGTGCTGCCCTGGGGCGACGACCCCGCGGCCGACGAGGAGCGCGCGCGGGCCGTGATCCGGTCGAAGTCGGCGCGCTACAGCGTGGAGCACCCCATCGCGCTCGGCGCGGCGCTCGCCGGGGCCGACGAGGACGCCGTCGCCGCGACGAGCGCGTTCGGGCTGCCCGTGGGCGAGGCGTTCCAGCTCCGCGACGACGTGCTCGGCGTGTTCGGGGACGCGCGCGTCACGGGCAAGCCCGCGGGCGACGACCTGCGCGAGGGCAAGCGCACGGTGCTCGTCGTGCGCGCGCTCGCCGCCGCGACGCCCGCGCAGCGCGACCTCCTGCTCACGCACCTGGGCGACCCTGACCTCGACGCGAGCACGGTCGAGGACCTGCGCGCCGTGCTCGTCGAGACCGGCGCGCGCGACGCCGTGGAGTCGCTCATCGCCGAGCTCACCGACCGTGCGTCGTCGGCCCTCGCCGACGCCGGGCTCGCCGAGCCCGGGGCCACGATGCTCGGGCTGCTCGCGCGGGCCGCCGTCGAGCGGACCGCCTGACGCGAGGCCGAGCGGCTCCGACGGGCCGGTCGGGCGAGCGGGTCAGAGCTCGGACTGCGCGACGCGGCGCACCCGCGCCTTGTGCCCGCTCAGGAGCGTGTCGAACGGGGGCTCACCCAGCTCGTCGTTCGGGCTGAACAGCCACTCGAGGATCTCGGCGTCGTCGAACCCGGCGTCGGTGAGCACGACGATCGTGCCCTGCAGGCTCGACAGGACGCCCACCCGCCCGCTCTCGTCCGGACGGCCCGCGTTCGCCGGGTCGACGAGGTGCAGCGGCACGAGGAAGCGGGCCGGGATCTGGAACGTCGTGCGCTCGCCGCGCTTCACGCCGACGACGCGGCGCTCCTGCACGATGCGGCGCACCTTGCCGACGTCGGTGCCGAGCGCCTCGGCGACGTCGGGCAGGGTCAGCCACTCGCCGACCAGGTCGTCGAGGGTCGGGCGGGGGCTGGGGTCACGGTCGGTCACCGGGCAAGCCTACGGCGTGCCTCCACACGACACCCACGCCGTGCGCGCCCGCGCTCACCGGATCGCGACGTCGGGCCACCTAGACTCTCTCCCGTGGCCACCGTGACGACCGATCCCCTCGTCGGCCGCCTGGTCGACGGGCGGTACGAGGTCGTCTCGCGCATCGCGCGAGGCGGCATGGCGACGGTGTACCTGGCCGTCGACCGCCGGCTCGAGCGCGAGGTCGCGCTCAAGGTCATGCACGCCCACCTCGCCGAGGGCGCGTCCGGCGCCGACTTCGTCTCGCGCTTCCGCCGCGAGGCGCGCGCGGCGGCCCGCCTCACGCACCCGGGGCTCGTCGCCGTGTACGACCAGGGGCTCGACGGCGACACGAGCTACCTCACGATGGAGTACGTGGCGGGCTCGAACCTGCGCCGCGCGATGCTCACGGAGCGCACGCTGCCGCTGGGCCGCACGCTCGACGTGCTCGAGGACGTCCTCGACGCGCTCGCCGCCGCCCACCGCGCCGGTCTCGTGCACCGCGACATCAAGCCGGAGAACGTGCTCGTCGACGCCGAGGGCCGGCTCAAGGTCACGGACTTCGGGCTCGCGCGCGCGGTCAACGAGGTCACGGCGACGACGACCGGCACCATCCTCGGGACCGTCGCCTACCTCTCCCCCGAGCTCATCGCGACGGGCGCGTGCGACGCACGGACCGACGTCTACGCCGTGGGCATCCTCGCGTACGAGATGCTGCTGGGCACGGTCCCGCACACCGGCACGACTCCCATCCAGGTCGCGTTCCAGCACGTCAACAACGACGTGCCGCCGCCCTCGGACGTCGCCCCGTGGATCCCGCCCGAGGTCGACGACCTGCTGTGCGCCCTCGCCGCGCGCGACCCCGCCGACCGCCCGGCCGACGCCGGCGCCGCGCTCGCGCTCGTGCGCTCGACCCGCGCGGCGCTCGACCCGGCCGACCTCGGGCGGCGCGTCGACCCGCCCGCGGGCGCGGCCGTCGACGGCCCCCCGGCCGAGGCCCCCGGGTCCGGCCCGACGACGGAGCACCGGTCCGCGGCGACCGCGCCCCTCGCCGCGCTCAGCCTGCAGGACCGCGAGGCCGCCGGCCTCACCGAGCCGCTCACCGTCGGGCACGTCGTCGCCCCGACGACGCGGCCGGGCCCGCCGCCACCTCCCGCTCCCCCGGTCACGGCGCGACGCCGCGGGCGAGGCCGGGCGGTCGTCTGGTCGCTCGTCGTCCTGCTCGTCCTCGCGGGGGCCGGCGGCGGCGCGGCCTGGTGGTTCTCCTCCGGGCCCGGCGCGTACACGCAGGTCCCCGGCGGGCTCGTCGAGGCGTCCCGGACCGAGGCCGCCGCGATCCTCGACGGGGCGGGCCTCGACCACACGGTCGAGGAGCGCTACGACGACGCCGTGCCGGAGGGCGCCGTCGTGGCGACCGACCCGGCGTCCGGCGAGGACGTGCGCAAGGACGGCAGCGTGCAGCTCGTCGTGTCGAAGGGCGTGCGGATGCTCACCGTGCCGACCGGCCTCGTGGGCGCGACGCAGGAGGAGGCGACCGCCGCGATCGAGGGCGCCGACCTGACGCTCGGCGACCCCGTCCTCACGCCGCACGACGAGGTGCCGTCGGGCCAGGTCATGGCCGTGAAGGACCCCGACGGCAACGTCATCGAGGAGGGCGCCACGATCCGGCACGACGTGCCGGTGGTGCTCACCGTCTCGTCCGGGCCCGCGCCCGTCGTCGTGCCGCAGGTCACGGGCTCCCCGAAGGACGCCGCGGTCCAGGCCCTGGAGGACCAGGGCCTCGTGCCCGCGGTCACCGAGGAGTACTCGGAGTCCGTCGCCGCGGGCCTCGTGATCCGCCAGGACCCCGAGCAGGGCACCGACGCGCACCGGACGGACACGGTGAACGTCGTCGTGTCGCTCGGGCCGCCGCTCGTCGAGGTGCCCAACACCTACTCGATGAACGTCAAGGCCGCCGAGAAGGCGCTCACCGACGCGGGGTTCACGGTCGAGGTCCGGCACCCGCAGGGCATCAGCCCTCTCAACATCGTCTACGCCCAGGACCCTCCGGGCGGCGACGGCCGCACCGCCCCGAAGGGCTCGACGATCGTCATCAACGTCTTCTGACGTCGACTCCCCAGCATGTGGCTGTGGGCCATTCCGAAAGCGGGGAGGGGCACAAC
>NZ_JBQEMZ010000026.1:36987-54599 GCF_052044445.1 Cellulosimicrobium sp. 22598
TGTGGTCTTGCCGCTACGTTGGGTTGTCCCGCAGCCACGTGCTCGGCGCGAGTCGTGCCGCTCAGCGTCGGAGCATCTCCGCGACCTGGAACGCCATCTCCAGCGACTGCTGGTGGTTGAGGCGCGGGTCCACCAGGGTCTCGTAGCGCAGGGCGAGCCCCGCGTCGTCGATCTCCTCGCTGCCGCCCAGCACCTCGGTCACGTCGTCGCCCGTGAGCTCGACGTGCAGCCCGCCCGGCACGGTCCCCGCGGCGCGGTGCACCTCGAAGAACCCGCGGACCTCGTCGAGCACGTCGTCGAACCGGCGCGTCTTGTAGCCGCTCGCGGACGTGATGGTGTTGCCGTGCATGGGGTCCGTGACCCACGTGACGGGCACGCCCGCGCGCGCGACGGCCTCGACGAGCGGCGGCAGCGCGTCTCGGACGTTCCCCGCGCCCATGCGCGTGACGAAGGTCAGGCGACCCTCGACGTCGTCGGGGTTGAGACGCCGGGCGAGCTCGAGCGCGACGTCGGGCGTCGTCGTCGGGCCGAGCTTCACGCCGATCGGGTTGGCGACGCGCGACAGGAAGTCGACGTGCGCGCCGTCGAGCTGGCGCGTGCGCTCGCCGATCCACAGGAAGTGGGCCGACGTGTCGTACGCGTCGCCCGTGCGCGTGTCGCGGCGGGTGAGCGCGCGCTCGTAGTCGAGGACGAGAGCCTCGTGGCTGACGAAGAACTCGACCGTGCGCAGGGCGTCGAAGTCGGCGCCGCACGCGTCCATGAAGCGGATCGCGCGGTCGATCTCGGACGCCGTCCGCTCGTAGCGCGCATAGGCGGGGTTGCGCATGAAGCCGCGGTTCCACTCGTGGACCTGGCGCAGGTCGGCGAACCCACCGGTCGTGAAGGCCCGCACGACGTTCCACGTCGCCGACGAGATCTGGTACGCCTGGACGAGGCGCTCCGGGTCGGGTACGCGCGCCTCGGGCGTGAAGGCGTGGCCGTTGATCATGTCGCCGCGGTAGGCGGGCAGGGTCACGCCGTCGCGCGTCTCCGTGTCGGAGCTGCGCGGCTTCGCGTACTGCCCGGCCATCCGACCCATCTTCACGACGGGCATGCTCGCGCCGTGCGTGAGGATGACCGCCATCTGGAGGATGGTGCGGATCTTGTTGCGGATGCGGTCCGCGTTCGCCTCGGCGAACGTCTCGGCGCAGTCGCCCCCCTGCAGGAGGAACGCCTCGCCCCGCCCGGCCGCGGCCAGGCGGGAGCGCAGCGTGTCGGCCGCGGCGGGCACCACGAGCGGCGCGGAGGCCGCCAGCCGGTCCCGGACGGCGTCGAGCGCCGCCTCGTCCGGCCACGTCGGCTGCTGGAGCGCGACGAGCGTGCGGAAGTGGTCGAGCCCGGCGTCGGTCCCCGGCTCGCTCGTGGTGGTCATCCCGCTCCTCGGATCAGTGCGCGGCGGGAGCCGCGGCGACGAGCGGCTGGCCGATGCCCTCGAGCAGCTCGCCGAACCACTGCTGCGTGACGTCGAAGGCCTTGCCGCCCGCGATGCGCGGGAACTCGATCGCGCGCAGGCGGTCGCCGTTCTCCTCGTCGTGCCCGATGACGCCCGACTCGCCGCGCAGCGCGCACTCGACCGCGAGGTCGGTCATCGACTTGATGAGGCGCAGGTCCTCGGCGTTCGCGGCCGCGGCGCGCGAGAAGTAGCCGGACTTCTGCACCATGACCTTCTCGGCGCCCAGCTTCTCGGCGAACTGCTTGGCGAACCACTGGCCCGGGTTGACGGTGTCGAGCTTGACGTGGCCGAAGGGGTCGCGCTGGACCTCCTCGCCGGCCGCCTCGAGCTGCGCGACGATCTCGTGCATGCCGGCGCCCTCGGACAGGAAGATGTTGACGTTGCCCTGCTCGTCCATGATCGCCTTGAGACGCTCGGCCTCGGCGTCGATGTCGAGCGCGAGCTCCGGCAGGAACACCGCGTGCACGTCCCAGCGCTCGCGCGTCAGGCCGAGGGCCGGGGCCCACTCCTGCGCGTCGAGCCACTTGCGGTACTCGGCCGCCGACGCGGCGGTGAGCCACCCGCAGTGGCGGCCCATGACCTCGTGCACGATGAGCATGCGCGGGCCGGAGCGGTGCTCGCCGATGACGTTCGCCGCGAAGCCCGCGGCCTCCTCGGCGGCGGTCCACGCACCGAGCGACTGACGGATCGGGATCACGTCGTTGTCGATCGTCTTGGGCAGGCCCACGACGGTGAGCTCGTAGCCGTTGTCGTGCAGGTACGCGGCGAGGTCGGCCGCGGTCGTGTTCGTGTCGTCGCCGCCGATCGTGTGCAGCACGTCGACGCCGTCCGCCTTGAGCTGCTCCGCCGCGACCTGCAGCGGGTCCTGGCCCTCCTGGACCAGGCCGCGCTTGACGCAGTCGGCCGCGTTCGTCAGCTTGACGCGCGAGTTGCCGATCGGCGAGCCGCCGAAGCGGTGCAGGATGCCCGCCTGCTTGCGACCCTCCTCGTCCACGACGATCTTCGTGCCCGTCAGCAGGCCGTGGTAGCCGTACTGGTAGGCGATGATCTCGATCTCCGGGTCGAGCTCCGTGTACCGCTCGATGAGGCCCCCGACGGCGGAGGACAGGCACGGGGCGAAACCGCCCGCGGTGAGGAGGGCGACGCGACGAACCGACATGTGAACTCAGAACCTCTCGTAGGACGGATCCTGGCCGGACGGACGCGGTCCGGCGGGGTGGCGGCGACGGCGGCGGGCACGTGCCCCACGAGGGGCACCGTGAGCGAAGCGCGACCGGCCGTCGCTCAGTCTACTGACGCCGCGCCGGGCTCCGGCGGCGGTTCCGGGACCTGGACGTCGGGAGCCGGACGCCCGCCGGGCGCCCCGCCCGCCTCCTCGGACTCGGTGTGCCCCGCGGCGAGGCGCGCCTTGGCCGTCGCGGCGTAGATGTCCACGTACTCCTGGCCGGACAGCCGCATGATCGCGTACTGGATCTCGTCGGCGACGGCGCGCAGGATGAAGCGGTCGTTCTCCATGCCGCGGTAGCGCGAGAAGTCGAGCGGCTCACCGACGACGACCCCGATGCGCATGGGCTTGGGGATGACCTTGCCGATCGGCTGGGCGATGTTCGTGCCCACCATCGCGACCGGGACCACGGGGGCCCCCGACTCGAGCGCGAGGCGCGCGACGCCGGTCTTGCCGCGGTACAACCGTCCGTCGGGGCTGCGCGTCCCCTCGGGGTAGATGCCGAACAGGTCGCCCTCGCGCAGGACGCGCAGGCCGGTCTCGAGCGCGGCCTCGCTCGCCTTGCCGCCCGACCGGTCGACCGGGATCGTCCCGACCCCGCGCATGAACCCGGCCGTCAGGCGGCCCTTGATCCCCGTCCC
Source organism: Cellulosimicrobium sp. 22598 (assembly GCF_052044445.1). Classification (NCBI taxonomy): domain Bacteria; kingdom Bacillati; phylum Actinomycetota; class Actinomycetes; order Micrococcales; family Promicromonosporaceae; genus Cellulosimicrobium; species Cellulosimicrobium sp. 22598. The sequence continues at coordinate 40,346 of NZ_JBQEMZ010000026.1, forward strand.
GGTGAAGTAGTCGGACTTGCCGAGGAACTGGACCTTGCGGTCGAGGACGAGCGGCAGGATGAACGAGTCGATCACCGCGAGGTGGTTGCTCGCGAGGATCGCACCGCCCTCGTCCGGCACGTGCTCGACGCCCCGCGTCCAGGGACGGTACAGGACCCGCAGGAGCGGGCCGACCATCACCTGCTTCATGAACCAGTAGAACAACGTTCCTCCTCGCGGGGTCCCGGCGCGGGACGTGCATCCGACTCTAGAGTGATTCCTATGGCCGCACCGAACGCCCAGCCGGACTCCCCGCAGCCCGACGACGGACCCGACCCCACGCCCGACGACGCGTCGCGGGGTCCTGAGCACCCCGCCGAGCCGGACGACGAGGCTGCCCGGCAGGACGACGCACAGGGCGAGGCGGCGCTCGACGTCGACGCGCAGTGGGCCGGCATCGTGGCCGAGCTCTCCGACCTGTCCGAGCTCGACCGCGACGCGGCGCGCGGACCCGACGACGGCGCCGGCCCCGCCGACGGCCCGTCGCCCGCGCCCCGCGAGGGCCGCGACGTGCTCGGCTCCGTGCCGGTCGCGCCCTGGGTCCGCACCAGCGGCCCCCGCGACTGGCCGACGACGCCGGAGGTCGAGGACCTCGAGGAGGCCGAGAGCCACTTCGTGCCGCCGGACCCGCCTCTCGTCCTCGGCCGCGACCCCCTCCTCACCATGGCGTGGGCCCTGGTCGTCGGCGTGCCGATCCTGCTCCTGGTCGTGCTCGTCGTCGTGCGCCCGTACCCGGTGATCGTCGCGCAGGTGGGCGGCGGGGCGTTCCTCGCCGGGCTCGCGATCCTCCTCTGGCGCATGCCGCACCGCCGCGAGGACGACGACGAGGGCCCGGGCGCCGTCGTCTGACGCCCGGGCCCCGCCCGCACCTGGTCGCGCTGCCCGTCCCGGCCGGCCCGTCGAGGCCGGTCAGCGACGGGCGAGGTCCGCCGCGCCGACGATGCCGGCCTCGTTGCCGTGCTCGGCGAGTTCGATGCGCGCCTCGGGACGGTGCCCGCGCGCGGAGAGCTGGTCCGCGAACGCGCGACGCACGGGCTGGAGCAGCAGGTCGCCGGCCGCGCCGACACCGCCGCCGATGACGATGAGCTCCGGGTCGAGCAGCGCCGTCACCGAGGCCGCGCCCTCGCCGATCCAGCGCCCGAGGTTCGCGAGCAGCTCGACCGCCAGGTCGTCGCCCTCCTGGGCGGCCTGCGTGATCTGAGGGCCGTTGAGCTTCTCGGGGTCGCCGCCGCAGATCTCCAGGAGCCGGGTCGCGCGGTCGGGCTGGGCGATGAGCGCGTTCTGCCCGTCGCGCACCAGGGCGCGGCCCGACGCGTACTGCTCCCAGCAGCCCTCGTGGCCGCAGCCGCAGTAGTGGCCGCCCGGCACGACGCGCATGTGCCCGACCTCGGCCGCGACGCCCCACTTGCCGCGCACGAGCTCGCGGTCGACGACGATCGCGCCCCCGAGCCCGGTGCCGACCGTGAGCATGAGCATGTCGGTCGCGTCGCGCGCGACGCCGAACTGGAACTCCGCCCAGCCCGCCGCGTTGGCGTCGTTCTCGACGACGATCGGCACGTCGGTGCCGCCGATGAGCTCGCGCACGTTGCGCGCCAGCGGGTACTCGCGCCACGCGATGTTCGGGGCGAAGAGCACCGACGTCCGGTCGGGGCTGACGAAGCCCGCCGCGGCGAGGCCCATCGCGCCGACCTCGTGCTCGGCGGTCAGCTCGGCATACACGTCGGCGATGGCGCGGTCGATGCTCGCGACGTCGTCGGGCTCGGTGTCGCGGCGCGTCTGGACGAGGATCTCGCCCTTCTCGTCGACGACCCCGGCCGCGATCTTCGTCCCGCCGATGTCCACACCGATGGCGTGCATGTCCCGTCCTCACTCGCTCGGTAACCGCTGACTAACCGCTGGCTGGAAGCCTCACGCTGCAGGTGCTGCCCGTCGACGGGCGACGCACGACCACGGCTCGCGACCCCGCGCCCGGGTCGTCCCGCCGGAACTCCGCGCCCGCGCGAAACGTTGCGCAAGCAGCGCACAGCACCTGAAGCCTACCGACATCGGCAGGTCCCGGGCACACACCACCACTGGGTAGGGTTCTCCCACCGTCGACTACTGCCACTGGAGCCAGCATGGACGAGATCAGCGCCCCACGGATCGTCGAAGTCGATCCCTCGAAGAACCTCAACGACCTGCTCGCGAGCCGGGTCGCGGCCGACCCGGCCGCGCCGCTGGTCGAGCGCCGCGCCGGCGCCGACGGCACGTGGCAGGCGCTCAGCGCACGGGACTTCGACGCCGAGGTCGTCGCCGTGGCGAAGGGGCTCGTCGCGCGCGGGATCCAGCCGGGCGACCACGTGGGCATCATGTCGCGCACGCGCTACGAGTGGACGCTCCTGGACTGGGCCACGTGGGCGGCCGGCGCGGTGCCGGTGCCGCTGTACGAGACGTCGAGCGCGGAGCAGGTCCAGTGGATCCTGTCGGACGCCGACGTCCGGCTGCTCGTCGTCGAGACGGAGGCGCACGCGGCGACCGTCGGCGAGGTGCGCGACCAGGTCCCCGCGCTCGGTGACGTCCTCGTCATCGACTCGGGCGCCGTCGCGACCCTGAGGGCCGACGGGGCCGCCGTCGAGGACGCCGAGATCGCGCGGCGCCGCGGCCTGGCGAACCTCGCCGACGTCGCGACGATCATCTACACGTCGGGCACGACCGGGCGCCCCAAGGGCGCCGAGCTCACGCACCAGAACTTCTACTCGCTCACCGTGAACGCGGTGGCCGCGGTGCCGGAGGTGTTCGGCGAGCCGGGCGGTCGCACGCTGCTGTTCATGCCGCTCGCCCACGTGTTCGCGCGGTTCATCGGCGTGCTGGTCGTGGCCGGCGGGACGGTCCTGGGCCACACGCCGGACACCAAGACGCTGCTCGACGACCTCGGCACCTTCAAGCCGACGTACATCCTCTCGGTGCCGCGCGTGTTCGAGAAGGTCTACAACTCGTCCGAGCAGAAGGCCGCCGCGGGCGGCAAGCTCAAGATCTTCCACTGGGCGGCGGCCACGGCGATCGCGTACTCGCGCGCCCTGGACGAGCCGTCGGGCCCCGGCGTCGGGCTGCGCCTGCAGCACAAGGTCGCCGACGCGCTCGTGTTCAAGAAGCTGCGCCACGCGCTCGGGGGCCGCGCGAAGTACGCGGTGTCCGGCGGCGCGCCGCTCGGCGAGCGGCTGGGGCACTTCTACCGCGGCATCGGCGTGCGCATCCTCGAGGGCTACGGGCTCACCGAGTCGACGGCGCCGACGTGCGTCAACCGCCCCGCGACCACGAAGATCGGCACGGTCGGCGAGCAGCTCCCGGGCTGTGGGGCGCGCATCGCCGAGGACGGCGAGATCCTGCTGAAGGGCGACCACATCTTCCGCGGCTACCACAACAACGAGCAGGCCACGGCCGACGCGTTCGTCGACGGGTGGTTCCGCACGGGCGACCTCGGCTCGCTCGACGAGGACGGCTTCCTGCGCATCACCGGGCGCAAGAAGGAGATCATCGTGACCGCGGGCGGCAAGAACGTCGCGCCCGCCGTCCTCGAGGACCGCATCCGCGCCCACGCGCTCGTCTCGCAGTGCGTCGTCGTCGGCGACCAGAAGCCGTTCATCGGCGCGCTCGTCACCCTCGACCCCGAGGGCCTTCCGGGCTGGGCGAGCATGCACGGCAAGGAGCCGATGTCGATCGAGGACGCGGCCAAGGACCCCGACGTCCTCGCCGCGCTCGACGCCGCCGTCACGCGCGCCAACCAGGCGGTGTCGCGCGCCGAGTCGATCCGCAAGTTCACCGTGCTCACCACCGACTTCACGGTCGAGAACGGCTACCTCACGCCGTCGCTCAAGGTGAAGCGGAGCGAGGTGCTCAAGGACTTCGCGGCGGACGTCGAGGCGATCTACGTGGACGGGCCGGCCCCGGTCCGCTGACGTCGCGCACTCCGGGACCACCCGCACGGCCCTCCTCGGCACACCCGCCGGGAGGGCCGTGCGGTGCCCCGCGTCAGCGGCGCGCGAGCCGCGCCAGGAGCGCCTGCGCCGGGACGCACACGGCGCCCATCGCCTGCACGTCGTCCGACACGGCACGGTCGCTCGTCACGACGACGACGGGCCGTCCCGCGGGCTCCGCGGCGACCAGTCGCCGGATGAGGTCGTCGGCGATCTCGCCCGACGAGAACAGCACGCGCACGCCCCGCGGGGCGTGCACGGGTCGGGCGGCGGTGTCCGCGCCGTCGAAGCAGACCGTGACCTCGGTTCCCCCGGCCGCGACGCGCAGGAGCCCGCTGAGGAGCCGGTCGCGCTGCTCGGCGAGCGTGAGCTCCCCGAAGCCGGTCTTGGTCACGTTGTAGCCGTCGACGACGAGGTGGGTGCGCGGGACCGACAGGAGGTCGCCGAGCAGCGCCGGGTCGTCGGCGGCCCGACCGCGCGACCCGGGCCTCGGCCGCGCGGTCGCGCCCGGCAGGGCGGCGGCGACGTCGTCGGCCGGGGTCGTCGTGGCGGGCCCCAGCGCGAGCTCGCGCCGCAGCCCGGACGCCGCCTCGACCACCGTGTCGAGCAGGAGCCGCGCGCGTGCCGTCGCGACGTCGGCCGCCGACGTCCGCGCCCGACGCGCCTCGTCCCGCTCCGCGCGCGCCCGGGCGAGCTCGACGCCCGCTGCGCGGCGCTCCTCGCGCGCGTCGCGCAGCGCCCCCTCCGCCTCCGCGCGCTCGGCCGACGCCGCCTCGAGGGCCGCCCGGGCCTCGGCGCGCGCCCGGTCGGCGTCCGCCCGCAGCCGTCGCTCGGCGCGACGCGCGCCCGCGAGCTCGGCCGTCGCCGCGTCGGCGCGGGCCGCGGCGTCACGAGCCTGCGCGCGGAGCTCCTCGACCTGTGCGGCCAGCCGGTCGCGGTCGCGACGCAACCGGGCGACCTCGCTGCGCTCCGAGCGCTCGGTCCGCAGCGTCGTGTCGAGCGCGCGGGCGCGATCCACGGCCGCCTCCCAGCCGTCCGGGCGCAGCAGGAAGGCGCCGGCGGCGCGCTCGCGGACGACGGCTGGCGCGGTGGCCTCCGCGTCCCCCGGTGCCGCGACGACGTCGTCGGCCGCTGCCGCCGCACCGGCCTCGGGCGACCCCGGGCCGTCGGGGGCCGGGACCTCCTGCGGTGCGCCCGTCCCGCTCCCGTGCTCGCGCGACCAGGCGGCGGCGACCGCGTGCCGGAACCCGGCGTCGTCGACCAGGGCGCGCCACAACGGCACCGCCCCGGCCGACGCGCGCCGGCGTGGGGCGAAGGCCTTGACCCGTTGCAGGGCCACGGGGACGAGGACCGGGTCGAGCGTGCCGAGCACGTCCGCGGCGGCCTCGACGAGCAGCGCGCGCACCGCCGGCGGGACGTCGCCGTCGGGTCCCCCCTCGTCCGACCTCTCGGCCACCATCCCCGCCTCCTGCGTCTCCGCCGTCGGGAACTCCGCGGACATTTCGTCCCCGATCGTCCTGATTCCCGTGCACCCACCCTATGCCGTGCCGAGGGCGTGGCCGCGGGACACGACGGATCGTGTCGGTGGCCGTCGCTAGCCTCGCCGCCATGTCGTCCGGTCCCCTCCTCGCCTCCTCCCGCGAGGGGTCCGTGCCGCGGGGCGTGCCCGTCCAGCCCACGCTCGACGACCTCGGGACGCCACTGCGCGACGTGACGTTCGTCGTCGTCGACCTGGAGACGACGGGCGGGTCGCCCGCGGGTGCCGGCATCACGGAGATCGGCGCCGTGAAGGTGCGCGGCGGCGAGGTGCTCGGCGAGTTCCAGACGCTCGTCGACCCGGGCGTGCCCGTCCCCGCCTTCGTCGCCCGGCTCACGGGGATCACGTCGGCCATGGTCGCGACGGCGCCGCGCATCGAGGCCGTGCTGCCGAGCTTCCTGGAGTTCGCCCGCGGCGCCGTGCTCGTCGCGCACAACGCGCCGTTCGACATCTCGTTCCTCAAGGCCGCGTGCCGGGCCGCGGGCTACGAGTGGCCCGGGAACCAGGTGCTCGACACCGTCCCGCTCGCGCGCCGCGTCGTGACGCGCGACGAGGCACCGAACCACAAGCTCGCGACCCTCGCCGCGCTGTTCCGGGCCACGGTGACGCCCGAGCACCGCGCGCTCGCCGACGCGCGCGCCACGGTGGACGTGCTGCACGCGCTCCTCGCGCGGCTCGGGCCCCTGGGCGTCACCCATCTCGAGGACCTGGCGGGCGCGACGGACCCGGTCCCGCAGGACGTCCGGCGCAAGCGGCACCTCGCGGACGGCCTCCCGGACGCGCCGGGCGTCTACCTCTTCCGCGGGCCCGGGGACGAGGTCCTCTACGTCGGCACGTCGACGTCCATCCGGCGCCGCGTCCGGTCGTACTTCACCCGCTCGGAGAAGCGCAGCCGCATCACCGAGATGGTGCGGGTCGCGCACGCCGTCACCCCGGTCGTGTGCGCGACCCCGCTCGAGGCGCAGGTGCGCGAGCTGCGCCTCATCGCGGAGCACGCGCCGCGCTACAACCGGAGGTCGCGCCACCCCGAGCGCATGACCTGGGTCCGGCTCACGGACGAGACCTACCCGCGCCTGTCCGTCGTGCGCGACGTGAGGGCCCCGGCCGCCCACATCGGGCCGTTCGCGTCCAAGCACCAGGCCCAGGCCGCCGTCGACGCCCTCCACGACGCGTTCCCGCTGCGCCAGTGCACGCGCCGGCTCCCCGTCGTCGCCTCGCCGGGGGCCACGGCGTGCGTCCTCGCCGAGATGGAACGCTGCTCGGCCCCGTGCACGACCGCCGAGCGCGACACCGGCTACGCGGCCGTCGCCGGAGGCGTGCGGGAGGCGTTCGAGTCAGACCCGTCCCACGTCGTCGCGGAGCTCGGGCGCCGGATCGTCGCGCTCTCGCGCGACGAGCGGTTCGAGCAGGCGGGAGAGCTCACGCACCGACTGCGGGCCTTCCTCGCGGGCGCCGCGCGCGCCCAGCGGCTCGCCCCGCTCGCGGCGTGCGCCGAGCTCGTCGCCGCCCGCGCGACGGACGCGGGCGGGTGGGAGATCGTCGTGGTGCGGCACGCGCGCCTCGCCGCGACCGGGGTGAGCGAGCCCGGCGCGGACCCGTGGCCCCTCGTGCACGCGCTCGTCGCGACGGCGGAGACGGTCGCACCGCCCGTACCGCCCGCCCCGGCGAGCCACCCCCACGAGGCCGAGATCCTGCTGTCGTGGCTCCAGGAGCCGGGCGTGCGGATCGTCGACGTCACCGGCCCGTGGACGTGCCCGGTCCGGTCCGCGGGGTCCCACGTGGACCTCGCCGCCACGGCCCGTGACGTCGCACGCCACGCCGACCCGGTCGACCGCCCCGACCTGACGCACGCGGCGCCCGGCGTGACCGTAGAGTGGTCGCCAGTCGACGACCCGACCCCGGAGGAACCATGCTGACCGCCATCGTCCTGATCGACACCGCGCCCGACCGTATCCCCGAGGTCGCGTCGGAGGTCGCGGACCTTCGCGGCGTCAGCGAGGTCTACTCGGTCACGGGCAAGGCGGACCTGGTCGCGATGGTGCGCGTCGAGGAGCACGACCAGCTCGCCGACGTCATCGCGGACCGCATCAGCAAGGTCCCCGGGGTCGTGCGCACGGAGACGTTCATCGCGTTCCGCGCCTACTCGAACGTCGACCTCGAGCAGGCGTTCGCGCTCGGCCTCGACGACTGACGGGCCGCCTGGCGCCGCCGGCCGGCCTGCCGCCGCGGGATCAGTCCCGCGCCGCGGCCTCGGCCCAGCGCGCGAGGACGTCGCGGGCGGCACCCGTGTCCACGCTGCGCGCCGCGATCTCGTAGGCGGCGCGGAGCCGCTCGGCGAGCGTCCCCTGCGCGGTCCCGGGCAGCGTGCCGTCCGCGACGAGACCGGCGGCCGCGTTGAGCAGCACGGTCTCGCGCACCGGGCCGGCCTCGCCCGCCAGGAAACGCCGGGCGACCTCGGCGTTGTGCGCCGCCTCGCCACCGCGCAGCTCGGCGATCGTCACCGGCGCGAGGCCCAGGTCGGCGACCGGGTCGAGCCGCTGCTCGGTCACGACGCCGTCGCGCACCTCCCAGACGGTCGCCCCGCCCGTCGCCGCGAGCTCGTCGAGCCCGTCGTCGCCGCGGAACACGAGCGCCGAGGTCCCCCGCCCCGCCAGCACCCCGGCGATGAGCGGCGCCATGCGCGCGTCCGCGACACCGATGGCGGCCGCACGGGGTTGCGCAGGATTCGTCAGCGGGCCGAGGACGTTGAACGCCGTCGGGATGCCGAGCTCCTTGCGCGCGACGCCCGCGTGCCGCATGGACGGGTGGAAGACCATCGCGAAGCAGAACGTGATCCCCGCCTCCTGCACGATGCGGGCCACCCGCTCCGGCCCGTGGTCGAGCCGGATGCCGAGCTCCTCGAGCACGTCCGCGGCGCCCGACGACGAGGTCGCGGCGCGGTTGCCGTGCTTGACGACCCGCACGCCCGCGCCCGCGATGACGAGCGACGCCATGGTCGAGATGTTGACCGTGTGCGCGCGGTCGCCGCCCGTGCCGACGATGTCGACCGCCGGACCGTCCACGGCGAACCGGCTGGCGTGGGCCAGCATCGCGTCGGCGAGACCGGTCAGCTCGGCGACCGTCTCGCCCTTCGCGCGCAGCGCCACGAGGAAGCTCGCGAGGCGCACGGGCGACACCTCGCCCGACATCACCTGGTCCATCGCCCACGCGGTGGAGTCGGCGTCGAGGTCGTGCCCCGCGACGAGCTCGGTCAGCAGGCCGGGCCACGTGAGCCCCGTGCCCGTCGAGTCGCTCGTGGTCGAGGCGGCGGGGTGCGGGGTGGCGGTCACGGGCGGCCCTTCGGCTGGTCGGTCTCCTGTCGGCTACCGCGTGCCGGCGGCACGCAGCAGGTCGGCGACGGCGCGCTGGAGGGCGACCGCGTCGAACGGCCGGGGCACCGCGTCGTCGGCGAGCGACCACGATGCTAGCCAACCGTCCTGCGGCCTGCCGGTGAGGACCAGGACCGGCGGGCAGCGGTAGACCTCGTTCTTGAGCTGCCGGCACAGGCCCATGCCGCCGGCCTTGTCGGCCTCCCCGTCGAGGACGAGCAGGTCCCAGCCGCCCGCGTCCGCCGCGGTCACGACCGCCGCCGGCGTCGCGACCTCGAGCCACTCGATGTCCGGCTGACCCGCACCCAGCCGCCGCCCCACGGCGAGGCGCACCTGCTCGCGCACCGTCACGTCGTCGCTGTAGAGGAGGATGCGCGGCGCGCGCGGGGTCACGCTCGTGTCCCCGTGCGTCGTCGTCACGGTCGTCGTCATCGTCGTCACCGTCGCCTTCGTGGTTCCCTCAGGGTGGTCGGGGAGGGCGCGCCACGGCACCGCGGCGCGCACGTCCCGACTGGCATCTTGGCACGTCGGAGCGGATCGCAGCACCCCCTCGCGCGGTACCGACGCCGACCGGCGCGGGGCCCGGGACCAAGGGCCCTGGCCACCCTCGGGCACATGCCAGTTTCATGGCACTTAGCAGCGATCCGTCACCAAGTGCAGGTCTCCGTGGGAAGATCTGGAGACATTGTGAGATTCACCGCCTCCGGGCGGCCGTCTGCGTGCCGCGGACCGGCCGTTCGTCGGCCATAATGGCTCCTGTGTCGACCGCAACGGCTGCCCCCCACGCCCATCAGCACGTGAGCGTCAACCGACCGAACCCCGTCTCGGTCGGGACGATCGTGTGGCTGGCCAGCGAGCTCATGTTCTTCGCCGGCCTCTTCGCCATGTACTTCACGGTCCGCGCCGTGATGCCCGCCGACGAGTGGGCCCTGCAAGCGGACAAGCTCAACCTGACCTTCGCGGCGATCAACACGACCGTCCTGGTGCTGTCGTCGGTGACGTGCCAGATGGGCGTGTGGGCCGCCGAGCGCTTCCAGCCCGTGCGCACCGGCTCGATCTTCCAGGTGAACCGCTGGGGGATGAACGAGTGGATGACGCTCACGTTCCTCATGGGTGCGTTCTTCATCGGTGGTCAGATCTTCGAGTACGCCGAGCTCGTCGAGCACGGCGTCTCGATCTCCTCGACGCCCTACGGCTCCGTCTTCTACATCACGACCGGCTTCCACGGCCTCCACGTCGTCGGTGGCCTGATCGCCTTCCTGTTCCTTCTCGGCCGCTCGTTCTCGGCCAAGAACTTCGGGCACCACGAGGCCACGACGGCCATCGTGACGTCCTACTACTGGCACTTCGTCGACGTCGTGTGGATCGCGCTGTTCTTCGTGATCTACATCTTGCGCTGACGACGCGCCCGGGGTCCGCCCCGGCCCGCCCACCCGCCCCCTGCTCCCCCACCTGCGAGACGAGGATCATTTCGTGAAGGCACTCGCCGCCCGCAGACACCACCGCCTCGCGCCGGTCGTGCTGCTGCTGCTGGCGCTGCTGGTCACCGGTGGCGTCTACGCCGCCTTTGCACCGACTCCGGCCAACGCCGAGACCGCCAGCACCGAGGACATCGAGACCGGCCAGAAGCTGTTCCAGGCCAACTGCGCCACGTGCCACGGCCCGAACGCCGAGGGCTCGGACACGGCTCCGTCGCTCGTCGGCGTCGGTGCGGCGTCGGTCGACTTCCAGGTGTCCACCGGCCGCATGCCCATGCAGATGGACGGTCCGCAGGCCATCCAGAAGCCTCGCCAGTTCGACGAGGAGCAGACGGCGCAGCTCGCCGCCTACGTCGCCTCGCTCGGCGCCGGCCCGGCGATCCCGACGGACGAGCAGGTCGACGCCTCGCTCGGCGACGTCGCGAACGGTGCCGCGATCTTCCGCACCAACTGCGCGATGTGCCACAACGCCGTCGGCGCGGGCGGCGCGCTCTCGGAGGGCAAGTTCGCGCCCCCGCTGTGGGAGACGTCGGAGCGCAACATCTACCAGGCGATGCTCACCGGCCCGCAGTCGATGCCGGTCTTCAACGACGCGACCGTCACGCCCGAGGAGAAGCGCGACGTCATCGCGTTCCTCGAGTTCCAGCGTGAGGGCTCGGCCGGTGGCCTGTCGCTCGGCTCGCTCGGCCCGGTCAGCGAGGGTCTGTGGGCCTGGATCGTCGGAATGGGCCTCCTCATCGGGGCCGCAGTGTGGATCGGAGCGAAGTCCTCGTGAGCGACTACCAGAACCCCCGGTCGCCCGAGTCCTCGCACCGCGAGGTCGGGCACCGCGAGGAGCACGGCACCCTCGACACCTTCCCGGACCCGGGGCTGCCCGAGCACAAGAGCCGCATGGCGGACCGCGACCCGAAGGCGTCGAAGCGCGCCGAGCGTCAGGTCGCGACGCTCTTCGGCATCTCGGTGATCGGCACGATCGCCGCGCTCGTCGTGTACTTCGTCATCCCGCCGGACGGGACCACGGCCGGCGTGCGCCTGTCGACGCTCTCGCTCGGCGTCGCCATCGCCTTCGCGCTGCTCGGCATCGGACTCGGTGCCGTGCACTGGGCGAAGGTGCTCATGTCCGACCACGAGAAGGTCGACGAGCGCCACCCGATCGCGAGCGACGCGGAGACCCGCGCCGGCGCGATCGCCGAGCTCGAGGCCGGCGCCAAGGACTCGGGCATCGCCCGTCGCGGCGTCCTCAAGGGCGCGGTCATCTCCGCGCTCGCGCTGTTCCCGCTCACCATCGCGGTCCCGCTCGTCGGGAGCGTCGGCGGCGACTGGAACGTCTCGAAGTTCAAGCACACGCTCTGGAAGCCCGGGACGCGCCTCGCGATCGACCCCTCGGGTCGGCCCATCAAGGCGGCGGACGTGACGATCGGCTCGGTCGTGCACATCATCCCCGAGGCATCCCAGGAGGAGATGCAGTCCCACGAGTGGATCACGGAGAAGGCCAAGGCCGTCGTCCTGCTGGTCCGTCTCGACCCGCGCGACATCGTGTCCGAGCAGTCCCCTCCGGGAGAGAGCTGGTCGTACGACGGCATCGTCGCGTTCTCCAAGATCTGCACGCACGTCGGCTGCCCCGTGGCGCTCTACGAGCAGCAGACGCACCACCTGCTGTGCCCGTGCCACCAGTCGACGTTCGACGTGGCCGACAGCGCGAAGGTGGTCTTCGGCCCCGCGAAGCGGCCCCTGCCGCAGCTGCCGATCACCGTTGATGACGAGGGCTACCTGGTCGCCCAGAGCGACTTCCACGAGCCCATCGGCCCGAGCTTCTGGGAGCGTCTGAAGTGACCACCAGCACCGGAACCGCCGCACCCAAGGCGGCCGCACCGAAGGCAGCCGCGCCGACGACCCCCGCCGGCAAGGCCGCCGACTACCTGGACCAGCGCACGAGCATCGGCGTCGCCGTCAAGGAGTTCGCGCGCAAGGTCTTCCCCGACCACTGGTCGTTCCTCCTGGGCGAGATCGCCCTGTACTCGTTCGTCGTCCTGATCCTCACGGGCATCTTCCTGACCATGTTCTTCGTGCCGAGCATGTCGCTCGTCACGTACCACGGCGAGCCGGCGTCGATGAACGGCGTGCTCATGTCGGACGCGTTCGCGTCGACGCTGCACATGTCCTTCGAGGTGCGCGGCGGTCTGCTCATGCGGCAGATCCACCACTGGGCCGCGCTCATCTTCCTCGCCGCGATCGTCACGCACATGATGCGCGTGTTCTTCACCGGCGCCTTCCGCAAGCCGCGCGAGGTCAACTGGCTCGTGGGCATGCTGCTCATGATCATGGGCCTCGCCGCCGGCTTCTCGGGCTACTCCCTCCCGGACGACGTCCTGTCCGGCAACGGCCTGCGCATCACCGACGGCGTCGTGAAGTCGATCCCCCTCATCGGGTCGTACCTCTCGTACTTCATCTTCGGCGGCGAGTTCCCGGGCGAGCACATCATCCCCCGGCTCTTCACGGTGCACATCCTGCTGGTGCCGGGCCTGATCCTCGCGCTCGTCGCGCTCCACCTGTTCTTCGTCGTGCTGCACAAGCACACGCAGTACCCCGGTGGCGGCCGCACGGACACGAACGTGGTCGGCTACCCGCTGTTCCCGGTGTACGTGGCCAAGGCCGGCGGCTTCTTCTTCGTCGTGTTCGGCATCCTCGCCCTCATGGGCGGCACGATGGCGATCAACAACGTCTGGAACTACGGCCCGTTCGACCCGTCACCGGTGTCCGCAGGAGCCCAGCCCGACTGGTACATGCTCTTCCTCGAGGGCTCGCTACGACTGATGCCCGGCCAGGCGGAGTTCGTGACGTGGGGCGACTACACCGTGCCCCTCAACGTCCTGATCCCGGCCGTGGTCGTCCCGGGCCTGCTGTTCACGTTCCTGTTCGTCTACCCGTTCCTCGAGGCCGCGGTGACGAAGGACAAGCGTGAGCACCACGTCCTCGACCGCCCGCGCAACGTCCCGGTCCGCACGGGTCTGGGCGTCGCGTTCCTCACGGCGTTCATCATCCTGGCGCTCGCCGGGTCGAACGACCTCATCGCGACGCACTTCCACATGTCGATCAACACGATCACGTGGGCGTTCCGGATCCTGTTCTTCGTCGGCCCGTGGTTCGCGTTCTGGATCACCAAGCGCATCTGCCTCGGCCTGCAGCGCAAGGACCGCGAGCTCGTGCTCCACGGCCACGAGACGGGCCGGATCGTGCGGTTCGCGCATGGCGAGTACATCGAGGTCCACCGCCCGCTCGACGAGCAGGAGCGCTGGCTCCGGGTCAACTACCAGGCCCACGAGCCGCTCGAGATCGAGCCGGCGACGGACTCGCGCGGCGTGCGCCGCAAGGGCTACAAGAAGGACAAGCGTCTCCAGCGCCTGTCGCGGTTCTTCTACGAGGACCGGATCGAGCCCGTGACGCCCGCCGAGCTCGCGGCCGCGCACTCGCACGGCGAGCACGACGCACTCGAGGGCGAGAGCCACGAGCAGATCGAGGCCGGTGCCGCGACCGTCGGTGGTGGGCGCGACCTCGTCGAGCCGGAGAAGGGCGCCGACGAGCGTCGACGCTGAGGTTCCTGCACAGTAGGACGATGACCCGCGACCAGTCCCCTCATCGAGGCGGACAGGTCGCGGGTCATCGTCGTCTCGGCACCCGGGCGCGGGCGGCCGCGCCCGCCTGAGGCTGTCGAGGCACCGCCAGTTCACCGCACACAGCAGCCGCTGGACCCCTTCCTGCGGCCCGGTACCAGGAGGTACTCCGGATGCCCGTCTACACCCTGCCCGAGCTGTCCTACGACTACGGTGCGCTCGAGCCGCACATCTCCGGGCGGATCATGGAGCTGCACCACTCCAAGCA
>NZ_JBQEMZ010000027.1:0-43882 GCF_052044445.1 Cellulosimicrobium sp. 22598
GGTAGAACACGTCGCCCTGGCGCCCGCCGGTCAGGAACACCTGCCGCAGGTCGTCGGACACCTGCCCGCGCCGCAGGCGGCTGCCCAGGCGCAGCAGGGCGGCGGCCGGGTCACGGGGGGTGCGCTCGTCGAGTGGGGGCACGACAGCTCCTCGAGTTCTCTGGGGCGGGGACGGCGGACGCGTCGCCGGCGTTCCCGGTCGTGGTCAGGAGGGGTTCGGGGCGCCCGGCCGGGCGTAGTAGTGCCACGTGAGCCACGTGCACAGGGCGAAGAACACGGCGCACCCGACGAAGAACGACCGCGCGGGGACGAGCGAGAGCCCGATGCCGACGAGGAACGGGCCGAACGCGGCGATCGAGGCGGTCCAGCCGATCACCCCGCCCGCCTGGCGGCGCGGGAAGATCATCGGCATCTGCTTGAACGTCCCTGCGTTGCCGATCCCGGCGAAGGTGAACACCGCGAGCATCCCCGCGAGGAACCAGCCGAACTGCCCGACGTCGTGCGGGTCGAGGAAGAACAGCGAGAACACCGTCGAGACCGTCATGCCGATCCCGGCGACGAGGGTCCAGACCGCACCGCCGAACCGGTCGCACAGCGGCCCGAACCCGGCGCGCGCGGCCGAGCCGAGCAGCGGGCCGAGGAACGCGTAGCGCAGCGGGTCGGGCGCGTTCTCGAACCCGCCGTACTCCGCGACGATGAGCAGCCCGAGCTGGGCCGCGAACCCGCTGAACGCGCCGAAGGTCATGAGGTAGATCGCCGTCATGATCCACGTGTGCTTGTTGCCGAAGATGTCGAGCTGCTCGCGGAAGTTCGCGCTCACCGGGACCCGGCGCAGGTACAGGGCGGCGAGCACCGCGCCGAGCACGGTCCACGGCACGAGGACGAGGCCTGCGTTGTGCAGCCAGAGATGGCTGCCCGTCGCCGTCTGCTGCGGCGTGAGGGCCGCCGTGCCGAGGAGGCCGAAGCCGACGACCCACGGCGTGAGGAACTGGATGAGGCTCACGCCGAAGTTGCCGATCCCGGCCTGCAGCCCCAGCGCCGTCCCCGCCATGCGCCGGGGGAAGAAGTAGCTCGTCGAGGGCATGAACCCGGAGAACGCGCCGCCGCCGATCCCCGCCGCGACCGCGAGCAGCATGAGCACCGCGTACGGCGTGCTCGCGTCGCGCACGGCGAAGGTCCAGCCGAGCATCGGCAGGAGGACGAGCGTCGCCGTGCCGCCCACGAGCGTGCGCGTGCCGACGACGGGCGGGAGGAACATGTAGACCATGCGGAACAGCCCGCCGGCGAGGCCGGGGACGGCCGTGAGCCAGTAGAGCTGTGCCGTCGTGAGGTCGAAGCCGACGTCGTTGAGCCGGGGCGCGACCGCGCTCACGAGGTACCACGCGCAGAACGCGAGCGTGAGGTTGTACGTCGTGATCCACAGCGTGCGCCACGCGAACCGGCGGTCCCAGCGGGACTCGTCCTCGGGGTCCCACGTCGACAGGTCCACGCTCGACGGCGTGCGCACCGCCCGCAGCAGCGAGGGCGGCCTGGTGGTGGCAGGGGCGGTCATGTCGTCCTCCCGTCGTCGCAGGTCACGACCACACCGACGTCGTGACGCCGGGTCCGTACCCGGTGTGCCGTCAGCATGACCCGGCGGACGGGAGCCGCGGCGGGCCGCGGACCGTGAATAATCAGCTCGCGCGCGAGAGCTGCAGCACGCAGTGGTGGGGCTCGACGAAGGGCAGCAGCGCCTCCGCGCGGACGGGCCCGCCGACGCCCGCGAGCACGCCCTGGACGAGGCCGAGGTGGACGGCGCAGACCACGTCCTCGCGGTCCGCCGCGAGCGCGAGGAACGGGCACCGGTAGAGATGGAACCGCAGCCGCTCCTCTTCGAGCTCGGGGTCGAGCCCGAGCTGGTGCAGGTGGTCGTCGAGGGCGGCGAGCTGGTTCTCCGGCGTGGGCTCGGGCGCGTCGCGGCCCGAGGAACGGAGCACGTCGACGAGCCGCCGGCCCGCCACGCGCGCGGTCCCGGCGAGGTCGTCGCGCGTGCCGTGCGCGGCGTCGTCGTGCGCGGCGCCCTGGGCGGCGTCGCCGTGACCGAGCACCGTGCGGGTCAGCGCGGCCCGGACGAGCGACTCGCCGAGGCGCCGCGCCGCGCCGTCGTCCCGCGGCGGGTCCTCGCCCGCGATCGCCTCGTAGAGGATGCGCGGGCGTCCACGCGTCGTGCGCACCTCGGGGGCGCTGCGCACGAACCCCGCGTCCGCGAGCCGCTGGAGGTGCTCACGCGTCGCGCTCGGGCAGAGCGACGCCTCGCGCGACAGGTCCGCGACCGTCATCGGGCCGCGTTCCTGGAGCGCGTGCAGCAGCGTCAGCCGGCTCGACGACGCGAGCGCGCGGTACGTGGTCGACGTGTCCTCGGGCACGACGCCATCGTGCCCCGGACCGACGCCGGCGGACCGGCCGCGAGGCGGGTCCACCACCGATCGGTGACGAAGGTCCCGCGCGGGCAGGCCGTCAGGCCTCGGGAGCCCCCTGGTCGAGCGCCGCGCGCAGGCTCGGCCACGCGTCCGCGAACGCGGGCAGCAGGTCGAGGGTCGCGACGTCGTCGACCGGGACCCAGCGGACCTCGACGCTCTCCGCGTCCGTCGCGCGCGGGTCGACCTCCGCGCCGTCCGCGATCTCCCCGAGGACCGTCGTGTAGCGCCACGGACCGTGGTCGAGCACACGCTCGCCCACGACGTCCACGTGCGCGGGGTCGATGCCCGCCTCCTCCTCGGCCTCGCGCAGGGCTCCCTGGGCCGGGGTCTCGTCCGGCCCGACGGCGCCGCCCGGCACTCCCCACGTCCCGCCCTGGTCGGACCAGGGCGCGCGGTGCTGCAGGACGACGTCGGTCAGGCGGCCCGCGCGGTCGCGCCGCCCGAGCAGGAGCCCGGCGGCGCCGAAGAGACCCCAGTGCCGACGGCCGCACTCGCACTCCACCCAGCCGTCGCCCGGCTGCAGGTGGCGAGGGAGCCGCGGGGGCGGGTCGCCGGGATCGCGGGGCGCGGTCGGGATGGTCACGGGGCCCATGCTGCCAGGCCGGCGCTCCGCGCGGCGCCGGATCCCACCGCGGACGCCCCGGAAAAAGGTTGCCCGGGTGGACCACCGCGCGGCGTACGCTGGTCCGCTTGTGAGCAGGATCGGAGAGGTCGTCGCACCGCGACGCATGGGCACCGGCTTCCGCTGGTTGCTGTCGTCGTCGTGGACGAGCAACGTCGGCGACGGCATCGCCCTGGCGGCGGGGCCGCTGCTCGTCGCGTCCCAGACCGACTCAGCGTTCCTCGTCGCGCTCGCCGCCCTGCTGCAGCGGCTGCCCTGGCTCCTGTTCGGCCTCTGGGCCGGGGCGCTGGCCGACCGCCTCGACCGGCGCGTCGTCGTCATGGTGGCCAACGCGCTGCGCGCGGTCGTCGTCGTGGCGCTGTGCGTCCTCATCGCGACCGGGCACGTGAGCATCGGCGTCGTCCTCGCCGTGATGTTCCTGTACGGCGTCGCCGAGGTGTTCGCGGACTCGGCGTCCCAGACCCTGCTCCCGATGCTCGTCGAGCCGCGCGACCTCGGCACGGGCAACGCCCGGCTCCAGGCCGGGTTCCTCACCGCCAACCAGCTGCTGGGACCGCCGGTCGGCGCGTTCCTCTTCGCGCTCGGGATGGTCTGGCCGTTCGTCGTCCAGGTCGTGTGCGTCGCGCTCGCCGTCGTGCTCGTGGGACGGATCGCGACCACACCGGGCGGTGTGCGCGAGACGCAGACCCACCTCCGCCAGGACATCGCCGAGGGCGTGCGGTGGATCCTCGGGAACGCCCCGGTGCGGACGCTCGCGCTCGTCATCCTCGCCTTCAACGTGACCTGGGCCGCGCCGTGGGGCGTCCTCGTCAAGTACGCGCTCGACCACCTCGACATGGGTGAGGTCGGGTTCGGGCTCCTCACGACGGCGTCGGCCGTCGGCGGCGTCGTGGGCATCGCGTCGTTCGGGTGGCTCGAGCGGCACGTGCGCCTGTCGACCCTCATGCGCGTGTGCCTCTCGCTCGAGGTCCTCATGCACCTCGCGCTCGCCCTCACCACGACCGGCTGGGTCGCGCTCGCGATCATGGTCGTCTTCGGTGCGTACGCGTTCGTGTGGGGCACGGTGTCCAACACGATCCGGCAGCGTGCCGTCCCCACGGAGTTCCAGGGACGCGTCGGCTCGGTCTACATGGTCTGCGTGTTCGGCGGCAGCGTCGTCGGGCAGGCGCTGGGCGGCGTCCTCGCCCAGGCGTGGGGGATCACCGCGCCGTTCTGGTTCGCGTTCGTCGGCGCGGGCGTCACGCTCGCGCTCGTGTGGCGCCAGCTCGGGCACATCGCGCACGTGGGCGAGGTCCCCGCGGCCGACTGACCGTCCGCCGACGGCGAATTCCGTGGACCGTGTGGGTGGCGGCCGTCAGGATGTGCGGGTGAGCCATACGCCGTACGAGAACACCGACGCCCCCACCGCCGACGACCTCTCCGACGGTGTGGAGAACGACGCCCCGGTCGACGACACGCTCGCGAAGCCCCGGTGGCGACGGGACACCGCGATCTTCCTCTCCGGGCAGACCGTCTCCCTGTTCGGCTCGATGCTCGTCCAGTACGCCGTGATGTGGCACCTGACGATCGAGACCAAGTCCGGGGCCGTGCTCGCGCTGAGCACCCTCTTCGGGTTCCTGCCGCAGGCGGTCGTCTCGATCTTCGGCGGCGTGTGGGCGGACCGGGTGAACCGCAAGGCGCTCGTCATCGCCGCCGACGGCACGATCGCCGTGACGACCCTCGCGCTCGCGCTCCTCATGCTCGGCGGCGCGGACGACCTCTGGCTCATCTACGCCGCGCTCGCGATCCGCTCCACGGGCGCCGGGATCCAGACCCCCGCGGTCGCGGCCCTGCTCCCGCAGATCGTCCCGACCAGCAAGCTGCTGCGCGTCAACGGGATCAACCAGTCGATCCAGTCCGCGATGATGCTCCTCGCCCCCGCGGTCGCCGCGGCCGTCTACGCCAGCACGTCCATCGTCTCCGTGTTCTTCGTCGACGTCGTCACCGCCGTGATCGGGATCGGCCTCCTCCTGCTCGTGCCCGTCCCGACGCTCGCGCACGCCGCCGCCGGCGAGCGAGCAGGGTACTTCGACGACCTCGTCGAGGGCTTCCGCTACCTCGGCTCGCACCCGTTCGTCCGGTGGGTGCTCGGCCTCTACGCCGTCGTGTTCCTGCTCATCGTCGCGCCGTCGTACCTCACCCCGCTCATGGTCGCGCGGACCTTCGGCGAGGAGGTCTGGAAGCTCACCGTCAACGAGGTCGCGTTCTCCGTCGGCATGCTGCTCGGCGGCGTGCTCCTCGCCACCTGGGGCGGGCTCAAGAACCGCATCGCCATGATCGTCGGGTCGACGTTCGTGTTCGGCGTCCTGTCCGTCGCCATGGGTCTCTCGACGAACATGTGGGTGTTCTTCGTCTTCATGTTCCTGCTCGGCCTCTCCGTGCCGCCGTTCTCGACGACGTCCATGACCGTCCTGCAGGAGACCGTCGAGCCCGAGCGCCAGGGCCGCGTCTTCGGCTTCGTCGGCATCGTCATGGCCGTCTCGATGCCGCTCGGCATGGTCGTGTTCGGCCCGCTCGCCGACCGCTTCACCGTGGAGTCGCTCCTCGTCGTCTCCGGGATCCTCATGTTCCTCGTCATCACCGTCGCCGTCGCCCTGCCCTCCGGTCGCCGTGCGATCCGTGCCGCGGCCCAGCACGACTAGCACCCGCCTCGTCGCGGTCGGGGTCGGGTCTACGGCCCGCAGGGTCGGGTCCGCGGTGGGGTCGGACCGTGTGCTCGGACTGGCGCACCGTCACCCTGGTCTGTCTGGCGGGAGTTCTGGGAGTGCGCCTCTGACGTCCTTCGCACACGGTCCGACCCCACCGCTCGTCCTGGCCGTCACCGCACGAACCTCGGCCCGGTCCGGCGGTCCCGTTCGGTCCGGGCGGAGGCCGGCGCGTACCAGTGCTGGACGCCTCGCCGTCATGCGCCGGGCGGCCGGAAGGCCAACGGCCAGGGCTAGCGCGGGCTCGTCGCATGACCCACGAGCGTGGTGCGCCGACAGCGCGGCGGGCGCGACGGTCGTCGGGCAAGGGGCTGCACGACGTGGGCCGAAGCCGGGCCGGGGTGGGTGGGGTGTGAAGGGCGTCAGAGCCGCGCTCCGAGAAGTGCCACCCGACAGACCCAGGCGACGGCGCGGCAGCCCGAACGCGCCATCCACCCCGGCCACCCAACCCGACCACGCGGGTCGTGAAGCCGGCGCAGCCCGGCGCCCCGAGCACGCGGGTCGTGCACCGAGCCCGACGGTGGCCCGGAGGGTCAGTCGACGATCTCGCAGATGGCGGTGCCGGAGCTCACGCTCGCGCCGGCGGTGGCGGAGAGCGAGCGGACCGTGCCGGCGCGGTGGGCGAGGAGCGGCTGCTCCATCTTCATCGCCTCGAGCACGACGACGAGGTCGCCCTCGGCGACCTGGGTGCCGTCGGCGACGGCGACCTTGACGATCGTGCCCTGCATGGGGGAGGCGAGCGTCGTGCCGGAGGCGCCGCCGTTGGCCTTGCCGGTGCTCCGCCGCGCGGGCCGACGCGCGGCGTTCGCCGTGCGGGCACGGCCCGCGGCCATGCCGAGGCCGGCGGGGAGGACGACCTCCAGGCGCTTGCCGCCGACCTCGACGACGACGCGCTCGGTCGCGAGGGGCTCGTCGTCCTCGTCGGTGGAGGCGGCCGGGGCGGGCGCGAGCGCGGCGAGCTGGTCCGCGAACTCGGTCTCGATCCAGCGGGTGTGCACACGGAACGGCGCGTCGTCCGTGGGGACGAACGCCTCGGCGTCGAGCACGGCGCGGTGGAACGGCACGACCGTGGGGATGCCCTCGACCTCGAGCTCGCGCAGCGCGCGGCGGGCCCGCTGGACGGCCTGCTCGCGCGTGGCGCCGGTGACGATGACCTTGGCGATCATGGAGTCGAACGCGCCGGAGATCGTGTCGCCCTCGACGACGCCGGAGTCGACGCGCACGCCGGGCCCGGACGGGAAGCGCAGGCGCGAGATGCGGCCGGGGGCGGGGAGGAAGTTCGCGGCGGGGTCCTCGCCGTTGATGCGGAACTCGATCGAGTGGCCGCGCACCTGCGTCGACGTGTAGCCGAGGGGCTCGCCCGCGGCGATGCGCAGCTGCTCGCGGACGAGGTCGATGCCGGTGACCTCCTCGGACACCGGGTGCTCGACCTGGAGGCGCGTGTTGACCTCGAGGAAGGAGATGGTGCCGTCGGCCCCGACGAGGAACTCGCACGTGCCCGCGCCGACGTAGCCGGCCTCGCGCAGGATCGCCTCGGACGCCTTGTAGAGCTCGGCCTCCTGGGCGGCGCTGAGGTAGGGCGCGGGGGCCTCCTCGACGAGCTTCTGGTGGCGGCGCTGGAGGGAGCAGTCGCGCGTGGAAACGACGACGACGGTGCCGTGCTCGTCCGCGAGGCACTGGGTCTCGACGTGGCGGGGCGTGTCGAGGTAGCGCTCGACGAAGCACTCGCCGCGCCCGAACGCGGCCGTGGCCTCGCGGACCGCGGACTCGTAGAGCTCGTCGATCTCGTCCGCGGTGCGGGCGACCTTGAGGCCGCGCCCGCCGCCGCCGAACGCCGCCTTGATCGCGATGGGCAGCCCGTGCTCGGCGGCGAAGGCGTGCACCTCGCTCGCGTCGGCGACGGGGTCGGGCGTGCCGGGGACCAGCGGGGCACCGGCGCGCTGCGCGATGTGGCGTGCGCTCACCTTGTCACCGAGAGCGTCGATCGCGGCCGGCGGCGGCCCGATCCAGACGAGGCCGGCGTCCAGCACGGCCTGGGCGAACTCGGCGTTCTCGGCGAGGAAGCCGTACCCGGGGTGCACCGCGTCGGCGCCGGAGCGGCGTGCGACGTCGAGCAGCTTCGCGATGTCGAGGTAGGTCTCGGCCGCCCGGGCGCCGCCGAGCGCGAACGCCTCGTCGGCGAGGTGCACGTGCAGGGCCTGCCGGTCCGGGTCGGCGTAGACCGCGACGGACGCGATGCCGGCGTCGGCGCAGGCACGGACGATCCGGACGGCGATCTCGCCACGGTTGGCGACGAGGACCTTGCTCAGGGGGCGGGTGGGGTTCGCGGGCACGGCTCACGGTAACGCGTGCGCGGGGCGCCGTTCACGCTCCCGGGCCGGGTACCGGACAAGATTGGAGAAGAAGCCAAGGCGCGCGGAGGGTGGTTGGAGGAAACCTCCATAGCGGCGCGTCCCTGGGCCTCGCCCGGCGCCTGGGGTTGTCCGGCACCCACAACGGCACCACGGCGAGCGCCGACGACGGACGGCGGCCCCGTCGGGTCAGGACCGCAGCTCGTGCCAGGCGACCCCGGCCTCGCCGAGCAGCGTCCGCAGCAGCGGGAGGCTGATCCCGACGACGCCGTGGTGGTCGCCCTCGATGCGCTCGACGTAGGGCCCGCCGAGGCCGTCGACCGTGAACGCGCCCGCGACGTGCAGGGGCTCGCCCGTCGCGACGTACGCGTCGATCTCGTCGTCCGTGAGGTCGGCGAAGTGCACCGTCGTGGAGCTGGTGGCCCCGGTCGCGGTGCCCGTCCCGCCGTCGGGCAGCGGACGCAGGTCGACGAGCCAGTGGCCGGTGTGCAGGACGCCGGCCCGGCCGCGCATCGCGCGCCAGCGCGCACGGGCGTCGTCGGCGTCGACGGGCTTGCCGAGCACCTCGCCGTCGAGCTCGAGCATCGAGTCGCACCCGACGAGGAGCGCGGGGTCGTCGACCGGCGCGCCGGTCCCGTCGTCGGCGAGCGTGCGCACGATCTCCTCCGCCTTGGCGCGGGCGAGGACGAGCACCGCGTCCACGGGGTCGAGCCCGCCGCGCTCCGCGGCGGCGGCCTGCAGGACCGCGTCCTCGTCGACCCCCGAGACGCGCACGAGGGGTTCGACGCCGGCCGCGCGCAGCGTCGCGAGGCGGGCGGGGGAGCGGGAGGCGAGGACGAGTCGGAGCACCCGCGCAGACTACCCGTCGAGCACCGGCGCGACCGGCGAGCCGGACGGCGCGCGCCGAGCGGTCCTACGCGACCAGCAGCGCCGCGACGAGCAGCACGACGGGCGAGCCGAGGGTCGTGACGAGGATCGTGTCGCGCGCGAGGATCTCGCCCCGCCCGAACCGTGCCGCGTAGTTGTAGACGTTCTGGGCGGTGGGCAGCGCGGCGAGCGTGACGGCCGAGGCGACCGCGGCGTCGTCGAGCCCGAGGACGTGCCGGGAGACGACGAACGCGACGACGGGCATGACGAGCAGCTTCGCGACGCTCGCCACCCCGACGGCCGCGCGGGGCTCGCCGCGCCGCAGCGGCCTGGTGCCGTGCAACGACATGCCGAACGCGAGCAGGATCATGGGGATGGCGGCACCGCCGAGGATCTCGAGCGGAGCCATGACCGCGACGGGCGGGGTCCAGCCGGTCACCGAGACGACGGCGCCCGCGAACGACCCGAGGATGATCGGGTTGCGCACGGGCTGGGCGAGGACGAAGCGCCAGGACAGGCGCCCGCTCGTCGTCGCGTCGAGGACGAGCAGCGCGACGGGTGCGAGCACGAGGAGCTGGAGCAGGATCACCGGCACGACGGCGGTCGCGTCGCCCAGCACGTACACCGCGACGGGCAGGCCGATGTTGTTCGCGTTCACGTAGCCGGAGCCCACGGCCCCGATGGTCGCCTCGGGGGCGGGGAGCCGCAGCCACAGCCGGTCGACGAGCACGAACACGCCCGCGGTCACGACGGCGGAGACCGCCGCGACCGCGAGCGGCGCCTGGAAGAGCGCGCCGACGTCCGCCCGCGCGAGCACGGTGAACAGCAGCGCGGGGCTCGCGACGAAGAACCCGATGCGGTTGAGCGCGGTCCTCGCGTCGGGGCCCCCGATGCCGAGCCGCGCGGTGACGTACCCGGCCGCCACGACCACGGCGATGATGGCGAAGCCGGTGAGGACGGCGCCCACGCGTCAGCTCCCCAGGGCGGGCCCGCCCCGCCCGGGCCGGCGCGAGGCCGACCCGGGCAGGGTGGACGACCGGGTCACGAGGAGAGCGCGTCGCGCAGCACGTCCAGACCGACCGAGCCGAGGTTCAGCGCGCGCGCGTGGAACGCCTTGGCGTCGAACGCCTCGCCGCGGGCCGCGGCCGCCGCGCGCGCGTCGTCGCGCGTGGCCTCCCACAGGCGCTGGCCGACCTTGTACGACGGCGCCTGACCCGGCCAGCCGAGGTAGCGGTCGAGCTCGAACCGGACGAACGAGTCGGGCATGTTGACGTTCGCGCGCAGGAACGTGAGCGCCTTGTCGGCGTCCCAGGTCCCGCCGCCCCACTGCTCGGGCGCGGGCAGGCCGAGGTGCACGCCGATGTCGAGCACGACGCGCGCCGCACGCATGCGCTGCGCGTCGAGCATGCCGAGTCGGTCGCCGTCGTCGTCGAGGAACCCGAGGTCCGCCATGAGGCGCTCGGCGTACAGGGCCCAGCCCTCGCCGTGGCCCGAGACCCAGCACGCGAGCCGGCGCCACGTGTTGAGCGTCGCTCGCGCGTACACGGCCTGGCCGCACTGCAGGTGGTGGCCGGGGACGCCCTCGTGGTAGACCGTCGTCTTCTCGCGCCACGTGTTGAACTCCGTGACGTCCGACGGCACGGACCACCACATGCGGCCCGGGCGGGAGAAGTCGTCGCTCGGCGGCGTGTAGTAGATCCCGCCCGTCTGCGTCGGCGCGATCATGCACTCGAGGTCGAGCACCGGCGTCGGGACGTCGAAGTGGACGCCGTTCAGCGCGCTGATCGCGGCGTCCGACGTCTCCTGCATCCACGACCTCAGCGCGTCCGTGCCGTGCAGCGTGCGCGCCGGGTCGGCGTCGAGCGCGGCGACGGCGTCCTCGACGCTCGCGCCCGGCCCGGCGATGCGGCGCGCGATCTCCTCCTGCTCGGCGACGACGCGCGCGAGCTCCTCGAGCCCCCACGCGTACGTCTCGTCGAGGTCGACCTGCGCGCCGAGGAACGTGCGCGAGAAGAGCCCGTAGCGCTCGCGGCCCACGGCGTCCTGCTCGCGTGCCTGCGGCGCGAGCGTCGTCTCGAGGAAGTCCGCGAGGCGGCCGTAGGCCTCGCGCGCCGCGGCGGCGCCGTGCTCGAGCTCCTTGCGCACGAGCGAGCACGCCGAGGAGTCGTCGAGGACGGCGTTCGCCTCGGGGCCGGCGACGAACGTCGTGAAGAACGAGCCCTTCGCGTCGGCGAGCTCGCGCGACTGCTGCACGCCGATCCGCACCTGGCGGATCGCGGCGACGTTGCCACGCGCCGCCGCCTCGGTGAGGGAGGCCATGTATCCGTCGATCGCCGTGGGCAGGGCGTTGAGGCGGGAGGCGATGTTCTCCCACGCCTCGACCGTCCCGGTCGGCATGATGTCGAAGACGTCGCGCAGCTCCTGCACCGGCGACGCGATGTTGTTGAGGCTCGCGAGCGGCTCGCCCGCCTCGTGCAGCTCGAGCTGCAGGCCGACGCGCTCGCGCATCGCGGCGAGGGTGACGCGGTCGACGTCGTCGACGGGCTCCAGGCCCTCGAGCTCGCGCAGCACCGCGCGGTCGGCGTCGGCCCGCGCGTCGTGCCCGGCGGGCGAGAGGTCGGAGACGAGGTGGTCGTAGCCGGACAGGCCCATCGCGGTCGCGGCGATCGGGTCGAGCTCGGCGATCCGCGTGACGTAGGCCTCGGCGACGGCGTCGATCGGCGTGGGTGTGCGGTCGGGGGTCCCGGCGGATGCGCCGGCGGGTGTGGTGGTGGTGTCGCTCACCCGGACGAGACTACTCGGCGCCCGGACGCGGGTCTGCCGGATTCCCCGGGCTCTCGCCGCGGTCCTCCTCGGTCGGCGCGCCGGGCGTGTCTCCGGGCGGTCCCGCGTCGGGAGCGGCGCCGGCGCGGCCGCGCAGCGCCGCCACGAGGTCGTCCGCCCAGGCGCGGTGGTAGCGCAGCAGGAGCACCCCCGACGCGTCCGCGTCGTCCGCGGCGTGCCAGACGGCGACCGGGTCGCCCGGGCGCGGGCCCGCCGCGCCGTCGGGCACGACGACGCGCGCCGGTCGTGCGGTCCGCGCGCCGGACGCGGTGGTCACGACCAGGGTCGTCGGGACGACCGTGGGCCCGGTCGTCCGCGTGCCCGTGGCGGTGTCCTCCGTGGAGCCCTCCGCCGTGCCCGCCGCGAGGTCCGCGGCACCGACGCCGGGAAGCACGAGCGTCCCGGTCGCCCGGACCGGCGCGGCGAGCAGCGCGTCCCGCCCGCGCGCGAGCCCGGCCACGACGCGGTCGTCGAGGTAGCGCACGAGCGCGAGCAGCGCGGTGACGAGCAGCCCGAGGGTCGCCACGACCACGACGGCGTCCGGCACGGACCACCCGCGCCCCGACGCGAGGCGCTGGTAGACGAGCAGCGCGACGGTCGGCACGAACGCCACGGCCCACGCCCAGCGGCGCCAGCCCGGCACGGGCTCCACGCCCGGCAGGCTCGTCGGGTCGGCCTCGACCTCGTCGGCGGACGCGGGGAGCTCGACGAGCACGCCCCGCTCGGGCAGGCGGCGCGTGCGGGGCGACGCGCTCGGCGTCGTCACGACCGCAGGCTCCAGCGCCACGAGTCGGCGTTGTGCCGGCCCGAGCGCCCGCCGAAGCTCTTCGCGGTCGCGCCGTCCCCGGTCCCGCGCAGCCCGCGCGCCCGGTTGGTCCACTCGTCGACGGGCGCGACGTCGTCGGGCAGCCCGCTCGCGGCGGCCGCCGCGGCGAGGCCGGCGACGAGCGCGGCGACCTCCAGCTCGTCCGGCGCGCCGCGCACGACGCGGACGCTCGGAGCGCCGGACCCCGCCGTGCTCACTCGTCGTCCTCGTCGTGGTCGTGGTCGTCGTCCGCCCCGCGCCCCACGCCCCACTCGGGGACGGCGTAGCCCGCCTCGACGAGCCGCTCGCGCGCCTCGTGGCCCCACCGGTCGAGGAGCCCGACGACGTCGTCGAGGTCCGGGCCGCCGGGGTGCGTCATGACGACGTAGTCGAGCGTGAAGGTGTCGTCCTGCACGTCGGCCGGCGAGGCGTCGTCGTCGACCTCCTCGTCGGCGCCCGGGTCCCACACCGACGTCGTGAGGTCGGCGTGGATGCCGAGCGCGCCGTGCAGCTCGTCGAACAGCCGCGCGTTGAGCGTGCCGATGCGGCCCTCGAGCGCGAGCACGCGCGGGTCCTCGTCCGCCTCGGACGCCCCGAACTCGGCCCGCACCCCGACCGCGGTCTCGACGTACTCGTGCAGCGCCGCCGTGAGCGCGTCGACCGCGGCGTGCAGCGGCGCCGGGTCCACGGACCCGAGCGGCACGGGTCCGTGCGTGGCGTCGTCGTGGCTCATGCGTGGTCCTCCCTCGCGAGGTTCGTCGGGTGCTGGGGCTCGCTCGCGGTCACAGCGGGATGTTGCCGTGCTTCTTGGGCGGCAGGGTCGCGCGCTTGGTGCGCAGCGCCCGCAGCGCCCGCACGACCTGCACGCGCGTCTCGGACGGGCGGATCACCGCGTCCACGTAGCCGCGCTCGGCGGCGTCCCACGGGTTGACGATCGCGTCCTCGTACTCCGCGACGAGCCGGGCGCGCTCCGCCTCGACGTCGTCGCCCGCGTCGGCCGCGCGCTTGAGCGCCGCCCGCTGGAGGATGTTCACCGCGCCGCCCGCGCCCATGACCGCGACCTGCGCCGTCGGCCACGCGAGGTTGACGTCGGCACCGAGCTGCTTGGATCCCATGACGATGTACGCCCCGCCGTACGCCTTGCGCGTGATGACGGTGACGAGCGGGACCGTGGCCTCGGCGTACGCGTAGATGAGCTTGGCCCCGCGCCGGATGATGCCCTGGTGCTCCTGGTCGACGCCCGGCAGGAAGCCGGGGACGTCCACGAGCGTGAGCACCGGGATGTTGAACGCGTCGCACGTGCGCACGAACCGCGCCGCCTTCTCCGCGGCGTCGATGTCGAGCGTGCCCGCCATGGCGAGCGGCTGGTTCGCCACGACGCCCACCGACTGGCCCTCCACGTGCCCGAACCCGACGAGCACGTTCTTCGCGAACAGCGGCTGGACCTCGAGGAACGCGCCCTCGTCGAGCACGTGCTCGATCACGGTGCGCATGTCGTACGGCTGCGAGTCCGAGTCGGGCACGAGCGCGTCCAGCTCGAGGTCCTCCTCCGTGACGTCGAGGTCGACGTCGTCGGGCGGGAAGGACGGCGCGTCCGAGAGGTTGTTCTGCGGCAGGTAGGACACGAGGTGGCGCACGTAGTCGATCGCGTCGTCCTCGTCCGCGCCGAGGTAGTGCGCGACGCCGGACTTCTCGTTGTGCGTCAGGCCTCCGCCGAGCTCCTCGAAGCCCACGTCCTCGCCCGTCACCGCGCGGATCACGTCCGGGCCGGTGATGAACATGTTCGACGTCTTGTCCGCCATGACGATGAAGTCGGTCAGCGCGGGGGAGTACACCGCGCCGCCCGCGCTGGGACCGAGGATGAGCGAGATCTGCGGGATCACGCCCGACGACGCGACGTTGCGGCGGAAGATCTCCGCGAACTGCGTGAGCGCCGCGACACCCTCCTGGATGCGCGCGCCGCCGCCGTCGGAGATGCCGATCAACGGCGCGCCCGTGCGCAGCGCGAGGTCCTGCACCTTGGTGATCTTCTGCCCGTGGACTTCGCCGAGGCTGCCCCCGAACACCGTGAAGTCCTGGGAGTACACGCACACCTGGCGGCCGTCGATCGTGCCGTGCCCGACGACGACGCCGTCGCCCGCCAGGCGCTTCTTCTCGAGCCCGAAGTTGTGCGAGCGGTGCTTCGCGAACGCGTCGAGCTCGACGAAGCTGCCCTCGTCGAGCAGCGCCTCGATGCGCTCGCGCGCCGTCTTCTTGCCGCGCGCGTGCTGCTTGGTCCGCGCCGCCTCCTCGGGCAGCTCGGTCGCCTCGGCGCGGCGACGGTCGAGGTCGGCGAGCTTGGCCGCGGTGCCCACGAGGTGGGGCGCGTCGGGCGATGTCGGGGGTGCCTCGGGCGTCGCGGGCGAGGTGGTCGCAGAGTCCGTCACGGACCCGAGCCTAGTTGGCGGGTGGCGCCAACTCGATGCGGGCGACGCCAGCACGCCCGGGGCGGGTCTTGGTGGGTGTCGACAAACCCGGCGGCGCGCCGGTGATGTCCGTCCGCGGCGTCCGACCGGCCGTGCGTCCCTCGTGCCGGGCCGTCGGCGTGCGGGAGGATGGCGGGCATGGTGAGCGCGCGCGACGACGAGACCAGGCCCGACGGCTACGGGCGGCCCCCGCTGCGGGCGGAGTTCCTGCGCGAGCTGCTCGTGGCGCCCGCAGGGCCCCTCGCCCGGCTCGAGGTCGTCCCCGAGTCGGTGTCGACGAACGCCGAGCTCGCGCGCGCGGTCGCCGCCGACCCGGACGCCTGGCCGGCGCCGGCGCTCCTCGTCGCCGAGCACCAGCCCGGGGGTCGCGGCCGGCTGGGGCGCTCGTGGACGACGCCGCCGCGCGCCGCGCTCCTCGGCTCGCTCCTCCTGCGCCCCGAGGTGCCGCGCGAGGCGCTGAGCTGGCTCCCGCTCCTCGCGGGGCTCGCGCCCGCCCGCGCCCTGCGTGCGACCGCCGGGGTCGACGCCGTCGTCAAGTGGCCGAACGACGTCCTCGTGCCGGACCCGGGCGCCGCGCCCGTTCCGCAGGACGTCGCGACGCCGGCGGTCGGCGGCCACCCGCCCCTGCGCAAGGTCGCCGGCATCCTCGCGGAGGTGCTGCCCGACGGCGGCGTCGTCGTCGGCGTCGGGCTCAACGTCTCCCAGGAGCGCGCGGAGCTGCCCGTCCCCACGGCCACCTCGCTCGCCCTGGCGGGTGCCGCGACGACCGACCGCGAGGTCCTGCTCGTCGCCCTCCACGAGGCGTTCGGCGAGGTCCTCGCGCGCTGGCAGGACGCCGGCGGCGACGCGCACGCCGCCGGGCTCGACGCCGACTGCGCGCAGGTCAGCGCCACGCTCGGCACGCGCGTGCGGGTCGAGCGCGTCGCGGGCGGCGACGTCGTCGGGCTCGCCACCGCGCTCGCGCCCGACGGCGGACTGGTGGTACGCGAGGACGACGGCACGACGAGCGTCCACCACAGCGGCGACGTCCACCACCTGCGCCCGCACGGGTGACGGACTCCGGCCGAGATCGGCAGTCCGGGACGACGTCGGCGGTCACGACCGCCGATCTCGCGCGCCACTGCCGATCTCGGTCACGACCGCCGATCTCACCGGCCCGGGCCGAGGAATAGGATCGCCGGGTGCCCGTGGACCCTGAGCAGAACGTGCCCGTCCCCACCACCCCGTCTCCGGACGGCGGGGAGGGCGGCGAGCCGGCCCCGGACACCGAGGCGACGGAGGCGGTGCTCGACGAGGCGCTCCTCGGCGGGCCCCGCACCCTGACCGTCGAGCGGCTCGCCGAGCGCGCGGGCGTCGGGACGGACCGCGTGCGCGCCTACTGGCAGGCGCTCGGCCTCCCCCTGACCGAGGGCGAGGAGCACGCGTTCACGGAGAAGGACGCGCAGGCGCTCGCGGACGTGTTTGCGTTCGCCGCGACCGAGCGGCTCGACGAGCGCGCGCTGACGACGCTCATCCGGTCCACCGGGCACACCACGGAGCGGCTCGTGCTCTGGCAGGTCGAGGCGCTCGTCGAGCACCTGACGCGCCGGTTCGACCTCGACGACACGAGCGCGCGCCTGCTCGTCCTCGACCGGCTCCCCGAGCTCGCCCCGGTCCTCGAGGAGCAGCTCCTGCACGCGTGGCGCCGCCAGCTCGCCGCGGTCGCGGGGAGGTTCGCGGTCGAGTTCTCCGACGCGCGGGCCACCGCGGTCGACGAGCACGAGCTCCCGCTCCCGCGGGCCGTCGGGTTCGCGGACATCGTCTCGTTCACGCAGCGCACGCGCGGGCTGGGGTCGAGCGAGCTCGCCGAGTTCGTGCAGCTCTTCGAGACCAGCGCGCGCGACGTCATCACCGCCGCGGGCGGGCGCGTCGTCAAGACGATCGGCGACGCGGTGCTCTACGTCGCCGACGACGTCGCGACCGGGGCGCGGGTCGCGCTCGGCCTGGCCGAGGCCGGCGGGCGCGAGGAGGACGTCGACGTCCCGCCGGTCCGGGTCAGCCTCGTGTGGGGCCGGGTCCTCTCGCGGTTCGGCGACGTGTTCGGGCCGAGCGTCAACCTCGCCGCCCGCCTCGTCGACATCGCGGAGCCGACGACGGTCCTCGTCGACCGCGAGACCGCGGGCCTGCTCGCGGGCGACCAGCGCTTCGCGCTCACGGCGCAGCCCGAGACGGAGGTCCAGGGGCTCGGCACGATCGAGCCCGTGCGTCTGCAGTGGGCCTACCGCGGCTGACCGCCGCGCTCGCGTCCCGAGGCCGGGTCGTCAGACGGCCTCGAGCAGTCCGGGCCCGTCGTTCGTCACGGAGTTGACCAGGGTCGAGATCTCGCGCGCGACCAGGGGGACGTCGTCGTGCGGGCCGCCGAGGCCGAGCAGGTCGGCCGCCCCGCGCGCGTCGACCGCCGGGTCGAGCCACGCGTCCCACGCGTCGGCGGGGAGGACCAGCGGCATGCGGTCGTGGATCTCGGCGAGGTACGGCGCGGCGTCGGTCGTGATGATCGTCGTCGAGACGAGCCAGCGGTCGGGGTCGTCGTCGGCCTTGGTCCGGTCGCGCCAGAACTCGTAGAGCCCGGCGAACGCGGCGCTCTCGCCGCCGCTCGGCGCGATCCAGTACGGCTGCTTGGGGACCTTCCCCCGGCGCGGCGACGCGCCCGCGGACCCTGCCGGCGACGCGCCGTCGGGCAGGACGCGCCACTCGTAGTACCCGTCCGCCGGGACCAGGCAGCGCCGCACGCCGAACGGCTTGGCGAACGCCGGCTTGTCGAGGATCGACTCCGCACGCGCGTTGATCATGCGCGCGCCGCCCTTCGGGTCCTTGGACCACGACGGCACGAGGCCCCAGCGCGCCACCCGCAGCGAGCGCCGGACCTCGCCCGTGTCCTTCGCGGCGCGCTCGACGACGATCCGCACCGGGTCCGTGGGCGCGAGGTTCCACGACGGCGGGAGGAGCCGCGCGTCGTCGGCGACGTCCGCGATCGCGAACTCGTCCGCGAGGTCCTGCGTGTCCCGGAAGGAGGCATAGCGTCCGCACATGCCTCCAGCCTGCCGCACGCCACCCACACGCGGGGCGCGGGCGTCATGGGGGTCGGCAGGGCCGTGCGCGGGCCGCAGCCGGGGAGAGGAGGCTCACTCCCGCGCGTCCGGGTCCGGCCCGATCGAATCGATACGATGGACAGATGTCCTCGTCCTCGGTCGACCCCGCCCTGCCCCGACCGAGATCGTCCGCCCGCTGGGTGCTGCTCCTCGGCGCGCTCGCCACGCTCCCCGCGCTCACGGTCGACATGTACCTCCCGCTGCTGCCGGAGGTGGGCGCCGAGCTCGGGGCGCCCGACTCGCTCGCGCAGCTCACGCTGTCCGGGATGCTCCTCGGCGGCGCGGTCGGCCAGCTCGTCATCGGGCCGCTCTCCGACCGCTACGGCCGGCGCCTCCCGGTCCTCGTCGGGCTCTCGCTGCACGTCGTGACCTCGCTCCTGTGCGCGCTCGCGCCCAACATCGGCATCCTCATCGGGCTGCGCGTGCTGCAGGGGTTCTTCAACGCGTCCGCCTCCGTCGTCGCGATCGCCGCGATCCGGGACCGCTTCACCGGCTCGGACGCCGCCCGCATCCTGTCGCGCCTCATGCTCGTCATCGGGCTCGCCCCGCTCCTGGCACCGTCGATCGGCTCGTTCATCGGTGCCCACGCGACGTGGCGCGCGGTGTTCTGGGTGCTGGCGCTGGGTGGCATCGCGCTCGGGGCGATCGTGCTGCTCTGGATGCCCGAGTCCCTGCCCGTCGAGCGGCGGCGGCCCGCCGGTGCGCGCACCGTCCTGCGCGGCTACGCGAGCCTCCTGCGCGACCGCCACTTCGTCGCGCTCGCCGTCCTGCCCGGCCTCGGCCAGGCCGTGCTCATGAGCTACGTCGTGGGGTCGCCGTTCGTGCTCCAGGAGGGGTACGGGCTCAGCCACGGGCAGTTCGCGCTCCTCTTCGCGGTCAACGGCATCGGCCTCGTCCTGTCCGCGCAGGCCAACGCCGCCCTCGTCCGGCGCGTCGCGCCCGTGCGCCTGCTCCGGACCGCGCTCGTCGTGCAGGGGGTGTTCGCCGCCGGGCTGCTCGTGGTGGCCGTGACCGGCGCCGGCGGGATCGTCGGGATCGTCGCCGCCCTGTTCCTCGTCCTGTCGATGCAGGGCATGATCCCCGCGAACGCCTCCGCGCTCGCGCTCACCCGGCACGGCGAGATCGCCGGGACCGCGGCCGCCGTCATCGGGGCGTTCCAGTCCGGGGTCGCCGGGCTCGTGAGCCCGCTCGTCGGCGTCCTCGGGGGCGACGCCGTCGCGATGGCGACCGTGATGCTCGGCGCGGTCGTCGCGTCCCTGCTCGTGCTCGCCCTCGCCACGCCGGCGTTCCGCCGCGGCGGCTGGCACACGCCGGTCTGACGCCACGGCCGGCCTTCGCCGCCCTTTCACACGTCCTCCTGCTGGTTCTGCGCACGCGTCCACGCCGGACCCCTTACCCTCGGACCGTGCCAACGACCGCTCCCGCCTCGTCGTCCCCGCGTTCGCGGCCCCGCGCGACACCGACGACGCCCTCCCGGAAGGGCGGGGAGGACAAGCCCTCCGGCGGCCCGCACCATGCGCGCGCGCTGCGCACGCACCGCGTCGCACGGGCCGTCGGGCTCGTCCTCACCGGGGCCCTCGTGTTCGTCGCCGTCGGCGCGGGAGCCGTCTACCTCGATCTCAAGTCGAAGATCACCGTGAGCGACGTGTCGGGACTCGTCGTCGGCGGCCCGACGGTCGAGCCTCCGAAGGACCCGTCCGACCCGTTCGCCGGCAAGTCGCTCAACATCCTCGTCATGGGCACGGACTACCGCGACGCCGAGAACGCCGCGATCGCCGGCGAGGAGGAGGGCATGCGCTCGGACACGACGTTCATCGTGCACGTGTCCGGTGACCGCACGCGCATGGAGGTCGTGTCCATCCCCCGCGACTCGCTCGTCGACCTGCCGGCGTGCAACCTGCCCGACGGGTCGATGTCGGGCCCGCGGCGCAACACGATGTTCAACGAGGCGTTCCAGATCGGGTCGGGCGGCGTCGACGACATGACCTACGCCGCCGCGTGCACGATCACCGCGGTGCAGGACCTCACGGGCGTCCCGATCACCAACCACGTCGTCGTCAAGATGACCGGGGTCATCGGTGTCGTCGACGCCATCAACGGCGTCACCATGTGCTTCCCGGAGCCCGTCAAGGAGAGCCCGCGGTACGGCACCCTCGACCTGCCGGCCGGGGAGTACACGCTCAACGGCCACGAGGCGATCAGCTTCCTCCGGGCGCGCCACGGGACGGGCATGGGGCTCGAGATGGGGTCCGACCTCACGCGCATCGCGCGCCAGCAGGCGTTCATCGACTCGGCCGTGCGCGAGCTGCTCTCCCAGAACATCATCACCAACTCGCCCCAGCTCTACGGCGTCATCGAGGCGGTGCTCGGCTCGATCAGCGCGGACCCCACGATCGCGGACCCGACGGCGCTCGCGGGACTCGCGTTCAGCCTCCGCGCCATCAAGCCCTCCGAGGTCGTCTTCACGCAGGTCCCCGTCGTGGAGGCGGCGAGCGACCGCAACCGCGTCGAGTGGACGTCGGAGGCGGACGCCATCTGGCAGCGGCTCATCGACGACGCGCCCCCGCCCGGCCACGAGGCCGTCGCCGACCCGCGCGACGACGCGACGGCGCCCGCGGACGGGACGACCGACCCGGGGACCGGGACCGACCCCGGCGCGACCGACCCCGGCGCGACCGACCCGGGGGCGGGCACGACGGACCCCGGCACCACGGACCCCGGCACGACGCCGGAGACCCCGGTCGAGGAGCTGCAGCCCGGCGTCTGCGGCTGAGCCGGTCCGTCAGCCGCCCCGGTGACGGGTCGGGGCGCGGTCAGGAGCGACGCGTGGCGCCGAGGCGGGCGAGCCGGCCCACCGCCTCGCGGAGCACGTCCTCGCGCTTGACGAAGGTGAACCGCACGCGCGAGGCCAGCGCGCGGGCCGTCGTCGACCCCGGCGTGCAGAACGCGCTCACGGGGACGGCGACGACGCCCGCGAGGGCGGGCAGCTCACGGCACAGGGCGACGCCGTCCTCGACGCCGAGCGGGGCGCCGTCGGCGATGACGAAGTACGTGCCCTGGGGGACGACGACGTCGAACCCGGCCCGGACGAGGCCCTCGCACAGCAGGTCCCGACGCGCGGCGAGCGAGTCGGCGAGCGCGCGCGGGGTCTCGTCGTCGGACAGGGCGTCGGCGATGGCGGGCTGGAACGGCGCGCCGGACGTGTAGGTGAGGAACTGCTTGACCGTGCGGACCGCGGTGACGAGCGGCTCCGGCCCGTGCAGCCAGCCGATCTTCCAGCCGGTGAACGAGAACGTCTTGCCCGCCGAGGAGATCGTGACCGTGCGCTGCCGCATCCCGGGGAGGGTGGCGATCGGCACGTGCCGGGCGTCGTCGAACGTCAGGTGCTCGTAGACCTCGTCCGTGACGACGACCGCGTCGTGGCGGCGCGCGACGGAGGCGATCGCGTCGAGCTCGTCGAGGTCGAGCACCGTTCCCGTCGGGTTGTGGGGCGAGTTCACGAGGATGAGCCGCGTGCGGTCGGTGACGGCCGCGCGCAGGGCGTCGAGGTCGAGGCGGAAGCGGTCCGGGCCGGGCACGAGCGGGACGGTGACGTGGTTCGCCCCCGCGAGCGCGATGCACGCGGCGTGGGAGTCGTAGAACGGCTCGAGCGTCACGACGTCGTCCCCCGGGCCGGCGAGCGCGAGGATCGTCGCGGCGAGGGCCTCCGTCGCGCCCGTCGTCACGAGGACCTCGGTCTCCGGGTCGGGGTCGAGCCCGTAGTGCCGGTACTGGTGGCTCGCGACCGCGTTGCGCAGCTCGAGGATCCCCGGGCCGGGCGGGTACTGGTTGTGGCCCTCCTCGATCGCGCGGACCGCGGCGTGCTTGACCGTCGCCGGGCCGTCGACGTCGGGGAAGCCCTGCCCCAGGTTGATCGCCCCGGTGCGGTGCGCGAGGGCCGTCATCTCGGCGAAGACCGTCGCCGCCACCGCGCCGTCCGCGCCGAGGAGGCCGGTGGCACGGGCGGCGGCCTGCCAGCGGCCGGGCGGGAGGTCGGTCATGACCCGACCCTATCGGCGCCCGCGCCCACGATGTGGGACGGCACGGGCGGGTTCACCGAGGGGTACGGCCCAGATCCCGAGGCTCCGGGCACCGGTGTCCACAGGGCACTCCCGCGAGCCGCGCGGATGCCCTACTCTCTCGGTCAGGTCTTTCGGTCCGGCGGGGCAGCCGGCCAGCAGAGCAGGGGGAATGCTCGACATGTCTACGGACACGCACGCCGTCGGCGTGCTCGAGGGCGAGGTGCGGGAGCTCGTCCGACGCCGCGGGGTGGACCCCGTGCGCGACCGCGCGGCGGTCGACGAGCTCGTCCGCGAGGTGGTCGCGGACTACGAGACGCGGAGCGCGCTCGGAGCCGTCGCGCCGCTCGCCGACCCGACGGCCGCCGGTCGCGCGGTGGTCGACTCCGTGGCCGGCCTCGGGCCGCTCCAGCCCTACCTCGACGACCCGGAGATCGAGGAGATCTGGATCAACGCGCCCTCGCAGGTCTTCGTCGCGCGGGGCGGCCGGTCCGAGCTCACGACGACGATCCTCACCGCGGAGCAGGTGCGCGACCTCGTCGAGCAGATGCTGCGCTCGTCCGGCCGCCGGCTGGACCTGTCCAGCCCGTTCGTCGACGCCTCGCTGCCCGGGGGCGAGCGGCTCCACGTCGTCATCCCCGACGTCACGCGCAGCAGCTGGGCGGTCAACATCCGCAAGCACGTCGTCCGTGCGTCGCACCTCGACGACCTCGTCCGGCTCGGGTCGCTCACCCCGCAGGCGGCGACGTTCCTCGACGCCTCCGTCCGCGCGGGGCTGAACATCCTCGTCGCGGGCGCCACCCAGGCGGGCAAGACGACGATGCTCAACGCCCTCGCGGGCTCGGTGCCGCCCACGCAGCGCGTCGTGACGTGCGAGGAGGTGTTCGAGCTCCGGTTCGCCGTGCGGGACGTGGTGTCCATGCAGTGCCGGCAGCCGAGCCTCGAGGGGACGGGCGAGATCCCGCTGCGCCGTCTGGTCAAGGAGGCGCTGCGCATGCGCCCGGACCGGATCGTCATCGGGGAGGTCCGCGAGGCGGAGAGCTTCGACCTCCTCGTCGCGCTCAACGCCGGAGTCCCCGGGATGTGCACCCTGCACGCGAACTCGGCCCGCGAGGCCATCACCAAGATGTGCACGCTGCCGCTGCTCGCGGGCGAGAACGTCTCGGACCGCTTCGTGGTGCCGACCGTCGCGTCCTCGATCGACGTGGTCGTCCACCTCGGCGTCGACGCCGACGGGCGGCGCGTCGTGCGCGAGATCCTGGGGGTCACGGGCCGGGTCGAGCAGGGCGTGGTCGAGGCGGCGGAGATCTTCGTCCGGACGGGTGACCGGCTGGTGCGTGCCGACGGGTTCCCGCCGGGCGCGGACCGGTTCGCGCGCGCGGGGATCGACCTGGCAGCCGTGCTCCACCCGGAGCGCTCGCGCGTCCCCGCCGGCTCGGGGAGCGCCTCGGCGAGCACGGCGTGGTCGGGGGCGAGCTGACGTGGGCGTCGTCGTGGGGTTCCTGCTCGGCGCGGGCCTCTTCTGCGTCTGGTGGTCGTTCTGGACACCGGGCCCGCGCCGCGAGCGCCGGTCGGACGGCTGGACGGCGCGCACGCAGGACCTCCTCGTGCAGGCGGGTGCGCCGTCCGTGACGCCGGGCGCGCTGGTCGCGACGAGCGTGGGCCTGGGGCTCGTGGTCCTCCTCGTCGCGACGGTCCTGGCCGGGTCCGTCACGATCGCCACGTGCTTCGGTGCGATCGCCGCGTCCGTGCCGGCGCTCGTCGTGCGCTCCCGTGCCCGGCGCCGGAGGGCGCGCCTGCGCGACGTCTGGCCCGAGGTGCTGGACCACCTCGCCTCCGGCGTCCGTGCGGGCCTGTCGCTCCCCGAGGCCGTCGGACAGCTGGGCGAGCGCGGCCCGGCGGACCTGCGGGAGCCGTTCGTCCGGTTCGCGGTCGACTACCGGGCGTCGGGGCGCTTCGGGGAGTGCCTGGACCGGCTCAAGGACCGTCTCGCGGACCCGGTGGCCGACCGCATCGTGGAGGCGCTCCGGCTGACGCGCGACGTCGGCGGGACGGACCTGGGGCGGCTCCTGCGCACCCTCTCGACGTTCCTGCGCGAGGACGCGCGGACCCGCGGCGAGCTCGAGGCGCGCCAGTCCTGGACGGTCAACGGTGCGCGGCTCGCCGTCGCGGGCCCGTGGGTGGTGCTCGGCTTCCTCGCGACCCGACCCGAGACGGCGGCGGCGTACAACTCGCTGTCGGGTGCGCTCGTCCTCGGCGTCGGCGCAGCCTGCTCGGCCGCGGCGTACCAGCTCATGCTGCGGATCGGGCGGCTGCCCGAGGAGGAGAGGGTGCTCCGATGAACGCGCTCGACGTGTCGCTGACGGGAGCCGCGATCGGCGCGCTCGGCGCCGTGGGGCTGCTGCTCGTCGTCGCGGGCGTCCGCGGCCGCGCGATCCGGCTCGACGAGCGCCTCGCGCCCTACCTGCGGACGCACGACCGGACGTCGGTGCTGCTCCGCGACCAGCCGACCCGGACGCCGTTCCCGACGGTCGAGCGTCTGGTCGCCCCGGTGCTCGCGGACGCGGGTCGGGCGCTCGAACGGCTCGGCTCGACGTCCTCCGACGTCCGCCGTCGGCTCGAGCGTGCGGGCCGGCGTCAGAGCGTCGAGCAGTTCCGTGCCCGCCAGCTGGTGTGGGGCGTCGTCGGGCTCGCGCTGGGCACGTTCGTCGCGGTGGTCCTCGCCGCGACGCGGGGCTCGTCCGTCGTGCTGCTCGTCCTGCTCGCGCTGCTGTGCGGGGTGGGTGGCGTCCTCGCCTGCGACCACGCCCTGACGCGCGCCGTGCGACGCCGCGAGGAACGCATGCTCGCGGAGTTCCCGACCGTCGCGGAGCTGCTCGCCCTCGCGGTGAACGCCGGCGAGGGCCCGGTGGCGGCGCTCGAACGGGTCGCCACGACGGCCCACGGAGAGCTCTCGGGCGAGCTCCGCGCGATGCTCGCGTCCGTGCGCGCCGGCACGCCGCTCGCGCGGGCGCTCGAGCAGCTCGCCGACCGGACGGGCCTGCCGAGCCTGACCCGCTTCGCGGAGGGGGTCGCCGTCGCCGTCGAGCGCGGGACTCCGCTCGCCGACGTCCTGCGCGCCCAGGCGCAGGACGTGCGCGAGTCCGGGCGTCGCGCACTCATGGAGGCGGGCGGAAAGAAGGAGGTGGCGATGATGATCCCGGTCGTCTTCCTCATCCTCCCGGTGACGGTCGTCTTCGCCGTCTTTCCGTCGCTCGCCACGCTGCGGCTCGGGTTCTGAGCGCGCGGCTCCTAGGGCGCGTCCGGCGCCCCCACAGCTCACGTACGACACGACTCACGACGGACGAACGAGGGGAAACCATGCAGGGGTCGGGACGCAGGACGACGAAGGCACGGCGAGCGGGGCGCGAGGCGCTCGGACGCCTGGTGGGCGGGGACGCGGAACGCGGCGACGTCCCGGGGTGGGTGCTCATCACCTTGATGACCGCGGGCCTCGTCATCGCGTTGTGGGCTGTCGCAGGTCCGGCGCTGACGCAGGCCTTCAGCAACGCGATCTCGAGCGTGGGCGCGCCCTGAGGTGGCGCACGGAGTCGGTCGCGGCACGGTGACGACGGACCCCGAGCGCGGGTCGGCGGTGGTCGACTTCACCCTCGTGTCCGTCCTGGTGCTCGTGCTGTTCCTCGGCGTCGTCCAGGTAGCGCTCGCCGTCCACGTGCGGGCGACGCTCGTGGACTGTGCCGCAGAGGGTGCTCGGGTCGCAGGCCGTGCCGACCGTGGCCCGCAGGACGGAGCGGCCCGAACGCGCGACCTGATCACGGCCGCGCTCTCGTCCCGGTACGCGCAGGACGTCGTGGCGCGTCAGACGGTCGTCGACGGCCTCCCGGTCGTCGAGGTGACGGTCTCCGCGCCGCTCCCGGTGGTGGGTCTCCTCGGTCCGGCGGGCGTGGTGACCGTCGACGGGCACGCGCTCGAGGAAGCGCCGTGAGCCGCTGGCTGCGGGCGGTGCTCGCTCGCCTCACCGGGGGCGAGCGGAGGGGGGAGCGGGGGAGCGCCGTCGTGGAGTTCCTCGGCGTCGCGCTCGTGCTGCTGCTGCCGGTGACGTACCTCGTGCTGACGGTCGGGCGGCTGCAGGCGGCCACGTTCGCGGTCGAGGGCGCCTCGCGGGAGGCGGCGCGCGCGTTCGTGACCGCGCCGTCCGTGGCCGACGGTGCGCGGCTCGCCGAAGCGGCCGTCAGGCTCGCGCTCGACGACCAGGGCTTCGAGCCCGGTGCCGGCGTGCTGACGATCTCGTGCTCGGCCACGCCCTGTCTCGAGCCCGGGGCGGAGGTGGTCGCGCGGGTGAAGTTCGAGGTGCCGTTGCCGCTCGTCCCACCGTTCGTCCGGGCAGCGGTGCCCCTCGCGGTCCCCGTCGAGGCCCAGCACGTCGCGCCGGTCGACGAGTACGCCGCGAGGCGGCCGTGAGGCGCGCGCGCCTCGATCCGTGGCGACGGTGCACGTCCTGCGACGGTCCGGAGGACGGTCGGATCATGCTCCTCATGACGGCCTTCGTCGCGTTCGCGCTGCTGCTGGTCACGGTCGTGGTCAGCGCGACGCAGGTGCACCTCGAGCGCAAGCGGCTGTACGCGCTCGCGGACGCGCTCGCGCTCACGGCAGCAGACTCGATGACGCCCGAGTCGTTCTACACGGGCGCCGCGTCCGCACCCGTCGAGAGCGGCGTCCTGACGCTCACGGATTCGTCGATCCGGTCGGACGTCCAGGACTACCTGGACCGGAATCCCGGTGCGCTCGACGGCCTGCACGACGTCGTGGTGACCGAGGCGTCGACCGCCGACGGCCGCACCGCGACGGTGCGTCTCGCCGCCCGGGCACGACCCGCGATGATCAGCTGGGTGACCCAGGCGTGGAGTGATGGCATCATCGTGCGTGCAGAGTCACGTGCCAGAGCGTGGTGAGCACCTGTTGCTGTTCGACGACGAGCATCCAGGAAGGGACGGTACGCAACGACGCGCGAGCATGCTCCCGCGCCTTTGTTTACTTTCTTAACTTTGGATGGCCACTTCTGGTTCCTCTCTGTCAAAACCCCAGGTTCGCCGCTATGGTGATCCGGTCCGACAACAACTCCAACGATGGAGAGCTACAACATGAACGCACGAGCAACGAAGAAGCTCGTCGCCGGGGGTGCCCTCGGCGCGATGCTCATCGGCACGGTCGCCCTCGCGTCCGCTGCCTCCGCAGACCAGGTGGGCGACGGCCAGGGTGTCGACGTCTCCGTCGAGATCGAGTCGAACGTCGAGCCGGGCAACCTCGCGCTCTCGGTCGCCTCGAACGCGACCACGCTCACCGAGCAGGACTCGACCGTCGACGGCACCCGTGAGTTCACGGGCAACCTCCCGAACGTCACGGTCACCGACACGCGCACCGAGGTCCCCGCCGGGGCGTTCTGGTACGTGGTCGGTGTCGCTGAGGACTTCACGGGCGACGCGGGCACCATCGGGGCGGAGAACCTCGGCTGGGCGCCGTCGCTGGTCAGCGGGAGCGAGAGCGGCCTCGTCGAGGCCGGCGAGGGTGTCGACCCCGAGCTCGAGGGTGGCGTCGGCCTCGTCGAGCAGGACCTCCTCGTCTCGGCCTACGACTCGGCCGAGGTCAACCCGGAGGGCTCGTGGACCGCGTCCGCGGGCCTCACGCTCCGCACCGCCGAGGACGTCGCCGCCGGCGCCTACTCCTCGACGATCACGCTCTCCCTCTTCGAGGACTGAGCACACGGTCCTCGTGACCTGACGGCCGGCCGCGGTCGGCCGTCGACCGAGCAGTCCACGGCGGGCCGCTCCACTCGTCCGGCAGAGGTCGGATCGGGTGGGCGGCCCGCCGTCGTACGGAGAGAGCACCTGCGTGAACCCTGCATCACACCTGAGCCACGGACTGCGCCGCCCGGCCCGCTGGGTCGCCGCGGCCGGAGCGGCGCTCGTCGCAGCGCTCGCGCCGGCGCTGCCGGCGGGCGCGGCGTCCGGCGGCGTCCTGCCGCTCGACACCGAGGACGTCATCACCTGGGGCGTCAAGCCCGCCGACGCGGACGGCCCCGACGGGCGGTCCCGCGTCGAGCTGGTGCTCGACCCCGGGGCATCCGCGTCCGAGCATCTCGCCGTGTCGAACTTCAGCGACGTGCCCGTGACCTTCTCGATCCAGGCCGCGGACGGGTACATCAACCCCAAGGGCCGGTTCAACATGCTGCCGTCGGACCGGGAGTCGACCGGGGCCGGGACCTGGATCGAGGTCCAGGACTCGGTCGAGGTCGCGCCCGACGCGACGGTCGTCGTGCCGTTCACGGTGGCCGTCCCGGACAACGCCACGCCCGGCGACCACGTCGCCGGTATCGCCGCGACGATGACGAGCACCGGTGCGGGGGAGGGCGGGACGAGCGTCGGCGTGGAGAGCCGCGTCGGCTTCCGTGTCTCCACGCGCGTCACGGGAGACGTGGAGCCGGTCCTGACGGTCGAGAACGTCAAGGCGTCCTACACGCCGTCGTGGAACCCGTTCGCCGCGGGTGACATGACTGTCTCCTACGACGTGACGAACGACGGCAACGTCCGTCTCGGTGCCGATGGCGACGTCGCGACGTCGGGGTTCTTCGGGCTGCTGTCCACGGACCGCTCGGCGACGCAGATCCCCGAGGTCCTGCC
This sequence comes from Cellulosimicrobium sp. 22598, assembly GCF_052044445.1. Classification (NCBI taxonomy): domain Bacteria; kingdom Bacillati; phylum Actinomycetota; class Actinomycetes; order Micrococcales; family Promicromonosporaceae; genus Cellulosimicrobium; species Cellulosimicrobium sp. 22598. The sequence goes on from NZ_JBQEMZ010000027.1 coordinate 29,000, forward strand.
GGGCGGCTCGCAGCGATCCCGCGTCGAGACGCCGAACGTCTGGCCGCTCGGCCCGGTCCGGTCGACGATCACCGTCACCCCGACGGTGGTGGACGACGACCAGGTCGACGCGCCGCTCGAGCCCGTCACGGTCACCGTGACGACCTGGGCCGTCCCGTGGCCGCAGCTCCTGCTGATCGCGATCGTCGTGGTCCTGATCGTCGGCGTCCGCGACGACCGCCGACGCCGGCGCCAGCGTCTCGAGGCGATGCTCGCGAAGGCGCGCGACGAGGGCCGCCAGCAGGCAGCGGGGAGCGAGCCCGCGCCGTCGGGCACGGGTGCGCCCGCCGCGAAGGGCGAGCCGAAGGCCTGACCTTCCGCGCCGCCGGGCACGGGTCTGCCGGCCCGGCGGCGCGGAGCGCGCGCGGTGTCGCGTAACCTTGAACCTCGTGGCCACCATCGACTTTCCGACCGAGATCAAGGCGCTGCGCAGCACGCTCGAGTCCATCGAGAGCGTGAGCGACCCGGAGGTGCTGCGCGCGAAGATCGCGGACCTCTCGGAGAAGGCGTCGGCCCCCGACCTGTGGGACGACCCGGACGCCGCGCAGAAGGTGACGTCGGCACTCTCCGCGGCGCAGTCCGAGCTGGACCGGGTGAAGAAGCTCGGCCAGCGCATCGACGACGTCGAGACCCTGGTCGAGATGGGCCAGGAGATGGAGGACGAGGACACCCTCGTCGAGGCGGAGGCCGAGGTCGCGGCGATCCGCAAGGACCTCGACCAGCTCGAGGTCCGCACGCTCCTCGCCGGCGAGTACGACGCGCGCGAGGCCGTCGTCACGATCCGCGCGGGCGCGGGTGGCGTGGACGCGGCCGACTTCGCGGAGATGCTCCTGCGCATGTACCTGCGCTGGGCGGAGCGCCACGGCTACCCGACCACCGTGCTCGACACGTCCTACGCCGAGGAGGCGGGCCTCAAGTCCGCCACGTTCGAGGTGAAGGCTCCGTACGCCTTCGGCCACCTGTCCGTCGAGGCGGGCACGCACCGTCTCGTGCGCATCTCGCCCTTCGACAACCAGGGGCGTCGCCAGACGTCGTTCGCGGCCGTCGAGGTCATCCCGCTCATCGAGCAGACCGACTCGATCGAGATCCCGGAGTCGGAGATCAAGGTCGACGTCTTCCGGTCCTCGGGCCCGGGCGGGCAGTCCGTCAACACGACGGACTCCGCGGTGCGCATGACGCACATCCCGACCGGCATCGTCGTGTCGATGCAGAACGAGAAGTCGCAGATCCAGAACCGCGCCGCCGCGCTGCGCGTCCTCCAGTCCCGCCTGCTGCTCGTGCGCCAGGAGGAGGAGAACGCGAAGAAGAAGGAGCTCGCGGGCGACATCAAGGCGAGCTGGGGCGACCAGATGCGCTCCTACGTGCTGCAGCCGTACCAGATGGTCAAGGACCTGCGGACCGAGCACGAGGTCGGCAACCCGTCGGCGGTCTTCGACGGCGACATCGACGACTTCATCGAGGCCGGGATCCGCTGGCGCCGCGGGGTGCAGAAGGAGGCCTGACCCTCGGCGGCCGCCCCGGGGCCGATTGATCCGAGCAACGGATCGATGCGCCCGGGTGCGGCGTGTCCGCCCCGCCGGGCCGGAGGCGCGTGCCTACCCTCGGGATCGTGCGACGAACCTCGTTCGTCCACGGATCGACCCCCGACCCGAGGAACGTGCCGTTGTGATCCGCTTCGAGAACGTCACCAAGGTCTACGCGCGCGGCGCGAGGCCGGCCGTCGACGACGTGTCGATGGAGGTTCGCCGCGGCGAGTTCGTCTTCCTCGTCGGCGCGTCGGGCTCCGGCAAGTCGACGTGCCTGCACCTCGTCCTGCGCGAGGAGCGCCCGACCAAGGGAAAGGTCTTCGTGGCGGGGCGGGACCTCGGGTCGCTGTCGAGCTGGAACGTGCCCAAGCTGCGGCGCCAGATCGGGGTCGTCTTCCAGGACTTCCGCCTCCTGCCGAACAAGACGGTGTTCGAGAACGTCGCGTTCGCGCTCCAGGTCATCGGCAAGCCGCGGCACACGATCGCGATCACGGTCCCCGAGACGCTCGAGATGGTGGGGCTCGCGGGCAAGGAGAAGCGCCGCCCGCACGAGCTCTCCGGCGGCGAGCAGCAGCGCGTCGCCATCGCGCGCGCCATGGTCAACCGCCCGCCGATCCTGCTCGCCGACGAGCCCACCGGGAACCTCGACCCCACGACGTCGCTCGGGATCATGCGCCTGCTCGACCGCATCAACCGCACCGGGACCACCGTCGTCATGGCGACGCACGACGAGGAGATCGTCAACCAGATGCGGCGTCGCGTCATCGAGCTCGACACCGGGACGCTCGTGCGCGACCAGGCGCACGGCGCCTACGGCGCGCGCGGGCAGGTCATCCCGGACCCGGACCGGGACGCCCCGGGCGCGACGTCCGGCACCGCGCCCGGCGCGGCGCCCGAGTCGGCGCCGACGACGGCCGTCCCGCGCGTGCAGCCGGCTGCGGCTCGGCCGGCTGCCGAGGAGGAGCCGGCCGAGCCGCCGTCGCGACGCTCGGTGCGCCGCCACGTCGAGGCGACGGCGGGGGAGTGATCGGCGTGCGACTCCAGTTCATCCTCGCGGAGCTCGGTCAGGGCTTGCGCCGCAACGTCTCGATGACGGTCTCCGTCGTCCTCGTCACCTTCGTCTCGCTGACGTTCGTCGGCGCGTCGATGCTCCTGCAGGCGCAGATCGGGAAGCTCAAGGACGACTGGTACGACAAGGTCGAGGTCTCCGTCTTCCTGTGCCCCACCGGCTCGCCGTCACCGACCTGCGCCGCGGGCGAGGCGACCCCGGACCAGATCGCCGCCCTCGAGGACGTCTTCGAGTCCGAGCTCGCCGACGAGATCCAGACCGTGTACTTCGAGTCCAAGGACGACGCGTTCGCCGCGTTCCAGGAGCGGTACCCGGACGGCTACCTCGGCACGCAGCTCACCGTCGACGACATGCAGGCGTCCTTCCGCCTCAAGCTCACCAACCCGGAGAACTACGAGGTCGTCAACGACGTCGTCACCGGGCGCCCGGGCGTGGAGGTCGTCGAGGACCAGCGCCGCATCTTCGACTCGCTCTTCCTCGCGCTCAACCGCGCGTCGCTCCTCGCCGCCGGCCTCGCCGCGGTCATGCTCCTCGCCGCGGTGCTGCTCATCACGACGACGATCCGGCTGTCGGCACTGAGCCGGCGCCGTGAGACCGGCATCATGCGGCTCGTCGGGGCGTCGAACCTCTTCATCCAGCTCCCGTTCCTGCTGGAAGGGGCGATCGCGGCCGTGCTCGGCGCGCTCCTCGCGGTCGGCGGGCTGTGGGTGGGGGTGAAGTACCTCGTCACCGACTGGTTGTCGCAGTCCGTGACGTGGGTGGCCTACGTCGACGAGTCGGACGTGCTGCGCATCGCGCCCGTCCTCGTCGGTATCGCGTTCCTCCTGGCGGCCGTCTCCTCGGTCGTCACGCTCAACCGCCACACGAGGGTGTGAGATGACCCGGGACCTCCGCCGCGCGACCGCGGCCCTGATCGCCACGACGATGCTCCTCGTGGGGAGTGTCGCGTCGGCCTCCGCCGACGACATCGACGACCGCCGCGCAGCCGCGGAACGCCGCCAGTCCGAGATCCTCGGCAACCGCGAGCAGCTCCAGTCCCAGCTCGAGGACACCGACGCCGAGCTCGCGCAGGCGGTGGTCGACCTCCAGGCGATCGAGGCGCGCCTGCCGGTCGCCCAGGCCGAGCTGGACGCCGCCGAGGCCGAGGTCGAGCGGACCCAGCGCGAGGCGGAGCTGCTCGCGCAGCGGCTCGAGGACGCGCTCGGACAGGAGGCCGCGATCAGCGCCGAGATCGAGCGCGGCGCGACCGAGGTCGCCGACGCGAAGTCCAGCATCGCGGAGATGGCGCGCCAGGCGTACCGCGGTCAGGGCGACGTCTCGAGCCTCGGCATCGTCACGGGTGCGCAGAGCACCGAGGAGTTCATCGAGGAGTACGCGGTCTCGTCGACGGCGGCGCGCAGCCAGTCCCGGTCCCTCCAGGACCTCCTCGAGGCCGAGTCGGTCGCGCGCAACCGCGAGGCGCGCCTGCAGGCGGTGCGGGAGACGGTCGCCGACCTGAAGAAGCAGGCGGACGAGAACGTCGTCGCCGCCGAGGCCGCGCGCAAGGCGGCGGCGGACCGCAAGGCCGAGGTCGAGCAGCTCATCGTCGACCAGCAGGCGAAGAAGGCGACGATCGAGGCGCGCAAGGCCGCGGCCGAGGCGAAGGTCGCCGAGAACGAGGCCGCCCAGCAGTCGCTGCAGCAGGAGATCAAGGGGATCATCGCCGAGCAGGCGGAGCGCGACCGCAAGGCCGCGGAGGAGGAGGCCCGGCGTCAGCAGCAGGGGCAGTCCTCCGGTGGGGGCGGCTCGTCGGGCGGTGGTGGTGGTGGCGGCTCCTCGTCGGGGGGAGACCGCGGCAGCATCTCGAGCTTCCTCTCGTTCCCGACCGCCGTGCCGTACGTGACGTCGAGCTACGGGATGCGGCTGCACCCGATCCTCGGGTACTACCGCCTGCACGCGGGGACGGACCTGCGCGCCTACTGCGGGACCCCGATCATGGCCGCGGGTCCGGGCACGGTGGTGCACGCCCAGTGGCGCAACGGCTTCGGCAACCAGGTCCTGATCAACCACGGGACCGTCGGCGGCTCGAACCTCATGACGAGCTACAACCACCTCACCCGGTTCGCGGTCTCCTCCGGGCAGTCGGTCAACAAGGGCGACGTCATCGGCTACTCGGGCAACACCGGGCTGTCGGGGGCGTGCCATCTCCACTTCGAGGTGTACGTCAACGGGTCCACCATCGACCCGATGTCGGTCCTGGGCTGATCCGGCCCGCCTCGTCGTGCGCTGCGTGCCCGACCCCCGCCGCCCTGCGCGCGGGGGATAATCGGTACCGGGCGTCGTCGGGCACCCGTACGCTGGTGCGCCGGCGACGACACGACAGCGAAGGACGGTAGGACACGGATGGCGAAGGACACCGGCCGCAAGGTCGTCGCCAGCAACCGCAAGGCACGCCACGACTACGTGATCGAGGACGTGTACGAGGCGGGGATCGTCCTGTCGGGCACGGAGGTCAAGGCGCTGCGCATGGGGCGCGCCTCGCTCGTCGACGGCTACGTCGCCGTCGACCGCGGCGAGGCCTGGCTCGAGAACGTCCACATCCCCGAGTACACCGAGGGCACCTGGAACAACCACGCGCCGCGGCGCAAGCGCAAGCTGCTCCTGCACAAGGAGGAGATCCTGCGCCTGGAGTCCAAGACGCGCGAGAAGGGGCACACCATCGTGCCCCTGGCGCTGTACTTCCTCGACGGCCGGGCCAAGGTCGAGATCGCGCTCGCGCGCGGCAAGAAGGAGTACGACAAGCGGCAGGCGCTGCGCGAGAAGCAGGACAACCGCGAGGCGCAGCGCGCGATGCGGCAGCGCGAGCTGCGCTGACCCCGGCGCGTCGGGTCCGACGACGGCCCCACCCGCTGGTGGCGTCGCCGCCCTCGACGTACGGTCGAGGACGAGACGTCGACCACGAACCAGGAGGCCCCATGGTCAAGCTCCGCCAGTACATCCCGCGCCTCGCGGCGGGTGCGTACATCCTCAACTCCGGCCTGAACAAGCGCGGCGCGGACGAGGCGACCGCGCAGGGGATCCACGGCATGGCGGCGGGGACGTACTCGTTCCTGGGGGACGTCGAGCCGAGGCAGTTCACCAAGGCGCTCTCGACCACGGAGATCGCGCTCGGCGCGGCGCTCGTCGCCCCGTTCGTCCCCACCGGGCTCGTGGCCGTGGGCCTGGGCGTGTTCTCGGCCGGGCTCGTGGGCATGTACCTGAAGACCCCGGGCATGACGCGCGAGGACGGCGTGCGCCCGACCGAGCAGGGCACCGGGCTCGCGAAGGACGTGTTCCTCCTCGGGATCGCGGGCGGTCTGCTCGTGGACGCGCTGAGCCGCAAGACGTAGGCGCCGGCGACGCGCACCGAGCCTCGTCCGGGAGGTGCGGAAATATCGGTGCGGCGGCCGGCGTTCATCCCGTAGGCTTGTCCCGCTGAGCGAGGACCGGGGCCGCCCGGGAGCCGCGCAGTGTTTGACAACTCCACAGGGGGTGATCGGTTTCGACGGTGGTCGTGCTTCGAGGAGAAGCGGGCCGAGGATGCAGGCTTATCTCGTTAACGATGTCTGCAAACCACAGGTGCCGATAACAAGCGCACCGACTTCGCCCTCGCCGCCTGAGCGAGCCCCGAAGTCCGTCAGCCCGAGCTAGCTCTCGACTCGGATCCTGGCGTCATCTAGAGAGCCACTGCTCGTAGTCCTCGTCATCGGGGCTGCGGGGACTTTCAGGTGACTGAGCCCGTCCGCACCTTGTCTGCGTGAGTGCGGGGGCCGAGAAAAACGACAGCAGACTGCGCCCGGAGAAGTCCTCGATCGGCGTCACCGGACCGGGGTTCGATTCCCCGCACCTCCACCCCTGCGGCAACGGCCCGCACCCCTCGAGGGTGCGGGCCGTCGTCGTCCAGCGGGTCCTTTCGTGGCCCGGAGCGGGGCGCCCGTCACCACCCGTGCTGCGCCCAGGCGGCGGCCGCCTCCTCGCCGTCGAGCCACTCGAGCCGCAGCCGCCGTCCCCGCACGACGAGGCCGTCGTCGTCCTCGCGGGGGAGCGGCGGCGCCTCGGGGTCGTCGCTGTACAGGTCCTCGGCCAGGGCCGGGTCGGCGTCGTCGAGGTGGGCACGCCACTGGACGCGCGGCTCGGGGTTGACGTGCCGCGGAAAGGCGGACGGGCCGACGGTGTCCCAGTGCGTGCACACGCGCGTCACGAGGTGCCCGACCAGCCGCGGCTCGCCGTCGTCCGTGTCGTGCCAGAGGCGGGCGACGCGCCCGGTCGGCGGGGTCTCGGCGATCGTCGGGTCAGTCATGGGTGGACGCACCGACGAGCGGCCCGCGGCTCGCCGCGGGAGCGTCGGGGCCGTCGTCGGGCCCCGGGCGGTCGGCGTCTTCCGGCGGCGTGCCGCCGTCCTGGGCTCGCCGCCGCGACCGGCGCAGGACCCAGCGCACGACGAGCAGCACCGCTCCGGCGACCACGAGCCACGGGAGCAGGGCACCGAGGACGACGACGAGCCCGTTGAGCGTGGCGAGCAGGGCGTTCCAGCCGTTCTGCAGGCCCCCGAGGAAGCCGCCGGGGGCGAGCTGCTCGGCAGGCGCGACCTGCACGAGCGTGACGTGCAGGGTCGACATCGAGACCTGGTCCGTGAGCGCCGCCCGCTGCGACTGGAGCGACTCCAGCTCGGCCTGGCGCGTCGTGAGCTCCTGCTCCGCGGCGAGCAGGTCCGCGGTCGTGGCGGCGTCGCCCATGAGCGTGCGCAGCCGTTCGACGGACGTCGTCAGGGCGTCGACGCGGGCGTCGAGGTCACGCGCGGTCCCGGTCACGTCGACCGCCTCGATCGACAGGTCGCGCACCTCGCCCACCTGGTCGAGCGCGTCGACGGTGGCGGTCGTCTGCGCCGACGGCACGCGGATCGTGAGCTCGGCCGACGCGCGCGCGTCGCCCTCGGGCTCCGACTGCCGCCTGCCCTCGACCCGGCCGCCCGCGCTCTCCGCGAGGTCGGCGACCGCGTCGGCCGCCGCCGACGGGTCGGCGGCCACGACCGTGACCGACCCCGTGGTGACGATCTCCCGGTCGGCCGCGGCGACGGCGCCCTCGTCCCCGGGAGCGATCCCCGAGGACGCGTCGCCGGGGCCGTCGGCCGCGCCGCTCTCCGCGACCTCCGAGACCGCGCCGCCGTCGTCCACGGAGTACGACGCCATGTCGCCCGAGGAGGCGGAGCAGCCCGCCAGGAGGGCGCCGCCGAGCAGGAGCGCCACGACGACGGCGAAGGGGCGAGTGGTCCGCATGCTGCGAGAGTAGGGGGCCAAGCGCGCGAACCGGACACCGTGCGCGACATCGTGACCGTCTTGTGAACTGGCCGTGATCCAACCGCAGCGCGACGTCCCCGACCGTGGACGGCGGCGCGCTCCGGAGCCCCGGCACGGCAGGATGGTCGCGTGCTCGTGTGCTGCGGTCTCGTGACCCTCGACGTCGTCCAGGTGGTCGACGCGCTGCCGCGTCCCGACGAGAAGGTCGTCGCGCGGTCGCTGTCCGCGACCTTCGGCGGGCCTGCCGCCAACGCCGCCGCGACGGCCGTCGCGCTCGGAGTCCCCACGCGGCTCGTCACCGCGGTCGGGGGCGGGCCGTTCGCCGCGGTCGTGCGGCGCGAGCTCGCGGACTGCGGGGTCGACCTGGTCGACGCCGCGGGGGAGGCGGCCGGCGAGCGCCTCGCCGTCTCGACCGTGCTCGTCACGGAAGGCACGGGCGAGCGCGCCGTCGTGAGCACCAACGCGTCCGGGTTCGACGATCTCGCCGCCCGCGCCACGGTCGACGGCCCGGGGCTCCTCGACGGCGTCGGGCCGGGTGACGTCCTGCTGCTGGACGGGCACCTGCCGGGCCTCGCGCTCGAGATGGCTCGGCAGGCGCGCGAGCGGGGCGCGGCCGTGGTGCTCGACGGCGGGTCGTGGAAGCCGGACGCGGCCCGGATGATCGGACTGTGCGACGCGGTGGTGGTGTCGGCGGACTTCCGGTCTCCGGGGGTCGGGGCGGGGGACGTGCTCGCCGCGGTCGCGGCGCTCGGCCCGCGGTTCGTCGCCCGGACGCGCGGCCCGCGTCCCGTCGAGGTGCTCGACGCGGGGGAGCGCTACGAGCTCGCGGTCCCCGAGCCGGAGCGCGTCGTCGACACCCTCGGCGCGGGTGACGTGGTCCACGGCGCGTTCGCGGCGGCGGTGTCGCGCGGTGCGTCGTGGCGGGCCGCGCTCGAGCAGGCGGTCGTCGTGGCCTCGCGCTCGGTGGAGCACCCGGGCGCGCGGGGCTGGGTCGACGCGGCGACGTCCTGAGGGGACGGGCGGGTCTACGGGCCACCTGGGGCGGGACCCAGGTCCCGCAGCGCGGGCCGATCGGCAACGTTTCGGTCACGAAGCCGCGAGAAAGTTGACAGCCACTTAGTAAAGGCAGTCTACTAACAAACATGACAACGGCAGTCACCGGGACCGGAGCACCGAGGAGGCGTCTGAGCACAGGGCTCAGGCCGACCTCGAAGGTGCTGCCCGAGCACGCTCGGGCCCACAACCGGTCCCTCGTGCTGCAGCACCTGTTCCACGAGGGACCCACCTCGCGCGCCGACCTGGCGCGCGCCACGTCCCTCACCCGGGTGACGATCTCGGACCTCGTGTCCGTGCTCATCGCGGAGGGCCTCGTCGAGGAGCTCGGCGTCCGCCCGGGCCAGCGCGTCGGCAAGCCCGCGATCCTCGTCGGGATGCGCACCAGCGCGTACCAGATCGTCTCCGTGGACCTCACCGACGACGAGGTGCTGCGCGGCGCCGTCCTCACGCTCACGGGCGACTTCGTCGTCCGGCAGAGCCTGGCGGTCGACGGCCGCACCGGCACCGAGCTGGTCGACCTCCTCACACGCTTCTGCCGCGGCCTCATCGCGTCCGCCACCCAGCCGGTCATCGGCGTGGGGATCGGCTCGCCCGGCGTCGTCGACGCCGAGGGTCGCGTCATCGAGGCGCCCAACCGCCGCTGGTACGACGTCCCGCTCGCCGCGCAGCTCACCGAGCGGCTCGGCCTCGCGGTCCACGTGGCCAACGACGCGAACATCGCCGCGCTCGGCGAGTTCACGTTCGGCGGCGCGGCCGGTGACGGCCTGCTCGTCCTCACCGTGGGCGAGGGCGTGGGCGCCGGGATCATGGTCGACGGCGCACGGGTGCGCGGGCACGCGGACGCGGCCGGCGAGCTGGGTCACGTGACCGTCGTCGACGACGGCGAGCCGTGCGCCTGCGGGCGCCGCGGCTGCCTGGAGACCGTCCTGTCCGTGCCGGCGCTGCGCCGCGCGGTGGACGGGCTCGACACCGAGGCTTCCGACGCCGTCCTGGCGTCGGTGGGCAGGACGCTGGGCATCGCTCTGGCACCTGTCGTCAGTGCGCTCAACCTCGCGGAGGTGCTCGTCAGCGGTCCTGCGGACCTGCTCGACGGGCCTCTGCGCGAGGCGGCGTTCGAGACCATCCGCTCCCGCACGATGCCGGTCATCGGCAGCGGGCTCCAGGTGCGGATGGCCACGCTCGACGAAGACGTCGTCCTTGCCGGGGCAGCCGTCCTCGTCCTGTCCGGACAGCTGGGGGTCTCATGAGCCGACGACGCTCGGACTGACCCCCACCGCCCGACCGGGGCCGGGCCCGCCCCAGCCCCTCAGACCTCCTGGGGAACCCCAGAGCAGCACCCCCAGGAACGCAGTACCCCTGCATGCGCTCGATTACGCAGGACTCCTGCCACACCTCCGGTGGCGTCACCGACGCCGCCACCAAGAATCACCGAGAGGAAGCACCCAGTGAAGAGGAACCGTCTCGTCGTCGCCTCCGTGGCGTCGACGATCACCCTGGCGCTCGCGCTGACCGCCTGCAGCACCGGCGGCGGCAGCGACGACAACGGCTCCGGCGAGACCGAGGCCGCGACCGGCGACATCCGCGTCTGGCTGGTCGGCTCGGACACGCCCGACGCCGCGCGTGAGTACCTCAAGACGACGTTCGAGGAGGAGAACCCGGGCAGCACGCTCACGATCGAGGAGCAGTCCTGGACCGGCCTCGTCGACAAGCTGACGACGTCGCTCTCGGGCTCTGACAGCCCGGACGTCGTCGAGGTCGGCAACACGCAGTCCGCCGCGTTCACCTCGGCCGGCTACTTCCGCGAGGTCACCGACGAGGAGTTCGAGGCGTACGGCGGCGACGACCTCCTGCCGGCGTTCGTCGACGCGGGCACGTGGGACGAGAAGCACTACGCGCTGCCGTACTACGCGGGCTCCCGCGTCGTGTTCTACTCGCCCCAGGTGACGGGCGACGCCCCCGTGCCGACCACGCTCGACGAGTACGTCGCGAGCGCCAAGGCGCTGACCACCGACACCGTGTCCGGTCTCTACTGGCCGGGCCAGGACTGGTACAACGCGCTCCCGTTCATCTGGGAGAACGGCGGCTTCATCGCCGAGCAGGGCGACGACGGCACGTGGGAGGCGGGCTTCTCCTCGGAGGGCGGCCTGAAGGGCATGGAGCAGGTCGCCGACCTCATGGCGAACGCCTCGCACGCCCCGAAGGACGGCCAGGAGACCGACCTCCAGGTCCCGTTCTGCGAGGGCAAGGTCGCGTACCTCTCGGCGCCGACCTGGATCCAGTGGTCCATCAAGGCTCCCGCTGACGCGGAGACCCCGGGTTGCGAGGACACGTACGGTTCCGACCTCACGGCGCTCCCGCTGCCCGGCAAGGACGGCGGCACCGCGACGGTCTTCGGTGGTGGCTCCAACATCGCGGTCGCCTCGAAGTCCAACAACCCCGAGCTCGCGGTCAAGGCGTACGCGATCATGATGAGCGACGAGTACCAGACGATCCTCGCAGAGAACGGCCTCATCCCGGCCAAGACCTCGCTCGCCGACAAGGTGCCGACGGACAACCCGATCGCCCAGGCCGGCGTCGAGGCCGCGATGAACACGCAGGTCACGCCGGTCTCGCCGCGCTGGGCCGACGTCGAGGCGCAGAACGTCCTGCAGACGGCGTTCACGCGCATCGCCAACGGTGACGACGTCAAGACCGTCGCCGAGGAGCTCGACGCGAAGATCGAGGAGATCCTCAACAGCTGAGCCACTCCGGTGTCCGCCGCGCCACCGGGCACGGCGGCACCGGGAGACGCTCGTCAGGGGTGGGGACTCCTCTCGGGGTCCCCACCCTTCGCATGACACGCGTCCCCTACGTCACCCTGCGCACCACCGCGCACCCCCCGACGGAGTGAGGAAATGAGCTCTACCAGCCTCGAACCCCGGACCGCGTCGCCCCGCGCGTCCGTGCGGTCGCCCAAGAAGCGGCCACCTGTCCTGCCGTGGACCCTGCTGGTCCCCAGCCTGATCGTGCTCGGCGTCATGGTCGGCTACCCGCTGGTCCGGCTGTTCGTCATGTCCTTCCAGAACTACGAGCGCGCCCAGCTGATGGGCGTGCCCGCCGAATGGGTGGGCTTCGACAACTACGTCAAGGTCCTCACGGACGTTGACGGGTTCTGGACGGTCCTGCTCCGCAGCTTCGTCCTCATGATCGTCTGGGTGGCCCTGACGATGCTGCTCGGCACGCTCGTCGCGCTGCTCATGATGCGGCTGAACAAGGGCTTCCGCCTGCTCGTGTCGGTAGGCCTGCTGCTCGCCTGGGCGATGCCTCCCCTTGCCGGGACCATCGTCTGGGGCTGGCTCTTCGACACCGAGTACGGCGTCGTCAACAACTTCCTGACCAAGATCACCGGGAACAACTGGATGGGGCACTCGTGGCTCCTCGACCCGCTCCAGTTCTTCCTCATCCTGACGCTGATCATCGTCTGGGGCGCGGTGCCCTTCGTGGCGTTCACGCTCTACGCCGGCCTGACGCAGATCCCGGGCGAGGTGCTCGAGGCGGCGCAGCTCGACGGCACGTCCCCGTTCCAGCGCTTCCGGCTCATCATGGTCCCGTACGTCCGCAGCATCTACACGGTGCTGATCGTGCTGTCGATCATCTGGGACCTGCGGGTCTTCACGCAGGTCTACGCGCTCCAGGGCATCGGCGGTGACCGCGAGAAGACGAACACGATCGGCGTCTACATCTACCAGATGGGCATGGCGCAGGGGCACTACGGCGTCGCCGGCGCCATCGCGGTGATCTTCGTGTTCATCATGCTCGCCATCTCGTTCTACTACGTGCGCCGGACGGTCCGGGAGGAAGAACTGTGAGCGCCATCTCCACCCCGACGGCCCCTGTCCGTCACGCCGTGACGCCGGGCCGCACCACCCCGCGCAAGAGCCGCGAGACGCAGCGCAAGAGGGCTGCGAACATCGGGTTCTCGATCCTTGCCGTCATCGTGTTCGTCGCGTCGGCGTTCCCCGTCTACTGGATGATCAACACGTCGTTCCTCCCGACGAACCTCATCCGGGGGACCGACCTCCACTTCTTCCCGACGCCCGACGTCTTCACGCTCAACAACTACGTGAACGTGTGGACGGACGACCGTCGCGCGCCGTTGCCGCCCGCGATGGTCAACTCGATCACCGTCACGCTCGTCACGCTGGTCGTGTCGATGATCCTCGGCTTCCTCGCGTCGCTCGCGATCACCCGGTTCTCGTTCAAGGGCCGGAAGTCGTTCATCGTCGCGCTGCTCGTGGTCCAGATGATCCCGGGCGAGGCCATGATGATCTCGATCTTCCGGATCGTCGACGGCTGGCAGATGCTCAACACCATCACGGGCCTGGCGTTCGTGTACATCTCAGCGGTGCTGCCGTTCACGATCTGGACCTTGCGAGGCTTCGTGCACGGTGTACCCGCCGAGCTCGAGGAAGCGGCCATGATCGACGGGTGCTCGCGCCCGAAGGCGTTCTGGAAGATCACCTTCCCCCTCCTCGCGCCGGGTCTCGTCGCTACGGGTGTCTTCGCGTTCATCCAGGCCTGGAACGAGTTCCTCATGGCCCTGATCATCATGTCCCGGCCGGAGTCCATGACCCTCCCGGTCTGGTTGCGCACGTTCCAGCAGGCGACGATGGCGACGAACTGGGGAGCGCTGATGGCCGGCTCGGTCATCGTGGCGATCCCGGTGGTCATCTTCTTCGTCATCGTCCAGGGCAGGATGACCGGTGGCCTCGTCTCGGGTGCGGTGAAGGGCTGACGTGAGCGACCTGAGCACGGCTGCCTCGCTGAACGGCGAGGCAGCCGCAGCCCTGGCCGGACGCTCCGGCCCCGAGGACACGTCGCGGTGCGACGCCTCGGGGACCGGGAGCGCGGTCGGTCTCGACATCGGCGGGACCAAGGTGCTCGCCGCCTTCCTCGGGCCCGACGGCGTCGCGCGGGAGACCCTGCGCCTGCCCACGGTGCGCGGGCCGCAGGGCGTCGTGTCCAGCGCGGCCCGTGCCGTCCGCGAGGTGGTGCGCCGCGCGGGTGCCGAGCTCGAGGACGTCGACGGCGTCGGCGTCGGCGTGCCGGGACTGGTGGACCCCGAGGACGGCTCGGTCATGCACGCCGTCAACCTCGGCATCGAGGGTGGGCGCTTCGCGCTCGCCGAGGCGCTGTCGGCGGAGCTCGGTGGTGTCCCGGTCCAGGTCGACAACGACCTCAACGTCGCCGCGCTCGGTGCGTCGCACCTGCGCGGGGACGACGGGTCGGACCTCGCGTTCCTCGCGCTGGGGACCGGTCTCGCTGCCGGGATCGTGCTGGGTGGTGAGCTGCGGCGGGGCGTGAGCGGCGCGGCGGGCGAGATCGGGCACATCCCGATCGACCCGCACGGGCCCGAGTGCGCGTGCGGCCAGCGGGGGTGCGTCGAGGTCTACGCCTCCGGCTCCGCGGTGTCCGCGCGGTGGCCGTCGCGCCACGGTCGACCCGCGCCGGCGGAGCTCTTCGAGGCGGCCGCCGCGGGCGACCCGGAGGCGATCCGGATCAAGGACGAGTTCGCGTCCGCCGTCGCCTCGGCGGTGCGGATCCTCGAGCTGACGGTCGACGTCCGTCACGTCGTGCTCGGCGGCGGCGTGTCCGCCCTGGGGCAGCCGCTCCTCGACGCCGTGCGCGCTGCGCTCGACGCGCAGTCGAGCACGTCCCCGTTCCTGTCCTCGTTGCGTCTCGCCGAGCGGGTCTCGCTCGCTCCGGCGGACGTCCCCGTCGCCGCGGTGGGCGCTGCCCTCGTCGGCCGTCGAAAGGTGAAGTGATGGAGGTCGTGATCGCTCCGGCGGAGCGGTTGGCGGTGCTGGCTGCGGACGCGATCGAGAAGGTGGTGCGGTCG
>NZ_JBQEMZ010000028.1:0-24624 GCF_052044445.1 Cellulosimicrobium sp. 22598
GTCTACCATCCGCCGCTCGTTCCTCGCGGCTCCCGCCAGGCCCGACCACGACGCGGCACCACCACCCACCCCGCCCGACGTCGTCTCGCCCTGGTCCTCGCTCGCCCGGGTGACACGCCCGCGCGGCCCGCCGTCGGACATCAGGGACTACGCCGACGGGCGATCCGACTGCAGCGGGCGACCGGCTGCGTCGAGGACGACCTGGGCTCTACTTCGGCGGACCACGGCTCTACTTCGGGGGACCAGGGCTCTACCTCGGGCAACCATGCTCTACCTCGGCGGGCCAGGGCTCTACCTCGCGTGACCAGGGGTCTACTTCGGCGGGCCGGGGGTCTGCCTCGGCGGGCCGGGGGTCTGCCTCGGCGGTCGGCGGGTCGGCGCGGGCTGTCAGGCGCGGTGGTGCTCGACGTCGTCGCGGTGCAGGAGGTCCTCGCGGACGACGCGGCGCAGGACCTTGCCGATCTGGGAGCGCGGCAGCTCCGGCACGACGGCGAGCGTGCGGGGAAGGGCGTAGCGGGCCAGGCGCTTCTCGCCCCACTCGCGCACGGCGGCGAGGTCGACGCGCGGGGGCGAGCCGGCGTCGTCGGCGTCGTCGAGCACGACGACGGCCGCGACGTGCTCGTCCGAGCCGCTGCCGGGGACGCCCACGACGGCGACGTCCCGGACGCCCGGCATCCCGCGCAGGTGGTCCTCGACCTGGGAGGGGTACACCTTGAACCCGCCGGTGACGATCATCTCCTTGATGCGGTCGACGAGCGTGACGAGCCCGGCGTCGGGGCCGTCGAGCGCGACCCGGACGACGTCGCCCGTGCGCAGCCAGCCGTCGTCGAGGAGCTGGTGCGCGGTCTCCTCGGGGCGGTTCCAGTAGCCGCGGAACACCTGCGGGCCGCGCACGAGCAGCTCGCCGCGCACGGTGCGCGGTGCGGCAGGGTCGTCGGTGGGCTCGGGGTCGGCGTCGCGCAGGACGCCCGCGTCGAGCGCGTCGGCGTCGACGACCCGGATCTCCGTGCTGGGGAAGGGCAGGCCGAGGGTCCCGGGGCGGCGGTCGTCGGAGCAGGGGTTGCCGAGCGAGATCGGGGACGTCTCGGTCATGCCGTAGCCCTCGATGAGCAGGCCGCCCGTCGCGTCCTCCCAGCGCCGTGCGGTCTCCGCCGTGATGGGCATCGCGCCCGCGAACGCGAGGCGGATCGAGGTGAGGTCGGAGCCCGGCCCGGGCGCGTCCGCGGCGGCGGCGACGATGCGGTCGAACATGGGCGCGACGCCGGGCAGGAACGTCGCGGGGCGGCGCGCCTGCGCGGCGACGAACGCCTGCGGGTCGAACTTCGGGAACGCGACGAGCGTCGCGCCGATGCGCGCAGGCAGGGTGAGGCAGAACGTCAGCCCGAACGCGTGGAAGAAGGGCAGCACGCCGTAGACGGTCTCGGCACCTTCCTCGAACGTGGCCCACGCCTGGCCCTGCACGACGTTGGCGACGAGGTTGCGGTGCGTGAGCACCGCGCCCTTGGGCGTGCCCGTGGTGCCGCCCGTGTACTGGAGGAGCGCGACGTCGTCGGCGCCCGGGTGGGGGAGCGCCGGGGGGAGCGCCCGCGCACGGCGGACGAGGTCGTGCCAGTCGGGGACGCCCGCGGGGACGGGGCCGCGCAGCGCGTCGCGCTGGGCGCGCGCCCGCGCGACGGGCAGGCGCAGCGCGAGGCGGCTCCCGCGGGGCAGGTCGCGCGCGATGTCGAGCCCGACGACGGTGCGCAGGCCAGCCGCGTGCGCGCGGGCGTCGAGCACGGCGGGGACGGTCTTGGTCCACACGACGGCGACGCTCGCGCCGGAGTCGGCGAGCTGGTGGGCGAGCTCGTCGGCGGTGTAGGTGGGGTTGTGCTCGACCACGACGGCGCCGAGGCGCTGGACGGCGTAGAACGCGACGACGTGCGACGTCCCGTTGGGCAGCACGAGCGCGACGCGGTCGCCGTGGCGCACGCCGAGGTCGTGCAGGGCGCTCGCGGCGCGCTCGACCTGCGCGACGAGCCGGGCGTAGGTCGTGGTCGCGCCGAAGAAGTCGACCGCGACGCGGTCCGGCCAGCGCTCGGCCGCGCGGTAGAGGGCGGCCGTGACCGGCTCGTCGGGCACCGCGACGTCCGTCGGGACGCCGGGAGCGTAGCGGGCGGTCCACGGCCTCGTCGCCAGAGTGTTCACTACGCCACCGTAACCTACGGTTGCGTAGGTTGTGTGCGGCGTCGGTGTGGTCATCGGTCCTTCGCGTAGGCGAACAGGTCCTTCTCGCGCGTCGTGGCCAGGGCGACGGCGACGCCTCCCACGGCACCCGCCAGCACGGACAGGGTCACGCGCGCACCGAGGATCGCGCCGACCAGCAGGTCGCCGTCCCGGCCGAACCAGGCGAGGGAGAGCGACATCCCGACAGCTACCGCCGGAGCGGTCCACAGCACCGACTCCAGCGACACGATCGTCCACAGGTCACGCCGTCGCATCCCGTCGTGGAGGGCCGTGGCGAGCTCCACCCGGCGAGCCCGTACGGTGACGAGGGCCACGGCGGCAGCGATCAGCCCGACGAGGAGCCCTCCGAACCGGGTGACGCGCTCGTGGAACAGCCCCGCGCCATCGAGCCCGGAACCCAGCGTGGAGTTGAGCTGCTGCACCTGGGGGACGTCGTCGGCATCGCCGCCCGGCCGGAGCACGGTGAAGAGGAGGGGGTTCAGCTCCGTGGTCATCGGCCACGCCTCGACCCAGCACTCGTCGAAGGGTGCGCGGTACCCGGTGACGCTCACCGCGAGATAGCCGTACCCGTCCCTCCGCCCGTCGCGAGGGTAGGCGTAGGTGCCCGCGAGGCGAGACGTCCCGGTCGTCGCGGAGAGCCGGTCGCCGAGCTCGAGGCCGAGCGTCGCGACGGCGTCGTCAGTCAGGATCAGGCCCGGCCCGCCGTCGGTCGTGGCGCCGACGACGGCCGGGAACCCTGGACTCGCGTCGGCGGCGGGCATCGGGGCACCGGGAAGGGCGACGGCGGCGACGGGCTCGTCCGGTCGGACGGTGAGCGCACCCGCGGCGTGCACTCCGGGCAGATCGCGCAACGACTCGCACCGCGCGCCGTCGACCCGGCCCGGTGCCGAGATCGTGAGGACCGACCCACCCGCCGCCCGGAAGTCCGCGGCCTGCTGTTCGAGCGTCGCCACGGTCGAGATCTCGGCGACCGTCGCGGTCACCACCAGGCCGATCAGCACCAGCGCCAGCGTGACGCAGCGTGCGGTGCCTGTGGAAGCGTTGCGCCACGCCTCGCGCAGGATCGAGCGCAGCCTCATGCGGCGGGGTCCAGCGTCAGGTCGACGTGGTCCGAGCAGGAGTCGCGGGTCGCGGCGTCGTGGGTCGCGACGACGATGATCGTCCCGGGCGAGCGCAGCGCACCGAGGGACTCGTTGACGGTGCGGGCGGTCGGCAGGTCGAGCTGGGCGGTCGGCTCGTCCACGAGCAGGAGGCCCGGTTCCGACGCGATGGCTCGTGCCAGCATCAGGCGCTGCGCCTCCCCGCCCGAGAGGCGGCGGAACTGCTGCTGCGCGATGTCGTCGAGCCCGAACCTGCTCAGGAGGTCGGCGGCTCGTCGCTCCGCCTCTCGGGGGTGCAGCCCCCGGACGAGCAGCGGGAGCGCGACGTGGTCGAGCGCCGAGCGTCGCGGCGTCCCGTGCGGGTTCTGGAACACCCATCCGGTCCGCTCGATGCCGTCCCGCGCGACGGTGCCCTCGCGGGGTTCCTCCCACCCGGCGAGCAGGCCGAGCAGGGTGCTCTTGCCCGACCCCGACGGACCGGTGAGCGCGTAGGTGCGACCTGGCCGCAGATCGAGGTCGAGCCCGCGGAAGAGCCAGGGGCGCCGGGGGAAGTGGTGCCCGAGGCCGGTCGCCGTCACGCGCACGGGGCGTCCGGCCGGGGCGACGTGTCGACGGCGGTCGGCGGGGTGCCGTCGAACAGGACGAACGTCTGCCCGAGCTCGGACCCGACGACCCGCAGCCTGTGGGGCACGGCGTCCGTGGTCACGCAGGTCGTCCCGTCAGGTGCCGTGATCACGGCGGACGGTGGGACGACCGACACGTCGACCGGTTCTGCCAACCGCAGCTGACCGACCGGCGCCTCGTCGCCCGTGCCTGCTTGCTGGAGCGAGGGCGCAGCGTCGAGCTGTGCGAGCAGTGCTGGGTCGGTGACCGGGTTCTGCGGCTCGACCGCGACGTCGATCCCGTCCACACGGAGCGTGCGCGCCCCGGCGACGAGGTCGGACGGCGCTCCGTCGCGCAGTGCGACGCCTGCCAGCGTGCCGGGCGTCACGACGAGCTCCGCTCCGGCCTCGAGCCGGCTCCCTGTCGTGACCGAGCACTCCGCGACGGTGACCGAGGGTCCGGGGATCCAGAGGAAACGAGATCGCGGAACGGAGGTGAGGGCGGAGGGGTCGCCGAGGTCGTCGAAGAGTGCGTTGACGGCACGCAGGGTCTTCGTGCCGAGCGTTCCGGTGGCCTCGACCGGGTGCCCCAGACGCGTCAGCTCCTCCTGCAGCGCCCGCACGTCGTTGCCCTGGGTGCCGACCGGAAGGTCCCGCCACAGCGGGAGCGTCGTCGCGAGCGCGACGACCGGTGCGTCGTCGAGCCAGAGCGGCGCGGTCCCGGACTCGATGGTCGAGCCGGGACGGCAGTCGAAGCGTGTGACGAGACCGCTACCGGGTGATGCCAGCCCCGACTCCTCGCCACGGGCGACGGCGAGCCGGACGGAGCGGACGTCGTCGAACGTCGCGGACCGGACCTCGAAGGTGGTGATGGGAGCGGGAGGTCGAAGGGCTGCGGGGACGGCCGGGGACGTCCACGCGGCACCGAGAACGACCCCCACGGCGACGAGCGTCACTGCGCCGAGCACCCACAGGCCCACCGTGGCCGGGCTGCGACCCTCACTCACCGGCCAGGCCGAGCGGGTCGCTCGAGCACGACGTCAGCGCCTCGCGGAGCTCGGTCGACAGGGCGGCGAGGTCGGAGAACCGCCCCTCCATGTCGGTGAGGTAATCGTCTGCCGCGTAGCCCGCCGGTACGACCTCGCGACGGACCAGGCACTCCGCCATGATCGTCGGGACGTCGAGGTTGTCCGGGTTGGACGCCATGATGTCGTGCAGCGCCCCGACCGTGTCGGCGCCCGACTCACGCTCGCAGGCCTTCACGACCTCGTACGGGTCGCTCCCGTCCGGCAGGGGCGAGGCCTCGTACGACCCGTCGGGCTCGAAGCCGGAGAACGTCACGCCCTCCGCCTCGAGGCACGTGCGGAACTTCTCTTCCATCTCCGCGTACTCCGCGTCCGTGATCTCCTCGTCGGCGAGCGCCTGACGAGCGAAGTCGGACCCGGCGTCGGAGTAGAAGGCCGTGAACTCGGCGGCGTAGGGGCCGTCGAACGCGGGAACGTCGACGGCCGTCCCGTCGTCGACGCTCGACCCGACGGAACCCGGGGTGCCGCACGCGGCAAGGAGCGGGACGAGGGCGGCGAGAGCCGCCGCGGCGACGCGTCGCCGCGTCGACCTGCGAAGAGACATGATGCTCCGATCACTGCGGTCGTCGGGGACGGGCGGGCCCGCGTGCCGCCGAGCGACGGCGTCCGGACGCTCGGCAGCACGTGAGTCGAACTACTTGACGTCGTAGTACGCCTTGTTCCCGAACCAACGGACCTCGTCCCACTGGTACGACCACTTCCCCGCGGAGACCCAACCGGAGCTGCGGAGCCCGTTCTCCCCGTAGGTCGAGGACTTGTGGACCCGGCTGCCGTGGTAGTAGTGCGACCAGACGTCCTTGGCGTCGGCGCCGTGGTCCCACGTGCCTCCCACGGACGGGTAGCTGATCGTCGCGCTGGCGGGGCCAGCCGCTCCGAGCGCGACACCCGCGGCGAGCGTGGCAGTGATGACCGCCGTCATGACCTTTCGCATCAATCCCCCTCAGTGTTGATCGGTCGTCCGCAGTAAAGCGCCGAGGTGAGACGATTCATCGGGTATGTCCGTTATCCGAGACGCGGAGACGCCGGGACCTCGTCGTAGACCTCGCCGGGGAGCCGGACGGTCACGACGAGGCCGTCCTCGGGTCGCGCGGCGAGCGTGACGGAACCGCCGTGGGCGCCCACCACGGCGCGGACGATCGACAGCCCGAGCCCGCTCCCCGTGCCGTCGCCGGTGCGCTCGCCGCCCAGCCGCCGGAAGGGCTCGAACAGGCCCGGGAGGTCGTCGGGCGCGACGGGCGGACCGGGGTCGACGACCTCGAGCACGGCGTCGCCGCCGGCGTCGGACCGCGTGGCGACCCGCACCCAGCCGTCGTGGCGGAGGTTGTAGCGCTCGGCGTTCTCGACGAGGTTGCGCACGAGCTGCTCGAGCAGCAGCGGGTCGCCGGACGTCGGAGCCTCGTCGCACGACGCCTCGATCCGGACGGCGGGGGTCGTGCTGGGCGTCGTCGCGACCACCGCGTACGCGGCGCTGCGCGCGTGGCCGACCCACGTCCCGGCCTGGGCGTCGCTCGGCGGCCTCGTCGCGACCGTCGTCGTCGGCGTGGTCGCGGGGTTCTACCCGGCCGAGCGCGCGGCGCGGCTCTCACCGACGGAGGCCCTGGCCGTCCGGTGAGCGTCAGCCCGCGAGGACGCGGTCGAGCGCTACGCGGCCCGCGGGCCCCCAGCGGGTCTTGCCGCCGGGCAGCCCGCGGTCCCCGTTCTGCCCCATGAGCAGGAGGAAGAGGGCCTTGAGCGCCGCCAGCCCGCGGGCGCGCCGGACCGTCGCGTCGTCGGCGCGCCCGTAGGCGTCGAAGAAGCGCGCGGCGGTGCCCGCGGGCAGCAGCACCCAGGCGGCGGCGAGGTCCCACGCGGGGTCGCCCGCGAACAGGTCGCCGAAGTCGACGACGCCCGCGAGCGTCCCGTCCGCGACGACGACGTTCGCGGGGTGCAGGTCCCCGTGCACCCACACGGGCGGCACCTCCCACGCGGTGGCCGCGACGGCGTCGGCCCAGACCGCCCGGACGTCGGCGGCGTCGTCGGGGGCGACGGCGCGCAGGAACCCCTCGAAGCCGTCCGTGGCGTCGCGAGGGTGGGCGCCCCGGTCCGTGGACGTCGGCGCGTCGGCGGGCGCCGCGACGTGCAGCGCCCGGAGGAAGCCCGCCAGCGCGTCGGCGGCGTGCGCGCCCCGGGTGATCGTGCCGTGGTCCAGCGGCTCGCCGGAGACCCAGGTCATGACCGTCCAGTGCCGCGGGAGACGCGCGGACGGCTCGCCGTGCCGCACCGGCGTCGGCACGGGGAGCGGGAGGTGCGGCGCGAGCACGGGCAGCCACCGCCGCTCCTTGAGCTGGGGCTCCGGCGTCGGGTCCATGCGCTGCACCCGGACGGCCAGGTCGTCGCCGAGCCGCCACATCTGGTTCCCCCAACCACCGGCGACCTCGCGGAGCGGCAGTACGGCGAGGTCGGGGTGCTGCTCCTCCAGCGCCTCGCGGACGAGGTCGGCCGTGATCGCGGTCTCCGGAGCGCTCATGCGCGCCCACGGTACCTCTGGGGGCGACACCGACGCGTCGGCGCCTACGCGGCGACGTCGCCCTTCAGCGGGTCCCGGCCCGCGACGGAGTGCCGGTAGCCGTAGAACCCGTAGATGATCAGCCCGACCACGACCCAGCCGAGGAACCGGAGCCACGTGAGGGTCGTGAGGTTCGCCATGAGCCACAGGCACGCGACGCCCGACACGATCGGCAGCACGGGCGACCACGGGACCTTGAACGAGCGCTGCAGGTCGGGGCGCGAGCGGCGCAGGACCGGGATGCCGAAGCTCACGAGGACGAACGCCGAGAGCGTCCCGATGTTGATCATCTCCTCGAGAAGCTCCACCTGGGACAGCCCGGCGATGAGGGCGACGACGACCCCCACCCCCACCTGGAGGCGGATCGGCGTGTGGTACCGGTGCGAGGTCCGGGAGATGCCGCGAGGAAGGAGGCCGTCGCGGCTCATCGCGAAGACGACGCGCGTGAGCCCGAGGAGCAGCACCATGATCACCGTCGTCAGGCCGACGAGGATGCCCACGGAGATGACCCGTCCGGCCCAGTCGGCGCCCACGAGGATGAACGCAGTCGTGAGCGACGGCGCGTCGGACTCCGCGAGCTCGGTGTACGACACCATGCCCGTCACGACGAGCGTCACGAGGATGTACAGGACCGTGACGATCGCGAGGCCGCCGAGGATGCCGCGCGGGAGCGTGCGCTGCGGGTCCTTGGCCTCCTCGGCCGTGGTCGCGACGACGTCGAACCCGATGAACGCGAAGAACACGAGCGCGGCGCCCGCGAGCAGGCCCATGACGCCGTACGTCGTGGGCTCGAGCCCCGTGAGGAAGCCGACGAGCGGCTGCTCGAGCGCGGTCTGCTCCGGCGCGGGCTGGGCGGGCGGCACGAACGGCGAGTAGTTCGACGCGTCGACGAAGAAGAACCCGACGACGATGACGAACAGCGTGATGCCGACCTTGATGACGGTGAACACGCTGTTGACGCGCGTGCTGAGCTTGGTGCCGATCGCGAGCAGCGTGGTGAACACCGCGACGATGAACACCGGGCCCCACTCGAGGTCGACCGGACCGATCGGGACGGTCAGCGGCAGGTCGATGCCGAACAGCCCGAACGCGTCACCGAGGTAGACGCCCCAGAACTTCGCGATGACCGCCGACGCGAGCAGCATCTCGAGGATGAGGTCCCACCCGATGATCCACGCGACGAGCTCGCCCATGGTCGCGTAGGAGAACGTGTACGCCGACCCGGCGACGGGGATCGCGGAGGCGAACTCGGCGTAGCACATGACGGCCAGGGCGCACACGATCGACGCGATGACGAACGAGACGATGACGCTGGGCCCGGCGTAGTTCGCGGCGGCCGTCGCGCCGACGGAGAAGATGCCCGCGCCGACCGCGACCGCGACCCCCAGGACCGCGAGGTCCCAGGACGTCAGGCTGCGCTTGAGCGAGCGCTCCGGGTCGTCGATCGCCGCGAGCGAGTCCTCGACGGACTTGCGACGGAACAGGCCGGTCCTCGTGGCCACGGGTGCGCCTCCCCGGCGTCGGTGACAGGTCCGTCCATTGAACCGGTCCCGTGCCCTCGTCGCGCGGCGGACGGCCCGGCGTGGTGTCCCGGGCCGACGGCGGTCAGGCGGGGTGCCAGCGCGCTCCCCAGCGGCGGGTCAGGCGGCCGCCCGACGTCGCGGCGTGGGCGCGCACGCCGGCCTCCACCGCGTCGGCGACCGTGTGCGCGGCGGCGTCCGTGTCGGCGAGGAAGCGGACGGTGACGCGCGCCTCGCCGCGCACGACGCCGACGTCGTACGCCTCGACCGTCGTCAGGTCGCGCGCCGCGGCCGCGGCGGCGGGCAGCACGGCCTCGGGGTCGGCGCCCGGGCGCAGCAGGCCCACGGCGAGGGTCACGCGGTACGACGGCACGGCTCAGCCGAGCTCCGGGAGACCGGCCTCGTCGCACGGGTCGAGGTCGACCGGGCCGGACACGTCGAGGCGGACCAGGTCGCCGTCGGCGGTGACGCGCACCGACCACCCCGCCGGGTCCTCGGCCTCGACCGAGGCGGACCCGCCGTGCTCGGCCTCGACGACGCCCGAGGGTGCGCCGAAACCGTGCTCGTCGAGCACCGGGGCGATCGCGTCGGGGACGTCCGCGAGCAGGCCGTACGCGTCCGCGCCCCCCGGCGTGGCCCGGGCGTCGGGAAGGAAGACGACGCAGCGACCGTCGTCCTGCGCCGTCGCCGAGGCGCCCCCGTCGTCGTCGGCCCAGCCGTCCGCGCCGTAGACGTCCTGGACGGCGGCGAGGACGTCCTGCCGGGCCTCCTCGTACCCCGCGACGGCGTCCGGTGCGGGCGGCGGCTCCGTCGGCTCGGCGTCGCCGCCGCACGCGGCGAGCGTGGCGAGGGCGCCCAGCGCGAGCACCGCCCCGGCGGTGCGCGTCGTCGCGCCCTGGCGCGGTGTCCAGGCCTGCTCCGTCATGGTCCCCCTCGGTCGTCGCGTGCGTCGTCCGCGGGGGACGCTACCAGCGCGCACCGACCCGAGGTCAGAGGTGCGGCCCGCGCGGGGATGGGGAGCGCGCCCCATGGACCCGCGTCGGCGGACGGCGGTACCGTCTCGGCGACCTGCGGGCGAGGGGGAGAGCATGAGCGGGATGTACGGGGCGGACGTCGCACAGCTGCGACAGCTCGGACAGCGGTTGTCCGAGGCCGCCGACAGGTTGACGTCGCTGCGCGGCGAGCTCGACGCGCTGGTGACGTCGAGCCCCTGGGAGGGTCCGGACGGCGACGCGCTGCGCGGCGAGTGGTCCACGTCGCACGGCCCGGCCGTCGCGGCGGTCGGGGCGGTCCTCGGCGACGCGGCGACCGCCGTCGTGCGCCAGGCGGACCAGCAGGAGGGCGCGAGCACCGACGGCGCTGGCGGGTCCGGTGGCGGCTCCGGCGGGGGCGGCGGCGACCGCAGCACCCCGGGCGAGGACGGCGACCGGCCCGGGGACCCGGGCCTCACCGACGACCTCGGCGACTACGAGGACGTCCCGCCGATCGACCTCGAGAACGAGGACTTCTCGCTCGACGACATCAACCAGGGCCAGGTCGGGGACTGCTGGTTCCTCGCCGGCCTGGGCGCCGTCGCGACGACCGACCCGGAGTTCCTGCGCGAGCACATCCGGCTCAACGACGACGGCACGTACACCGTGACGATGTACAAGGACGGCGAGCCGGTCGAGATCGTCGTGGAGGCGACGGTCCCGGAGAACGGCGTCGGCGGCCAGAACGGCGAGCCGAACTGGGTGTCGATCTACGAGAAGGCGGCGGCCGAGTACTTCGGCGGCGACTACGAGGACATCGACGGCGGGCACTCCGACGACGCGTTCGAGGCGATCACCGGCCGCCCCGCCGAGCGGTCGGGCGAGCTCAGCCTCTCCGACATCCAGGACCGGCTGAAGGACGGGCCCGTCGCCGTGGGCACCGAGGACGACGACGCGTTCTGGTGGTGGGAGGACGAGGTCGACGACAGCCGGATCGTGCCCAACCACGCCTACGTCGTCACCGAGGTCAAGGAGATCGACGGCGAGATGAAGATCCACGTCGTCAACCCGTGGGGACCGGGTGGCGGCACCCTGGACGGCGAGCAGAAGGTCGGCGACCTGTGGCTCACCGAGCAGGAGTACAAGGAGAACTTCGACTCCGTCTACTCGGGAGGCTGACGCATGGCAGGCAACGACGAGGTGCGCCGGGCGCGCGTGCCGCAGGGAGCGCAGGCGGAGTTCGCCGACGTGCGGGTGGGCGTGATGCGCGTCGGCGTCGGCGCGGGGCGCGCGCTCGCGCAGCTCGCGGTCCGCTCGCCGCGCGGCGAGGACGTCCTGCGGGCCGACCTCGGGGACGCGATCGACCTGCACGGCGCGGGCATGCTCCACGTCGACGACGTGGAGGGCGAGCCGGGGAGCTCGGGCGGGGCCGTGACGTTCACCTTCACGCCCGCCTGAGGCGAGCCGTCGGCCCGGGCTCTCAGCCCGCGGCGTCGACGGCGAGCACGGCGACGAGGAAGTCGGCGTCCGGGGTCCACGGGCGCAGGTCCCACGTCGCGAGGGCGACGTCGAGGCGCAGCCCCGCCTCCGCGGCGTCGGCCAGGAACCGCTCGGGCGCGTAGCCGCGCCCGGTGCCGAAGCCGACGACGGCGCGACCGTGCGGGGCGAGGTGCGCCCGGAAGCGGCGCAGGACCTCGACCTCGGTGCCCGGCGCGAGGAACGTCACGACGTTGCCCGCGCACACGATCGCGTCGAACGGCTCGGTGACGCCCTCGGCGGGCAGGTCGAGCTCGGCGAGGTCGCCCACCCGCCAGTCGGGCCCCGGGTGGTCGGCGCGCGCCGCCTCGACCAGCACCGGGTCGACGTCGACCCCGACGACCGTGTGGCCGCGCGCGAACAGCTCTGCGCCCACGCGCCCCGGCCCGCTCCCGGCGTCGAGCACGCGCGACCCGCGGGGCAGCATGGCGTCGACCAGGCGTGCCTCGCCGGCGAGGTCGGCGCCGCGTGCGGCCATCGCCCGGAAGCGTTCGACGTACCAGGTGGAGTGAGACGGGTCGGCCGCGGTCTTCTGCTCCCAGCGCGAGGGACGGGTGGCGCTCATGCCGCCGACGCTACCCGTGCGGGGTGAGACCGGTCCCGTGACCTTGGTCCCCGGTGTCCTCGGCCACGTCGCGCTGAGAGAATCGAGGGATGTCTCCCGCAGCGCCCGCCTCGCCGACCGCCCATCCCACGTCTCCCGGCGCGGCGCCCGTGACCGCCCTCGCGAGCAGCGCCCCGACCGGCGAGGTCCTCGCGGTGTGCCGCGTGCACGCCCTCCTGCCGGACGCCGGCCCCGTCGGCGTCACGGCGATCGACAAGCGGCCCGTCGACGGCCCGGTGAAGGTCCGACGCCTCGGCCTCTACGCCGACCTCCAGGCCGACCGCGCGAACCACGGGGGCGAGGAGCAGGCCGTGTACGCGTACGGCCAGGACGACGCCGACTGGTGGGTCGGGCAGCTCCGGCGCGAGATCCCGCCGGGACTGTTCGGCGAGAACCTGCGGGTGCGGGGCATCCCCGTGAGCGAGGCGGTCGTCGGGGAGCGCTGGTCCGTGGGCACGGCGCTGCTCGAGGTCACCCAGCCCCGCACGCCGTGCTCGACGTTCGCGCGGCGGCTCGGGGAGGACAGGTGGGTCAAGCGCTTCACCGTCGCGAACCGGACCGGCGCGTACCTGCGGGTCGTGCGGAACGGCGAGCTGCAGGCGGGGGACGCGGTGACGGTCTGCTACCGGCCCGAGCACGGCGTGACGCTCGCCGACTGGTTCGGGGCGTGGAACGCGCGCGGTGCGGACCCGGAGCGTGCCGCCGACGTCGCACGCCGGCTGCTCGTCGCGCACCTCGAGGGCGACGTCGCACTGACCGGCGAGATGCTGGCCCGCGCCGAGATCGCGGCCGGGCGGCGCATCGAGGACTGAGCAGGCACGCCTCCCACCTGCGGCGACGCAACACGGAGCGGTGTGGCGACGGATTCATGCGGACCGCTGACAAACCGGCGGTGCTCCACTACGCTCCCTGCTGAGCGCTCACTCGTATCAATGTCGATCAAGCAGGGAGCACGACATGAAGAAGTTCCTCAGCTCCGCCCTCGTGGCAGGTCTCCTCGCGACCGGTGCGGTCGCCCTGACCGCCCCCGCGGCCTCCGCCGCCGTCGTCGGGTGCAGCGTCTCCGGGCCCAGCGTGTCCGGGACCACCGCGCGGGTGACGAACATCAACTGCACGTACGCGCGCGTCGTCGTCAAGTACGTCAGCAACGGCACGGTGCGCACGTCGTACGGGGCGTGGGTCGCAGCGGGTCACACCTCGACGGCGTACGTCCCGTCGATCTCGGCGATCGTCTCGCTCTCCGCGGACGGCAGCCGCTGACCCTCCGGCACCGGCCACGCACGGCCCGCCGGCGCTCCTCGCAGGGCGTCGGCGGGCCGTGCGGTCAGCGCTCCGCGCGCGGGATGCGAGGGGCGCGCGGGCCGCGCGGCGGCTCGTTCGGCGGCCACTCGCCGTCGTCGGAGCCGTCGTCGGCGGTGAAGAGCAGGTCGTGCAGGCGGACCTGCACGTTCTCGACGTCGGGCACGTCGTGCAGGTTCAGCCCCGGCTTGTCCGTCGCGTCCGAGATGACGAGCGTCCCGCAGCCGAAGAGCCGGTCGATCGGGCCCTTCTCGTAGTTCACGTCGTTGATGCGGTACAGGGGGATGTCCCGCCCGGTGCGCGTGATGATGCCCGAGCGCATCGCGATGCGCTTGTTCGTCACGGTGTACTCCGTGGTCCGCCAGCGCAGCCACGGCACGAACACCCAGACGACCGCCGCGACGAGGGCGAGGCCCGCGACGACCCAGCGGACGACGTCGATCGGGACGAGCACGACCGTCACGACGACCGCCGCGACGAGCACGACCAGCAGCACGAACGGCCAGAACAGCGCCTTCGCATGCTCCTTGAGCTCCATGACGACGTGCTCGCCCTCGGTGAGGTGCTTCTCGCTCAGACCCATGGGCAGCATCGTGCCACCTCGCGGTCCGCACGGGGAGGGCCGTCCCGCCGGTGGGCTCGCCGGGTCTCAGGCCTGGGCGGAGAGGTTCCAGCCCTCGACCGTGCGCAGCCCGTGGCCGTAGCCCAGCAGGCAGATCGCGGCCGTGCCGAGCTCGAACCGCGCGCCCAGCCCCGGGTCGATCCCGAGCCACACGGTCGCGAGGACGCGCAGCAGGTGCCCGTGGGCGAACAGCACGACGTCGTCGCCGCCCTGCAGCGTCGGCTCGACGCGACCGAGCACGCGTCCGGCCCGGTCGGCCACCGCGGAGAGCTCCTCGCCGCGGTGCCCGTTCGCGGCGGCGAGCACGTTGACGCCGTCGCGGAAGATCAGCCACTCGTGGCCGAGCTGCTCGCCGACGTCGACGGCGGTCCGGCCCTCGACGGGGCCGTAGTCCCACTCGGCGAGGTCGTCGTCGGTCTCCGCGTCGGGGAACCCGGCGAGGTCGGCGGTGCGTCGAGCGCGCTGCCGCGGGCTCGTGCGCACGACGGCGCGGCGTCGCCCCCGGCGGTCCGCCCACCCCTGCAGCCACACGCCCGCCGCGACCGCCTGCTGCTCGCCGGCGACCGTGAGCGGGATGTCGGACCGGCCGGTGTGGCGGCCGCTCGCGCTCCACTCCGTCTCCCCGTGGCGCACGAGGACGAGCTGCGGGTCGGGGGTGGTGTCGGTCGTGGTCACGGGTCGGCCTTCCTGGTGGTGTCCTCCAGCAGCATCACCCCGAGACGCCCGGAGCGCGCGTCGGCCGGGTCAGCCGGGGACGCCGTCGACCCCGTTGATCGCGAGGAACACGACGAGGGCGCCGAGCAGGACGACGGCGATCCCGGTCGCGACGAGCAGGACGGTACGGGGGCGGACGCGCACGAGGACTCCGGGGGACGGGGGACGGGGGACGGGCCGAACCCATTCTCGCGCGCAGGCGTCGGTGGGTCCGGCTAGCGTCGAGCGGACACCGACGGGCGGGCGGCGACGGCGCCGCGGGGAGGGGAGCGAGATGGTGCACGAGACGGCGGACGGGGAGATCGCGTACGGCAGCCCTGAGTTCGACTGGTCGATCCTCACGGTCCCGACGTCGCTCGCGGTCGTGCGCGGCCAGCTCGGGTTCTCGTGGCTCGAGGTCGCGGAACGGCTCGCGACGCTGACGCAGGCGGAGCTCGAGTGGGAGCCGGGGCCGGACGCGCTGCGCGTCGTGCGTCGCGGCACGGAGCGCACGTCGCGCACGCTCGGGGTCGGCGACTGGGTGATGGAGTGGCCCGACGGGCCGGACTCGCCGCAGCCGCGGACGATCGCGTGGCTCGTCGCGCACCTCACCGAGGCGTTCTTCGAGCGGTGGGAGTGGACGTTCGGGCCGCACGAGCGCCGCCGCGACTCCGTGACGTTCTCGGGCGAGGTCGGACCGGCGGTCGCCGGGTTGCGGCACGAGGTGGACCGGTGGCGGGCCGGGGTGGACGCGCTGCCGGACGAGGGGGCGTTCACGGTCGGGCTGAGCCAGGCGACGGAGATCGACGCGCAGGCGCCGTTCGTCCACCTCGTCGCGCACATGAACCGCGAGCTGATCCACCACGGTGCGGAGATCATGGTGCTGCAGGACCTCTACCGTGCGGCGAACGTCACGCCGTGACGAGGTCCGCGAGGGAATCGTGCGGTCGTCCAGATGGTTGAACGGTCACATGACCACGAACAGCCCCGCCGCGGCCGACGCGTCGGCCCCCACGGTGAAGATCGACATCTGGTCCGACGTCGCGTGCCCCTGGTGCTACGTCGGCAAGCGACGCCTCGAGACGGCGCTCGGCCGGCTCGCCGAGGCCGGTGACGGCCCGCAGGTCGACATCGAGTACCACTCGTTCGAGCTGGCGCCGGACACTCCCGTCGACTTCGACGGCACCGAGGTGGACTTCCTCGCGGGGCACAAGGGCATGCCCCGCGCGCAGGTCGAGCAGATGCTCGGGCAGATGACGCAGCTCGCCGCGGCCGAGGGCCTGGCCTACGACTTCGACGCGCTCCAGCACACCAAGACGCTCACCGCCCACGAGCTGCTGCACCACGCGAAGGCGCACGGCAAGCAGGTCGAGATGAAGGAGCGCCTCCTCAAGGCGTACTTCGAGGAGGGCCGCCACGTGGGCCGCGTCCAGGAGCTCGCGGACCTCGCGGCGGAGGTCGGTCTCGACCGCGCCGAGGTCGTCGCGGCTCTGGAGGACGGCCGCTACGCGGACGACGTGCAGGCGGACATCGACCAGGCGCGCGCCTACGGGATCAACGGGGTGCCGTTCTTCGTCGTCGACGGCCGGTACGGCGTCTCGGGGGCCCAGGACCCGGCGGTCTTCGTCCAGGTGCTGCAGCAGGCCGTCGCGGAGCGCGACGCCGCCTGACCTGTCCGCTCTGCGAGATCAGGTACGGAGAGCGACGTATCTCACACCCCGGTGCGGTGGACCTGCGACTCGGTATCACCGAGACTGGGACGCAGCCCGCACCGACGCCGGCTCCACACGTGCACCGGCGCCCGTGATCCCACGAGGAGGCCTCAGATGACCGACACCACGACGAACCTCTACCACTCCATCGCGAACCCGCGTCGCACCACGCTCATGAGCGTGAGCGCCGCGGACGCGGCCGCGCCGCACCGCGAGACCGCGCCGTCGCTCACGCTGGTCGGCGCGGACGACGCCGCGGTCTGCGTCGACGGGGTGTGCGCGCTCCCCGAGTAACACCGTGCGTGCGTGAAACGGTCGCCGGAACGGCAGGTTCCGGCGACTCTTTCATGCCCTCGGCGAGGTGCGCGGGCCGTCAGTGGAGGCGGTGGTCCTGGATCGAGAGGCGTGGGCCGCGCCGCGGGGCGTGCGCCCGGCCCGAGAGCTCCAGGAGCCGGACGACGCGGTAGCGGTGCGGCGAGTACGGCGCGAGGAGCTCGAGCATCCGGTCGTCGTCGACGCGCTCGCCGACGAGCGCCCAGCCCACCGCCTTGGCGAGGTGATAGTCGCCCACGGACACGGCGTCGGCGTCGCCGAGCGCGCGCTGCGCGACCTCGGCCGCGGTCCAGACGCCCACGCCCGGGACGGCCTGGAGCCGGGCGTGCGCGGCGGCGGCGCCCTGCGCGTCGAGCAGCGCGCCGCACTCCTCGAGCCGGCGGGCGACGCGTGCGGCCGCGACGACGGTCCGCGCGCGGCCCGGGTCGACGTTCGCCCGGTGCCAGTCCCACGACGGGACGCGCGCCCACGTGGCGGCGTCGGGCACGACGAGCATCCCGGCGTCGCCCGCGGGCCCCGGGGCTCGCTCGCCGTACTTGCGCAGGAGCCAGCCCCACGATCGCCACGCGGCGACCGTCTGGACGCGCTGCTCGAGGATCGCGGGGACGAGCGCCTCCAGCACGCGACCGGTGCGGGGGATGCGCAGGCCCGGGCTGCGCCGGTGCGCGTCGCGCAGGGGTGCGGGCGGGGTGAAGCCGGTGTCGTCGTCGTGCTCGCCCAGCAGGTGGGGGAGGGCGTCGAGCGCCTCCTGGGCGCCCGGTCCCCAGGCGTGCCCGACGACGTCGCGCGGCCCGGTCTGCACGAGGCGGCACGTCGCGGGACCGGCGGGCATCCGCGTCGTGCGCCAGACGTCCCCGGACGGCGTGCGGCGGAACGTCGGGTCGTACGGCCCGCGGGAGAGCCGACCGAGCGTGAGGTGCAGGTCCAGGGGCCGGTCCGACCGGACGCGCTGGACGAGCGGTTCACCGACCACGGCGTACACGACCGGGACGGGACCGTCGCCGACCGCGAGCTCGGCCGGCGCTGGGACCGGGCTCGGGCGCGGGTTCGGGCTCGGCAGGACGGTCACCGGACCATCGTCGCACCCGCCGCCGACGGCCCAGCAGGATCCGTCGCCGCCGCGAGCTGTGCCGCGAGCCCTGCCCGGTCGATCTGCATCCAGTACTCCACCACGCGGTCGTCCGCGACACGGTAGACGCAGCTCGCGACCTGCACGACCTCCGCCCCGGTCGGCGCGCGATCGTCCACCTCGCCGACGTGGCGGCCGCGCTGGGTCCAGCGGACGTACACGCGGTCGCCGTCCGCGAGGAGCTCGTCGACCGTCAGGGTGAAGCGCCCGTACGCGGCGCGCATCTCCTCGACGTGCTCGGCGTACTGCGCGGGAGTCCGGTGCACCGTCGTCGGCGCCTCCGACGTCACCTGGTGCGCCGCGACGAGGGGCGCGAGGTACTCGCCCGCGCGGGCCGGGTCGTCGCCCGAGCGCACGACGGCGAAGAACTCACGGACGAGGTCGGCAGGGGTTCGTGTCGTCACGGACCCATCATGCGCGACCGCGAGCCCGCCCCGACCGTCAGTCGAACAGGGTGTCCATGTCCCACGCGGGCTCCGGCGTCGGCTGCTTGGGTGCCGGGGCGTGCGCGGCGGAAGCCGTGGCGTGCGCCGGCCCGGTCGCGCGGCCGGCCGGGCGCGTGGGATCGCCGAGCTCGGGGACGAGCGTGCCGTCGAGGTCGCCCCGGCCCGCGGCCCAGTCCTGGGCGGCGAGGCCCGCGAGCTGGTCGGCGCGCTCGTTGAACGGGTCGCCGACGTGGCCGCGCACCCAGCGGAACCGGACGGGCCCGGCGCGCTCGGTGATGACCCGGTCGATCGCCTGGACGAGCTCGAGGTTCTTCACGGGCTGGCCGCCCGCGGTGCGCCACCCCTTGCGCTTCCAGGCGACGACCCACTCGGACGCGCACTTGATGGCGTACTGCGAGTCGGACTCGATGAGGAGCGGCTCCGCACCGGGGTGCGCGCGGACCGCCTGGAGCAGCGCGGTCAGCTCGGCGACCTGGTTGGTCCCGCTCACGGCGCCGCCGGAGTCGAACGTGCCGTCGTGGTTGATCCACGCCCACCCGATGGCGCCGCCCGGGTTCCTCAGGCACGAGCCGTCGGTGCTGACAGTGATCACAGCGCTCCTCGATCACGGACGTCCCCGCCCGCCGGCTGCGGCGCGGGGAGGCGAATGCGTCGAGCCACATTGTCCCCCGGACCGGAGGGTCGCCGGACCACCTGTCCGCGGGCGCCCGGTCGGGGTCGCCTCAGGGGAGAACCGGGGGGATACCCCATGGTGCCGGGCGGTCGCGCGGTCGAGGCTGGGACGCATGGTCGCGTGGGTCGTGGAGCTGTGGGGACAGGTCGAGGCGTGGCTGCTCGCGCTCGTCGACTCGGTGTGGGCGCTGCCGACGCTGTTCGCGACGACCGCGGGGGACGGGTTCTTCCCGCCGATCCCCGGCGAGACCGTGATCGTCATGCTCGCCGTGGGGGCGCAGTCCGGCGGGGGCGTCGCCTGGGGGCTCGTCCTGCTCGTCGCGGCGCTCGGCGCCTGGTGCGGCGACCAGCTCGCCTACGCGCTCGGCCGGGCGGTCGGCACGCGCGCGCTGCCGGTGCTGCGCGGCTCCCGCGGTCAGCGCGCCGTCGCCTGGGCGACCCGCTCCCTCGACCGGCGCGGCGCGTCCGTCGTCCTGGGCGCGCGGTTCGTGCCCGTCGGGCGGACGGCGGTCAACGTGACCGCGGGTGCCGTGGGCTTCTCGCGCCGGCGCTTCATGGCGCTGTCCGCCGTCGCGTCGGTCGCGTGGGCCACCTACTCGGTCCTCATCGGCACGCTCGCCGCCGCGTGGGTCGGCGACAGCCCGCTCCTCGCCGTCGTGGTGGGGGTCGTCGGCGGGATCCTCCTCGGTGTCCTCGTCGACACGGTGGTCCGCCTCCGGGCGGCCCGCCGCGAGCGGGACACCGACCTGGCGGCCGGACCGGCCCCGAGCCCGGCACCCGGTGCCGGCACCCCGGAGACGGACGCCGCGCTGGTCACGTGCCCCGGCCCGGCGCGGTAGACCTGATCGCCCGACGGCGCCGCCCGGCGCGGCGGACAGGAGGAGGGCCCCGGTCGACGACCGGGGCCCTCCTGCAGTCAGCGGTCGGTCAGGAC
This sequence comes from Cellulosimicrobium sp. 22598, assembly GCF_052044445.1. Classification (NCBI taxonomy): domain Bacteria; kingdom Bacillati; phylum Actinomycetota; class Actinomycetes; order Micrococcales; family Promicromonosporaceae; genus Cellulosimicrobium; species Cellulosimicrobium sp. 22598. The sequence continues at coordinate 20,027 of NZ_JBQEMZ010000028.1, forward strand.
ACGCCGAGCAGGTCGATGACGAAGATCAGCGTCTTGCCGGACAGGCGGTGGCCGCCGCCCGCGGGGCCGTAGGCGAGCTCCGGCGGCACGACGAGCTTGCGCCGCCCGCCGACCTTCATCCCGGGGATGCCCTGCTGCCAGCCGGCGATGAGGCTGCGCAGCGGGAAGTTGATCGACTGCCCGCGGTTCCACGAGGCGTCGAACTCCTCGCCCGTCTCGTACTCGACGCCGAGGTAGTGCACGTTCACGGTCGCGCCCGGCGTCACCTCGGGACCGTCACCGACGGTGATGTCCTCGACGACGAGCTCGGTGGGCGCGGGGCCCTCCGGCGCGTCGACCTCGGGGCGGGACAGCTCGTTCTCTCCAGTGGTCATGGTCCGATCCAACCACGACGGCGGACGACGGGCGGGCCCGAGGTTGGGGACGCCCGGAACACCGGTCGGGGGGACCCCCGGCCCCGCGTTCGGCCGCGCGCAACACGGCGCGGCCGAAGATCGCCATCATGGAGGCATGTCCTCCACGCCTGAGCCGCACACCGGTCTGCCCGCCGGCACCCCGCGCGGGGTGACGCCGGGCGGGGACCCGGCCCCCGTCGTCGGGCACCGACCGACGCCGCAGGAGATCCGGCGGTGGCGCCGGTTCCTCGCTGACGAGCGCGCGGAGGCGGCCGTCTACCGCGACCTCGCGAGCCGTCGCAGCGGGGAGGAGCGCGACATCCTGCTGGCGCTCGCGGACGCGGAGGGGCGGCACGAGCAGCACTGGCTCGGCCTGCTCGGCGACGACGTCGGCAAGCCGCTGCGGGGCGACTGGCGCACCCGGACGCTCGGCTGGCTCGCGCGCCGCTTCGGCGGCGTGTTCGTGCTCGCGCTCGCCCAGCGGGCCGAGGCGCGCTCGACGTACGAGACCGACGCCGACGCGACGCCCCGGATGGCCGCCGACGAGCGGATCCACGAGGAGGTCGTGCGCGGCCTCGCGACGCGCGGGCGCAACCGCATGTCGGGGACGTTCCGTGCCGCCGTGTTCGGCGCGAACGACGGCCTCGTGTCCAACCTCGCGCTGATCCTCGGCATCGGGGCGTCGGGGGCGTCGAACAGCACGGTGCTCCTCTCGGGGCTCGCGGGCCTGCTCGCGGGCGCGCTGTCGATGGGCGCGGGGGAGTACGTGTCGGTGCGGTCGCAGCGCGAGCTGCTCGACGCCTCGACGCCGAGCCCGCAGGCGTCCGCGGCGCTGCCCGACCTCGACGTCGACGCGAACGAGCTCGCGCTCGTCTACCGCGCGCGGGGCATGGCGCCCGCCGAGGCCGAGGACCACGCCGCCGACGTGCTGGCGACGTACACGCAGCAGACGGTGATCGCCCCGCCGCCCAGCGCGGACGAGCACGAGACGCACGGCACGGCGATGGGGGCGGCGGTGTCGTCGTTCCTGTTCTTCGCGTCGGGCGCGCTCATCCCGGTGCTGCCCTACCTCTTCGGCCTGACCGGGTTCGTCGCGGTCGGCGTGGCGGCGCTCCTCGTGGGGGTCGCGCTCCTGGCGACCGGCGCGACGGTCGGCCTGCTCTCGGGGACCTCGCCGCTCACGCGGGCGCTGCGGCAGATCGGCATCGGCTTCGGTGCCGCGGCGGCGACCTACCTGCTCGGGCTGGTGTTCGGGGCGACCGTCGGGTGAAATCGGACGCTCCGGTGGTGAGCGTCACCGGCGCATGCCTACCGTGACCCCGGACGGGCCTGCCGGCCCGCCTCTTCGCCGCACCGACGACCTACGGGGCGCACGATGGACGCGACGCACGACGCGCAGGGCAGGCGCGCACCAGCCGCCCGCCGCTGGCTCGTGCGCGCGCTCGTGGCCGGAGGTGGTCTCGGTGCCGGCCTCGCGTTCGCCGTCGCGACCGCGGGCGGCGCGTCCGCTGCGGACGACCCGCTCGGCCTCGGCAAGGTCCTGTCGCCCGTCACCTCGACGGTCCAGAGCGTCGTCGACCCGGTCGTGCAGGACGTCGTCCAGCCCGTCGTGCGCGACGTCGTCGCCCCCGTCGTCCAGCCGGTCGCCCCGGTCGTCGAGAAGGTCGTGACCCCGGCGGCGCCCGTGGTCGAGGAGGCCGTGCGGCCCGTCGCGCCGGTGGTCGACCAGGTCGTCGCGCCGGCCGCTCCCGTGGTCGAGCAGGTCGTCGCGCCCGTGGCGCCCGTCGTGCAGCCCGTGACCGACGCCGTCGCTCCCGTGACCACGCCGGTCCTCGACGCGGTCGTGCCGGCCGCGACGCCCGTCGTCGAGGCGGTCGCCCCCGTGGTGAACCCCGTCCTCGGGGCGGTGTCGCCCGCGCTCGACCCGGTGACGCCCGTCCTCGACGCGCTGACCCCGGTGCTCGACGCGCTGGCGCCCGTGACCGACCCGGTCCTCGGCCCGGTGACGGGGCCGCTCACCCCGCTCGCACCCGTGCTCCCCGAGGCGCCCGCTCCCGGTCCGGAGGCTCCGGGCCCGGTCGGCCCGGTCGGCCCGGCGGGGCCCGGCGCCGGCACGACCGTGGCCGAGCCCACCGTGCCGCTGCCGTCGGGCGGCGAGCTGCCGCCCGTGCCTCCTCCCGGTGCGGACCGCGCGGGCCCGACGGCGCTCGGCACCCCGCCCGCGGGCGCACGCGGCGGGGGTCTCCTCGCCCCGCTCGACGCTCCGCCCGGCACCGCCGTGCCCGCAGGCGGCGCGACACCCCTGGGTGGCGCACCGTCGGACGGCGGGCTCGGTACGACACCCGCGCCGTCCGGCAGCGCCCAGCGCGCCGGGTCCGGCGGCGACCTCGCCGCCCTCGGCCACGGTGCCGACGCCCCCGCGCTCTCGTCCTGGACCGCCGTCGTCGACGACGCGCGGTCGAACCACCCCTCGACGTTCTTCGAGGTCCCCGTCTCTCCTGCCTGACGTGGCTCGCGTCGCGCCCCGAGCGCGGCAGACGCGACCCGGCGCCGTCGTGCGCCAGCCACTTCTGAGCAGGAGAGAGAACGATCATGCACACCTTCGTTCGACGCGCGCTGCGCACAGCGCTCGTCACAGGCGGCCTCGTGGTCGTCGGGGCCGGAGCGGCCCACGCAGCCGAGGGCGACCTCCTCGGCGACCTCGGGCTGGACCTGTCGGTCGAGGCTCCGCTGAGCCAGGTGACCGAGGCCCTTCCCGACGTGTCGGTGGACGTGCCCGTGAACGTCCCCGTCACCGTGTCCGACGTCGCGGTGGGCGCCCTCGGGGACGCCACGGTGACCCCCGCGCCCGCGCCGGCTCCGGCCCCGGCGCCCGACCCCGCGCCGGCTCCGGCGGGCCCGGCGGACGTCGACCTCGACGTGCCCGTGACGATCCCGGTGGACGTCTCGGGCGTCGCCGTCGGCGTCCTCGGCGACGCCGCGGTGGCCCCGGCTCCGGCTGCGGCTGCCGAGCCCGCCCCGGCCCCGGCCCCCGCTCCGGCAGGACCGACGGACGTGGACGTCGACGTGCCCGTGACCGTCCCCGTGGACGTGTCCGGCGTCGCGGTGGGCATCCTGGGTGACGCGACCGTCACGCCGGCTCCGGCGGCTCCGGCTGCTCCGGCTGACGGCGCGGACGACGGCGCGGCGGGGTCCGGCTCCGGCGTCGACGTCGACGTGCCCGTGACGGTGCCGGTGGACGTGTCCGGTGTCGCGGTCGGCGTCGGCGGCGACGCGACGGTCGGCGGTGGCGCGGCGGGAGAGGTCCCCGGTGACGGGACCGGATCCGGCGACGCCGACGGCACGGGCCTCCTCGACGGCGTCCTGGGTGACGGCGGTCTGGTGGACGACCTGCTCGGCGACGGGCTCCTGGGCGACGACGTGCTCGGTGGGGGCGACGGGCTGCTCGACGGGGTGCTCGGTGACGACGGCCTGCTGGGCGACGGGCTCCTCGACGGGGGCCTGCTCGGGGAGGACGGCGTCCTCGGGGCGCTGCCCGACCTCGACGTCGACCTGCCGGTGACGGTCCCCGTGACCGTCTGCGGCGTGGGCGTCGGCCTGCTGGGTGACGCCTCGGCGGCGTGCCCGACCGCCGCCGTCGTGCCGACGGACCCGACGGATCCCACGGACCCGACGGATCCCACGGACCCGACGGATCCCACGGACCCGACGGACCCGACCGACCCGACGGACCCGACGGACCCGACCGACCCGACCGACCCGACCGACCCGACGGACCCCACCGACCCGGGGTCGACGGGTGGCACGGACGGCACGGTCGTCCGGGTGCTCCACCCGATCGGCGCCGGCGCCGGCGTCACGGCGACGACGGCGGGCGGGACGGCCGTCGCGGCGTCGGGCCCGACGGCCCTGGCGACGACGGGCGCGGGGGGTGACCTGGGGCTGCTCGTGATGGCCGGTCTGCTCACGCTGCTCGGCCTGTCGCTCCAGCGCTTCCGTCGGAAGTCCTGGCTCGCGGACCGGGACGCCTACGCACCGGTCTTCACCGACCGGGGCTGACGCCCGCAGAGACGGGACCGCCCGGGCCGTGCGCCCGGGCGGTCCTCGCGGCGCGGTCGCGCCGGACCTGGCCAGGGAGCACCCGGCGTGACCGTGCCGGGGGGGGGGGGGGGGGGGGGGGGGGGGGGGGGGGGGGGGAGGGGG
>NZ_JBQEMZ010000028.1:24634-39753 GCF_052044445.1 Cellulosimicrobium sp. 22598
CGCCCCCCCCCCCCCCCCCCCCCCCCCCCCCCCCCCCCGCCCGTTCCGCTAGACGACGAGGCCCAGGAGGAGGACCACGAGGAGCGCGACGACGGACAGGACGCACTCCATGAGCGACCACGTCTTGAACGTCTGCCCGACGGTCATGCCGAAGTACTCCTTGACGAGCCAGAACCCGGCGTCGTTGACGTGCGACAGGAACACCGACCCCGCGCCGATCGAGAGCACGAGCAGCGCGGCGTGCGTGGGCGGCAGGGTCGCGGCGATCGGGGCCATGATGCCCGCGGCGGTGATGGTCGCGACGGTCGCGGAGCCGGTGGCGACGCGGATGAGGACGGCGACGAGCCAGCCCGCGAGCAGCGGCGTGATGTTCGCGTCCGAGATGCCCTTCGCGACGACGTCGCCGACGCCCGAGTCGACGAGCGTCTGCTTGAAGCCGCCGCCGGCGCCGACGATGAGGAGGATGCCCGCGATCGGCGCGAACGACGAGTCGACGAGCTTGCTCACCTGGTCGCGCGTGCGGCCGAGCGCGGAGCCCAGCACGACGAGCGAGGTGAGCGCGGTGATGAGCAGCGCGACGAGCGGGGTGCCGATGAACTCGAAGACGCGGCCCCAGCCGGTGTCGATGGACCCGCTGACCTCGACGAGGGTGCGGGCGAGCATGAGGATCACGGGCAGCAGGACGACGCCGACGGAGACCGCGAAGCTCGGGCGCGGTGCGTCCTCGTCGCGCTCGGAGACGCCGAGCACGGACGTGGGCGGCGGGAGCGGCACCCAGCGCGCGAGGGGCTTGGCGAGCAGCGGGCCGGACACGACCACGGTGGGGATCGCGACGAGCAGGCCGAGGCCGAGCGTCAGGCCGAGGTCGGCGCCGAGCGCGTCGATGGCGAGCAGCGGCCCCGGGTGCGGCGGGACCAGACCGTGCAGCGCGGACAGGCCCGCGAGCGCGGGGATCCCGACGAGGATCGGGTTGGTGCGGACGCGCTTGGCCACGAGCATGACCACGGGCACGAGGAGGACGACACCCACCTCGAAGAACAGCGGGATCCCGATGACGAACGCGATGAGCGCCATGGCCCACGGCAGGCGCTGCGGCGTCGTCCTGCCGAGGATCGTGTCGACGATCTGGTCGGCGCCCCCGGAGTCGATGAGCAGCTTGCCGATGATCGCGCCGAGCGCGATGAGGACGCCGACCCCGGCGACGGTCGAGCCGAGCCCCGCGGAGAAGCTGGTGAACGCGTCGACGAAGTCGATGCCGGCCACGACGGCGAGCACGGCCGAGCCGATCATCAGTGCGAGGAACGGGTGCAGCTTGAGCCACACGATGAGGACGACGATCGTCGCGATGCCGACGACGGCGGCGAGGACGAGCTGGGCCGTCCCGGCGTCGGTCACGGGGGCGTCCTCCGCGGCGCGCGCGACGGCCGCGGCGGCGGACGGCGCGAGCGTCGTGAGGTGCTGCGTGAGCGTGCCGATCATCGCTGCGCCTCCGTCCCGGCCGAGGTCCCGGCCGAGGTCCCGGTCGAGGTGCTGGGGTCGGTCCGCCCGCAGTCGGCCCGCCGGTCGAGCACGAAGTCGGCGATCTGCTCGGGCGTGCGGGTGACGTCGACCGTGAAGCCGGGCTCGTCGTCGCCCAGGGGCTCGAGCGTGGCGAGCTGCGAGGGCAGGAGCGACGTGGGCATGAAGTGGCCGCTGCGGTGCTCCATGCGCTCGGCGAGGAGCTCGGGGCTGCCGTCGAGGTGGACGAAGCAGACGCGGCCGCGCGCGGTGCGCAGCAGGTCGCGGTAGGAGCGCTTGAGTGCGGAGCAGGTCACGACGCCGGAGCGTCCGGCGTCCGCCTCGGCGCTCAGCCAGTCGCGGATCGCCTCGAGCCACGGCCAGCGGTCCTCGTCGGTGAGCGGGGTGCCCGCGCTCATCTTCTCGATGTTGGCCTGCGGGTGGAACCGGTCGGCCTCGGCGTACTCGGTCCCGAGGCGCTGCGCGAGCAGCGTCGCGACCGTCGTCTTGCCCGAGCCTGCGACCCCCATGACGACGAGGTGCTGGGGTGCGTGCTCGGGTGCGGCGCTCTCGGCCTGGACCGTGGTGCTGACGTCCGTGTCCATGTGTCGACTTCCGTGTCGGGCGGGCGTCCGGTGCGGGTGCGTCTCGCGGCGCGGTCCCGTCCCGGGTGGCGACCGTCGTGGTCCCCACTGCCGACCACTGTGCGGCATTGGTAGCACCTTTGGCAAGTGATTGATATCACCAATGGGCGCCAGTAGGCTGCTGACCATGGCGACGACGGTCCTGCACACCACCGTGCTCGACGCCCTCGGACGCCGTATCACCAGCGGCGACGTCCCCGCCGGCTCGCCGCTCACGCTCGAGTCGATCGGGTCCGAGTTCGGCGTCTCGCGCACCGTCGCGCGCGAGGTCATGCGGCTCCTCGAAGGGCTCGGCCTGGTGCGGTCGAAGCGTCGCGTCGGGCTCGTCGTCCTCGGCATCGAGGAGTGGAACGTGCTCGACCCACGCGTCATCCGCTGGCGCCTCGAAGGGCCGGGTCGTGACCCGCAGCTCCGCACGCTCACCGAGCTGCGCCACGCCGTCGAGCCGCTCGCGGCCGCCGGAGCGGCGGTCCACGCGACGGACGACGAGCGCGCCGAGCTCGTCGCGGCGGCGACGCGCATGCGGATGCTCGGCGAGGCGGGCGACCTGGAGGAGTTCCTCGCGCTCGACGTGCGCTTCCACGAGCTCCTGCTCCGCGCGAGCGGCAACGAGATGTTCGGCGCGCTCGCCGGCGTCGTGGCCGCGGTGCTCAGCGGCCGGACGCACCTGGGCCTCATGCCCGCGTCCCCCGTCCCCGAGGCGCTGGACCAGCACGAGGCCGTCGCGCGCGCCGTCGCGGCCGGCGACCCGCGCGCCGCCGAGGCGGCGATGGCGGCGATCGTCGGCGAGGTCCGCGCCGCGCTCGGCGGGGTCGACCGACAGGCCTGACCGGACCCTCACGCGTGCGCCTGTCCGGCTCGTCGTGCCTGCCGGACGACGCCGTACCTGCCGGGCGGCGCCGTACCCGCCGGGCGGGACCGTGCCCGCTGGGCGACGCCGTGCCGGGAGCCGGCGGGGCTACCTCGCGCCGGCGGAGGCCGGGAGCGCGTGCAGCGCGTCGACGAGCGACGCGAGCTCGGGCGTCTCCGTCGCGTCGTGCAGGGCCGCCTCGAGGGTCGCGTCGTGGGTGGGGCGCGCGGCGCGCAGGAGCGCCTCGCCCGCGGGCGTGAGCTCGGTGTAGATCCCGCGGCGGTCGTCCTGGCACAGGATGCGCGTGAGCAGGCCACGGTCCTCGAGCCGGTTGACGAGCCGGGTCGTCGCGCTGGGGGAGAGCGCGGCGGCCCGCGCGAGCTGCTGCATGCGCATGTGCCAGCCGTCCTGCCGGGAGAGCGCGTCGAGCACGGTGTACTCGACGACCGAGAGGTCGTGCTCCGACTGCAGGGCACGCTCGAGCGCGGCGTCGATGAGCCCGTGCAGCGCGGCGAGCGTGCGCCAGCCCTGCGCGCGGATCTCGACGGCGTCGTCGGCGATGCCCATGGGGTCCTCCTCGGTGCGTGCGTGCCGTCACAACTATAGCGCTTGTGCAACTAATCGGCGTGTGCAACTATCGATAGCGCGCGTCTGCAACAAGTGCAGACGCCAGGTGAACGCGTGTGCAACGCGATCCCTTCCCGATCGTCCCTCAGGAGCCCTTCCGTGTCCTCGACCACCACGACCATGCCCCGCACGACCCTGCGCGGCGGCACCTCGATCCCGCAGGTCGGCTTCGGCGTCTTCCAGGTGCCCGACGCCGAGACCACGCGAGCGGTGAGCCTCGCGCTCGAGGCGGGGTACCGCAGCGTCGACACCGCGGCCGTCTACGGCAACGAGGCGGGCGTCGGCCGCGCCCTCGCGGAGTCCGGCCTCGCGCGCGACGACGTCTTCGTCACGAGCAAGCTGTGGATCGACTCCCTCGCCCGGGACGCCGTCCGTCCCGCGCTCGAAGCGTCGCTCGAGCGGCTCGGCCTCGACCGGCTGGACCTCTACCTGATCCACTGGCCGTCGCCCACCCGCGGCCGGTACGTCGAGGCGTGGGAGGGTCTCGTCGCGGCCCGCGACGCGGGCCTCGTCCGCGAGATCGGCGTCTCCAACTTCGAGCCCGCGCACCTGCGCGCGGTCGTCGCGGCGACGGGCGAGACGCCCGCCGTCAACCAGGTCGAGCTGCACCCCGCGCTCCAGCAGCGCGCGCTGCGCGACGTCCACGCCGAGCTCGGGATCGTCACCGAGGCGTGGAGCCCGCTGGGCCAGGGCACGGTCCTCGACGACCCGACGGTCGTCCGCGTCGCCGCCGCCCACGACGTCACGCCCGCCCAGGTCGTCCTGCGCTGGCACCTGCAGCAGGGGACGGTCGTCATCCCCAAGTCCGTGACGCCCGCGCGGATCGCGTCGAACCTCGACGTCCTCGGCTTCGCGCTCACCGCCGACGAGGTCGCCGCGATCGACGCCCTCGACGCGGGCGGTCGCATCGGACCGCACCCCGACACCTTCGAGGGCTGACGCGCCGGCGCGCGCCCCGGCCCGCGCCGCGCCTCGCCCGCGAGACCGCACCTTCCCGGAACCAGGAGATCGTCATGCCAGTCGCCCTCTGGGCCCTCGCCATCGGGGGCTTCGGCATCGGGCTCACCGAGTTCGTCATCATGGGCCTGCTGCCCGAGGTGGCCGCCGACTTCGGCGTCACCGAGTCCGTCGCCGGCTACCTCATCTCGGGCTACGCGCTGTCCGTCGCCGTCGGCGCGATCGGCCTCACGGCCGCCCTGACGCGCGTCGACCGCAAGAAGGCCCTCCTCGGCCTCATGGTCCTGTTCATCGCGGGCAACCTGCTGTCCGCCGTCGCGCCGACGTACGAGGTCATGCTCCTCGGCCGCGTCGTCGCGGCGCTGTGCCACGGCGCGTTCTTCGGGATCGGCGCCGTCGTGGCGGCCGACCTCGTCGCGCCGGAGAAGCGGGCCGGGGCCATCTCGATCATGTTCGCCGGGCTGACCATCGCGAACGTGCTCGGCGTCCCGTTCGGCACGTTCCTCGGCCAGGCCGCCGGATGGCGTGCGACGTTCTGGGCCATCACCGCCATCGGCGTCGTCGCGCTCGCCGGGATCGCGCTCCTCGTCCCGTCGCGCGTCGGGTCGCCCGACGGCGTCCCCGCACCCGACGGCAGCACCTCGCCCGGGACGGACCGCGCGTCGGGCAGCACCGGGCTGCGCGGCGAGCTCGCCGCGTTCCGCAGCGCGCAGGTGTGGTTCTCGATCGCGATCACCGTGCTCGGGTTCGGCGGGATGTTCGGCGCGTTCACCTACATCGCGTTCACGCTCACCGAGGTGGGCGGGTTCACGACGGCGTCGGTCCCGTGGCTGCTCGTGCTGTTCGGCGGCGGTCTGTTCGTGGGCAACCTCGTCGGCGGGCGCGCCGCCGACCGCCGGCTCGGCACGACGCTCGTCGTGCTGTTCGCGGCGCTCACCGTGGTGCTGGGCGTCTTCGCGCTCACCGCGACGAGCCAGGTCATGACCGTCGTGAGCCTCGTCCTCATGGGCGCCTTCGGGTTCGCGACCGTCCCCGGGCTCCAGATGCGCGTCATGTCGTTCGCCCAGGGCGCCCCCACCCTCGCGTCGGGCGCGAACATCGCCGCCTTCAACGTGGGCAACGCGCTCGGCGCGTGGATCGGCGGCCTGACCATCGCCGCCGGGCTCGGCTTCACGTCGCCCCTGTGGGCGGGCGCCGCGATGACCGCCGTCGGGCTCGTCGTCCTGCTCGTCGCGGTCAGGGCCCGCGGCGGCGAGTGGTCCCGCAGCGCCCGACCCCACCCGCACGACGCGGCGCCCGCCCCCGCGCCGGAGGCACGGGCCGCCGTCTGACACCCGCGGTGCCGAACCCGGGGTCCTTCCTCACGACCGGCGAGTCGTGGGGAAGGACCCCGGGTTCGGCGTGTCAGCGGGGGTGGATGCGCACCTCGGCCGCCTTGACCACGAACCAGACGTGCTCGCCCGGGGTCAGGCGCAGCTCGGCGACGGCGCGCGGTGTGAGGTCGGCGGCCAGGTGCGGGGCGTCGTGGCCGACGGCGGTCGTCGTCACTGCGGCCTGGTCGCCCCGGTCCTCGCCCGCCACGCGACCCCACACGCGCAGCAGCGGCCCGTGCGGCTCGACGCTGGTCACGACGACCCGGTACGCGTTGCGGGGACTGCCCTCGGGCGTCGCCCGGTGGACGGCGACCGTGCGCGGCTCGAACACCGCGACGGCCCCGGCCCCGACCGCGAGAGGATCGTCCGCCGTCCCGCGCACGCGGACCTCCGCTCCGTCGACGGCGACCGTCACCTCGCGTGCTGCCGCCGTCTCGTCCGGCCCCGCCTCGGTCGGGGCCAGAGCCGCGTCCGCCCCGCCGGTATCCGGCCCGCCGGCGTCCGGCCCGCCCTGCTCCGTCCCGAGGCTCCCCACCGTGACGGGCTCCGGCACGGCGACATGGACGACGCTCCCCGCGAGCAGGTTCACACCCGCGAGGCGGGCCGCGAACCGGGACCGCGGCCGCGTGAGAACCTGGTCCGCCGGACCGTCCTCGACGACGCGGCCGTCGTCCAGGACGACGACGCGGTCCGCCAGCAGCAGCACGTCGAGCAGGTCGTGGGTCACGAGGAGCGTCGTGCGCGGGTGCGCGCGCTGCGCGTGGTGCAGCACCGACCGCACGTGCTGCGCGACGCCGACGTCGAGCGAGGCGAGCGGCTCGTCGAGCAGGAGCACGCGCGGGTCGGTGACGAGCGCCCGGGCGATCGCGACGCGCTGCGCCTGCCCGCCGGAGAGGTCGGTCGCGCGCCGGGTCGCGAGGTGGGTGGCGCCGACGTGCCCGAGCGCGGCCCGGGCCTCGCGCCGGGCGCGCGAGCGTGGCACGCCCCGCGCCCGGAGGCCGAACGCGACGTTGTCCTCGACCGACAGGTTCGCGAACAGCAGCGGTCGCTGGCTCAGCCACGCGACCCGGCGGCGGCGCGGCGCGGCGCGCGTGACGTCGTCGTCCCCGACGGCGACCCGGGCGCCGGGCGCGTCGCCGGGCGGGAGGAGGCCCGCGACGACCTGCACGAGCGTCGACTTGCCCGCGCCGTTCTCGCCGAGCACCGCGACGACCTCGCCCGGGGCGAGCGCGAGGTCGACGTCGAGCCCGCGGTCGGGGACGACGGCGCGCACGGCGAGCGCGGCGGGGGCCCCGCCGGCGCGCGGGGTCGGGTCCGCGGCGGCTGCCGTCGCCCGGTCGTCGTCGGCCCCGGGCGAGACGTCCTCCTGGACGAGCCGATCGCCGTCGGGCAGGGTGCCCGGCCCGCGGGCCACCTGGCCCCCGCGCCGCGGTCGCGCCGTCCGGGCGTCCGGGCCGCCGAGGACGCGCGGGCCGTGGACGGCCGCCGTGATGAGCACGGCCACCACGACGAGCACGAACGACAGCGCGACGGCGGCGTCCGGGTCGGCGCTGCGCTGGAGGTAGATCTCGAGCGGCAGGGTCTGCGTGACGCCCTGGAGCGCGCCCGCGAACGTGATGGTCGCGCCGAACTCGCCGAGCGCCCGCGCGAACGCGAGCACCGCGCCCGACGTCAGCCCCGGCAGGACGCGGGGGAGGGTGACGCGGCGCAGCACCGTCGTCGGGCGGGCGCCGAGCGTCGCGGCGACGTCCTCGAGGCGCGCGTCCTGCGTGCGCAGCGCGCCCTCGAGGCTCAGGACGAGGAACGGGAGGGCGACGAAGGTCTGCGCGATGACGACGGCCGTCGTGGTGAACGCGACCTCGACCCCCAGCACCTCGAGGTGCCGGCCGATCAGCCCGCGTCGCCCGAACGTGTGGAGCAGCGCGATGCCGCCGACCACGGGCGGCAGGACGAGCGGGAGCAGGACGAGGGCGCGCGCGACGCGCTGCCCGGGGAACGTCGTGCGCGCGAGGACGAGCGCCATGGGCGTGCCGAGCACGACGCAGCACAGCGTCGCGACGAGCGCGGTGCGCAGGGACAGCCCGAGCGCGTCGACCGCGGCCGGGGACGTCACGAGGGCCCAGAAGCCGCCGGTCCCGTCCGGCCCCGGCGTCGGCTCGACGCGCGCGACCATCGCCACCACGGGGACGACGACGAACAGCGCGCCGAGCAGCGCCGGGACGAGGACCCAGCGGGGGAGCCCGCGCATCAGGACCCGCCAGGTGCTGCGGACGTCACGGCGCGGAGGCGTCCGGCGCGCCGAAGCCCGCGGCGGCGAGCGCGGCCTGCCCGGCGTCGCCGGTCACGAGGTCGATCCACGCCCGCGCGAGCTCGACCTGCTCCGGGCCGGACCGCTCGGCCGCCGCGACGAGCGCGATCGGGTAGACGTTGAGCGCCGCGTCGGTCTCGGGCACGTCGACCACGTCGACGTCGTCGCCCGCGAGGGTCGCGTCCGTGACGTACACGAGGCCTGCGTCGGCCTCGCCCGACGTGACCTTGGCGAGCACGTCCGTGACGCTCGCCTCCTCGCTCACGCGGTGGACGGTGACGCCCGCGGCCCCGGCGACCGCGTCGGTCGCGGCGCCGCACGGGACCTCGGGCGCGCACACCACGACCTTGACGTCCTCGCGCGCGAGGTCGGCGAACGTCTCGACGCCGGCCGGGTTGCCGGGCGGGGTGACGACCGTCAGCGTGTTCGTCGCGAACGCGACCGGGTCGGACGCGTCGCCCGCCTCGACGACCCGGGCCATGGTGCGCTCGTCCGCGGAGGCGAAGACGTCGGCCGGCGCCCCGGCGAGGATCTGGTCGCCCAGGTCGGACGACCCCGCGAACGACAGCGCCACGGTCACGCCCTCGTGCTCGGCCTCGAAGTCCGCCGCGAGGTCCGTGAACACGTCGCGCAGCGACGCGGCGGCGAGGACCGTGAGCGTGCTCTCCTCGGCCGGCGTGCTCGCGGCGTCCGCGGCACCGTCCGACGACGCGGCGTCGCCCCCGCCGTCCGCGCCCGTGCCGCACGCGGCGATCGCGGCGAGGAGCGTCGCCGCCCCGAGCGCCGCGAGGGTGCGCCGGGTCCGGCGGTGCGCGAGGGTCGGGCGAGTGGTCGGGCGGGGCCGTGCGGACGCGCTCACGCGGCTCCTCCCGGCGTCTCGACGATGACGGTCGTCGCCTTGACGACCGCGACGGCCAGGCTCCCGGGCTCGAGGCGCAGCTCGCGCACGGCCTCGGTGCTCATGAGCGAGACCACGCGCTGGCCCCCGCAGAGCATCTCGACCTGGGACATCACGGTGTCGCTCACGACGCCCGTCACGATCCCCACGAACCGGTTGCGCGCCGAGCGGGCGACGCCGGACGGGTCGGGCGTCGGGTGCGACTGCGCGACGGCGAAGCGCGCGAGCTCCGCGCCCTCGACGACCTTGCGCCCGGCGTCGTCGACGCTCGCGGCGAGCTCGCCGGCGTCGACCCACCGACGGACGGTGTCGTCGCTCACCCCGAGCAGGCTCGCGGCCTCTCGAATCCGAAAATGCGGCATGGTGGCGACGATAGACCCGCACCTGCGGAGTGTCACGTCGCAGGACCGTGGAAGCCCCGAGAGACGGACGCCAAGCGCGGGGGTGCTCGCTGAGTGGTGCACGTGCGCCCGAGGGACGCGCCTGGGCGTGCATCACTCGAACGCCCGTGCATCGCTCGACCGAGTGTGCTCCCCAGGTTGCGGGACGGCGACCGGCCACGTGACTCGCGCCGGGTGTTTGTTAGGATGCCGTATGTTCTCACGAGGGCGTGATGTTCGACCGGGCCGCTCCGCCCGCCGCACCAGGGCGCTCGGCGTGCTGGCGGCCCTCGTGGCGGCGACGCTCGCCGCGTGCACCGGGGGCGCGACCCCGCAGGAGCCGGCGCCGACCACGCTCGCGCCCGACGCCGCCGCGACCCCGGCCCAGGATCCGACGCCGACGTCCGAGGTCACCGTGCACGAGACCGGGCCCGAGGGCTTCCCCGGGGCCTACGCCGTCCCGGAGGGGCTCTCCGCCGACGACCCGCGGCCCGCCGTCCTCGCGTTCGGCGGGTCCGAGGGTGGGTCGCAGGGCGGGCGGGCGTTCGCGGAGGCGATCGCCGGACTGGGGTACCCGGCCCTCGGGATCGGCTACTTCAAGGGCGTCGACCAGCCGGCCGCGCTCGAGGAGGTGCCGGTGGAGACGTTCCTCGACTCGCTCGCGTGGCTCCGGGAGCAGCCGGGCGTGGACGGCGACGCCGTGCTCGCGTTCGGTGCGTCGCGCGGTGGGGAGATGGCGCTGTGGCTCGCGGCGAACCGGCCGGACCTCGTGCAGGGCGCGATCGCCCCGGTCGGCGCCGACGCGATCATGTGCGGATACCCGGACGCGTCTGTCTCCGCATGGACGCTCGGCGGTGAGGCGCTCCCGTGCTCGGCGGACTGGACCGCAGCGAGCGACGCCGACCCCGCGGCGCGGATCCCGGTCGACTCGATCACCGGGCCCGTGATCCTCGCGTGCGGGACCGAGGACGACGTCTGGTACTCGTGCGGGTACCTCCGTCGTGCTGAACGAGCTCTGGACAGTCGCGGGCAGGGCACCACCGTCGCGATCGTGGGCGAGGGCGCGGGCCACGACGTCTCCCCGCCACCGTGGATGGAGTACTCCACCGGTGACGCCGCGCGGGACGCCGCCGGACTCGACGCGCGACGACAGCTCTGGTCCGCCGTCGACGAGGTGCTCGCGTCCCTCGAGTCCTGAGCTCGCGCGCGTCGTCCGGCCGCCAAGGTCGACTGCTGCGTCACGGCGCGAGCGCTGCGTCCACGGACGGGTCGCGCGACGTCGATCGACGCGGCGCACGACGTCCCCGGCCGTGTGGCACGCTCGGGGCGTGAGCGAGACGACGACCCGGGCGGGCGTGCGCGTCGCCGTCGAGGACCCGGCGGCCGAGGACGTGCTGGCGCTGCTGCAGGAGCACCTGGACGAGATGCACGCGACGTCGCCGCCGGAGAGCGTGCACGCGCTGGACGTGGAGCGGCTGCGCGCGCCGGACATCACCTTCGTCACCGCGCGCTCCGCGGACGGCGGTCTCCTGGGGTGCGGTGCGCTCAAGCAGCACGACGCGACTCTGGGCGAGCTCAAGTCCATGCGCACGACGGCGGCCGCGCGGGGCCGGGGCGTCGCCGCGACGGTCCTCGCGCACCTGCTCGACGTCGCACGCGACCGTGGGCTCGACCGCGTGAGCCTGGAGACGGGCGCGGAGGACTACTTCGCGCCCGCGCGTCGCCTCTACGCGCGCCACGGGTTCGTGCCGTGCGCACCGTTCGCCGACTACACGGACGACCCGAACAGCACGTACATGTCTCGCACCCTCTGAGCCCCACTGCAGCAAGGACGGCACCGGGCGGTCACGGGCGTCGACGAGCACATGCCCGTCAGCAGGTGGTGGGCGCGTCGTGTCGGGACGCCCGGACAGCGAGCGGTTACCTCTTCGCCAGCCGTCGGAGCCAGGTGACAGGGCCGCAGAGGTGTGCGTCATCGTGCATCGTCGAAGGCATCTCTTGCGCAGCGACGGATTCACAGACGAGGGCTTTGGCCAGCGCGCATCGCCACGCAAGCGCATCGTGGCGCTCCTGGGCCTGTTCGCGGCCTTCCGTGGCGAACCAGACCCCGAGAGCCAAGCATGCCACGGCGCCAAGGAGGAAACCGACGGTCTGGAGCCCAGCAAGTCTCAGCTCCGGAAGATCCGACGCCATGGGCCATGACAGTGCGAGAACGATCTGGATGCCGACCAGCGCGATCGACGCCGACGCGACCCACATCGCGATGCTCAGCGCCGGCCGGACAACGGCGTGGGTGGTCGCGTCATCGACCGCCTGGTCAGCCGCGACGGATGCTCGCACCCAGTCCTCGCGTTCTATTCCTTCGTGGACCAGTCGGTGAACCATCTCGTCGTCGCAGGTTCGTCCGAAGAGGACCCGCGGCGTCTTCTTGAAGTTGCGCCGCCTGTCGCGTCTGGTCTCGATCTCGAGCTCGTCGTAGGTGACCACACCGCCCCCTTGCCGTTGGCTGCTGCTGAGCGCACAGCCGGTCTCGAGGAAGCGTAACGAGCGGGTCCGACGCCGCGTGCTGGGCGTCCGGAGAGCGAAGGACCCCGTGACCGGTGCCGGTCACGGGGTCCTGTTCGTCGGGTCAGCGAAGGCGTGGGAGCGCCTGGGTGTCATGCGTCGAGCTTCAGCCGGGCACCGAGGGCGACGGCCGCCACGACGGCAGCGCCGGCGACGAGCACGAGGTCCTTGAGCACGTACTGGCCCAGGAGGGTCATGCCGTGGCCGAACAGCTCGCCGGCGAACAGGACGATCGGCGACAGGATGCCGGCCATCGCGACGGCGAGAGCGACCAGCCCGGCCCGCAGGAGGCGGCCCGTGAGGAGGGTCAGGCCGATGAAGGTCTCGAGGACCGCGGTGAAGATCACGGCCGCCGTCCCGCCGACGAGGCCGAACGTGAGCGTCTCGACGGTCCGCGCCGCGATCGACTCTGCCGGGCTCGCGCCGGGGAAGAACTTCAGGACGCCGAACCCGAGGAACACGAGGCCGAGGGCGACGCGCAGCGCGGGCACGGACCAGCGCGTGAGGAAGCGCGCGGTGGCGGCGACGGCAGCGTCGACACGGCCGGCCAGGCGCGCCGGCAGGACGGACGCGCGGCGCCGGGCGGCGGGCATGGTGGACGACGCGGACGGGCGGACGGCGCGGGGGCGACCGGCGGTCGTCGGGGCGGTGGTGGACATGCTCGGACCTCTTCCGGGTGACGGTCGCGGTCGGGGTGACCGCCCCTGGAAGGAGGGGGCGTCGGGGCGTTCCGTGGTCGCCGTGCCGCCCTTTTCACCCGGCCGTCGCGGGCCGGCGCTCGGGCCGCGGCGGCGATTTCCTGCCGCTGACCTGGTACGTCGCGAGGCCGGTGCGGTTGGTCCGGATCACCGTCCGCGCGGGCGCTCCGACGGGTCCCAGCCGGGCCGCGGGGCGCGCGCGGCGACCGACGCCTCGCGCGACCGGTACACCACGTACGGGCGGAACAGGTAGGGCGCGGGCGCGGAGAACGCGTGCACGAGCCGCGTGAACGGCCACAGGATGAAGAGCAGGTTGGCGGCGACGATGTGGAGCTGGAACGCCGCGGGCACGCCCTCCATGAGCGCGGGCTGCGGCTGGAGGTACCACAGCGACCGGAACCAGGGGGAGATCGTCTCCCGGTAGTCGTACCCGTGGCCGCCGGCGAGGAGCTGCGTCTGCACGGTCGCCCACGACCCGAGCAGGATCGACGCCGCGAGGAACACGTACATCGTCTTGTCCATGCGCGTCGTCGCGCGGAAGACGGGACCGGTGGTGCGGCGCCGGTAGACGAGGATGAGCAGCCCGGCGACGAGCGCGACCGCCGCGATCGACCCCATGTACGTGGCGACGAAGTGGTAGGCGACCTCCTGGATGCCCACCGCCTCCGTCCACGACTCCGGGATCACGAGCCCCATCAGGTGCCCGAGGATCACGAACAGCAGACCGAAGTGGAAGAGCGGGGAGCCGAGCCGCAGCAGACGCTTCTCGTAGAGCTCGCTCGACCGCGTGGTCCAGCCGAACTTGTCGTACCGGTACCGCCAGACCGACCCCACGACGAACACCGCGAACGTCACGTACGGGAACACGACCCACAGCAGGATCTCGCCCGTGCTCACCTCGCTCATCGCACCGCTCCTCCGGTTCGGCCGGACCCGCTGCCGTACGGCTCCAGCGCGAACGGCTCCATCCCCACGAGCTCGGCGGGCGGACCCGCCGTCACGAGCTCGACGTACCGCTCCCGCGTGCGCGCGTCGAGCGGCGGCAGGGTGAGGCACACCGCCTCGACCAGCCCGGTCCACGGGCTCGCCATGCTCTCGAGCGCGGTCCGCAGCACCTCGATCCCGTCGCGGTGCGAGGCGAGCAGCCCCGCGGCGATCGTGGCGTCGTCGCCCTCGGTGCGGGCCGAGAACTCGAGCACGGTCGGCAGGTAGTCGGGCAGCTCCGAGCCCGTGACCTCCCAGCCCGCGGCCCGGTACGCCTCGACGAACGCGACGAGGGCCGTCCCGCGCCGCCGGGTGTCGCCCGCGGCGTAGTACGACAGGTACATCGAGCACTTGCGCTTGAGGTCGAACGTCGCGACGTAGCGGGCCTGGAGGTCGCGCACGCCCTGCGCGTCCGCCGGCGCCGGCAGCGCGTCGCAGAACGCGTCGAGGCGCTCGCGGACCGGCGCGGGCAGCCCCGGCGTCGAGGCCCGGACGGCGACGGCCGCGTCGAGCACGTCCGCGTCGGGGTAGGCGAGCAGCACGGACGCGGCCATGTGCGCCGTGCGGCGCTGGGTGTCCGACGCCGCGACCGGCGACAGGTGGTCGGGCTGCGGCCCGCGAGGTCGTGCCCCGGGACGCAGCGCCGGGGTCGGGAGCAGGGAGCGCGTCCTCATCGGGTGCCCCCGTCGGGCTCGACGCCGGGCCCGTTCCCGGGTGCCGGTCCGCCCGCCGGTCGACCGGGCGCAGACGGGTTGGGGATCGTGTCGTGGCGCGCGTCCTGCCGACCCCCGGGCAGCGATCCGGGGCCTCCGGGCGTGACGCCGCCGGTCCCGGTGCCCGCGCCGGTCCCGCCGGTCGTCGCGTCCTCTCCCGGCGGGAAGAGCCCGGGCGGGCGGCCGTTGCCGTCCCAGTTGAGGAGGTTCACGCGGCCCGGTGTCGAGGGCCCGTACGGCGAGTCCGCCGTCTGGCGCGCCTGGAGGACGTGGAAGTTCTCGACCGCGACGGGCACCGGGCTCCCCGACGTCTCGCCGAACGGGCCGCCGCCGGTGAGGCCCATGCCGCCCATGCCGGGGCCGCCGTCGTAGTCGAGGGAACAGGAGAGCTCGTCGAGCTCGCGGGCGATCTCGGTGTGGGCGGTGGGGATGACGTACCGGTCTTCGTATTTCGCGATGGCGAGGAGGCGGTACATCTCTTGGATCTCGGTGCCGGTCATGCCGACGGCGGCCGCGGTGTGTTCGTCGGGTTCGTGGCCGAGGTTGATGTCGCGCATGTAGGAGCGCATGGCGGCCAGGCGGCGTAGGACGCGTTCGACGGGGGCGGTGTCGCCGGCGGTGAAGA
>NZ_JBQEMZ010000029.1:0-34797 GCF_052044445.1 Cellulosimicrobium sp. 22598
CAACCTGGTGGGCCCCGGTCGATGCACACACCGCGCCCACTCGAGGCGGGCATCGCCCCCCAGGAGCTCAACAAGTACAACCCGATCATCAAGTTCTACTACCGGGAGAACCTCAACCCCGACGAGGCCGACGTCGTCCTCGCTGGCCCACCGTGCCAGCGTTCCCGATGCTCCGTCGCCAGGGGTGACGCCTCCGTGGTGCAGAAGATCGTCAAGAGGAAGAAGGTTCATCACCTCAGCGCGAGCGGTACGCGTGTGGGTGGGGGGCGGTACGCTCACGCACACGACGCCCCGACCACATCCCCCTGCTGGTCGGGGCTCGTCGCGTCTGGGCTCAGCGACGTTCGACAGCGTCGGCCCAGAGCCACGCCCACCCCTCCCGCCCTTCGCGGGAGAGGTAGCGCACGTGGACCTGGCGGCCCGCCCACGCGACGGCCTCGCCGTCGACGCGCGCCTCGCCGCTCTGGCGCTGCGTGATCCACGCGCGCACCGGGATGCCCTCGGACGGGCGCACTACCGCCACGCCACGCCGTGCGAGCTCGGGCGCCTCCTCGGCGTGGTCACGCATCGGGACCGTCTCGATACCGGACGGCCAGCCGCCGGGAGGCGGACGTCGACGAGTTCCCACGACACAATCCTATTCGAACACCAGTTCGAACCACGGCGTAGCCTGGAGGGGTGACAGCGACCGCGCTCGACCCGCTCGAGGTGGCTCGCGCGACCCTGCGTCGCGCCGAGCTGCGTACGGGCGTGCGCGCGTCGACGCCGGGCGTCGTTGACCTCGACGACGTCCCGCGGCCGCTCGGCGCGATCCTCGACGACGGGCGTCTGCCCCGCGGCGCGGCCAGCGTTGTGACGGGCTCGACGTCGCTCCTGCTCGCGCTACTCGCGACGTCGCAGGGCACCTCGGACTGGCTCGCTGTACTGGGGGCGCCTGCCCTCGGGATGCTCGCGGCCGCGGATGCCGGCGTCGCGCTCGAGCGCGTCGCGCTCGTGCCGCGCGCCGGGGACGATCCTGCCGGCGTCGTCGCCGCCCTGCTCGACGGCATGACGTACGTCGTCGTTGGGTCCGACGCTCGGCTCACGGCATCCGAGCGCCGACGGCTGCTCGCCCGGGCGCGCGAGCGCGGGTCCGGGCTGGTCGCCGTGAGCACGTGGGAGCACGCCGCAGTGCGCCTCGACGTCGTCGCGCACCGGTGGACCGGCACCGATGCCGGCGACGGCTACCTCCGGAGGTGCGAGCTCGACGTCGTCCGCACGGCCCGCGGCGTCACGGACCGGTGGACCCTCACGCTCCCGACACCGGGCGGCCTCCTGGTCGACCCCATCGAGGGGAGTGCCCGGCTGGCGACGTCGACGCGGCGCGGGCCGCTGCGCCTGGTCGGGTGAGGCGTGGGATCGTGTCGTGCGTGGAAGCGATCCGCGTATCCCATCCGGAACGGTGGTGGTTTGCCCGAGCGGAGGATCTCCCGTGGCTCGTCAACCCTGACGGCTGGAACGAGCGGCCTCGCTGGGCAGATCGCGACACCCGCCACTGGGCTGAAATTGCTCCGATCGTCGACGGCCTCGCCCGCGCGTTGAGCGCGGGGGCTTACGACGTCGAGGGAGGGAACGCGGTCCTGCGCGTCGAGCTCTCTACGCTCGAGGAGACCGATCGCAAGATCGTGCGCTCGTGGTTCCAGCCGTGGCAGGCGCCGTCGGCCGACCCCTGGTCGACGACCATGTCCGACGGCCGGCACCGCTGTTGGAACTCATGGCACGCCCAGCCCAGCGCCCTCCTTCCGCTTTCCTCTGCGCTGTTCGAACACACGGACCACGTCCACGAGATGCCGGCCGAAACGCTGCGGTACTACCGCGACGACGCCGCCACCGGGCTGGCGACGATGCCGCAAGAGGTCGCGGACCTGGCCCCTCTCTACGTTGCCGAGCTACGCCGTGCGGCGTCGCTCGAGGTGCCGGACGATACCCGCGAAGAGGAGACGCGCGCGGCGAGCAGTCCCGGTCGCGTCCTCCCGAACAGCCCCGCTGTGGAGTCCCTGGCGAAGCGCATTGCGGACATTCTCGCGCGGCGCACCGTCGTCGACGCTGACGACTTGCGGTCGCCACGAGACCGAGACTGTGCGGCCACGAATCACCAACGGCACCAACGCGAAGACCCTTCGGGCCCCGCGGGCCGCGAACGGCCGTAGCGACCCCACCGCGACAAGTCAGCGATCGAGCACGACCCCGCGCTCGTCTCGCTGTTCTGTGTGCCGTTCGGGCCGAGGTGGCTGCACGCCTTGACCCGGCGACGAGGGCGATTGCGTCTGATAGCCCTTCTTCTCACGGAGCCCTTCAAGGCGAGCGACCGTCGCCTCCAGTTGTTCCGCCAGAGCTTCTCGGCCAGCCCGACCGGGAGGGTCGAGGTGTCGTCCTGATCGAGTCGTGGCGAGCTCGGTGATTGCGCCGCTCAGCGTGGGGTGAGTCTCTGCCGTGACGCGCTCCCAAACAGGCACCGCGAGGCGAACGCCCGATCGAGGATCGCGGCTCAGTCGCTTCTCCCGACTCGTGAAGTAGAGCCCTTCGTCGCGCCCGCGGCGCAGGACGGCGGCCATGCGCGCGTCCGTCCTGTCAGAGAGCACAGCGACCGACGCCCACTGCTTCTGAGTCTCTGGCGCCTCACCGGACGCGAGACGGGTGAGCACAGCTTCGTAGTCTGCGACCGCGGGGCCGCCGCCGCCTGCGCGCCCGTCGATGTTCTGCGTCGAGTCGATGAGCCGGCGGTATAGGGATGCACGTTCGCGGAAGTGCTGACCGAGCGCCGGGTCGTCGTGCTCGGTGTGTTCGGCGAGCTCGTGGGACAGCGCGTGGTTCACGAGCATGAGCTCGTGCATGTTCCGGGCGCTGGGCATCGTGTGCTCGAGGCGCGTGGTCGCGTTCCAGAGCGCCATGATCGTGCCCTGCGCCCCGGGCGGGTAGGGCGTGGGATAGAGCGCGGCCCCGGGCTGACGCCCGGTCCAGTCGACGGCATGGTCGAGGTTGTGGCCTGCCAGGAAGCGGGCGCAGTCGTCGATCCTTTGCCGGGCGGACCCTGGCCCGGAATCCCTGATGCTGGCGATCGTCCGGGGCCAGTTCGGTACGTTGCGGTACCGAAAATCGAGGTAGGCGATCGCGCGCATGGCGTCTGTCGCATCCTTGAGGACAGCCAGCTTCTCTGCCGCGCCCTGGTGCGGCAGGTCCCCGAGCTCAACCTCCTGACCTTTCCACGCGGCCACGGCGGCGCGGCGCCATGCGTCGACGATGGAGGACTCGTGAGGAGTGTCCAGCTCGAGCGAGGTAGCGCGGCGGTCGGGAAGGTCGGCCCCGCTGCTCTGCGCGATACGGCGCACGTACGCGTGGAACGCCGCGACCGGGGACCACTCCCGCTCGCGCGGGTACCGCTTCCCCTCGTCGTACCTCTCCCGGACCTCGAGCGGCAGCGCGGCGTACGTCGACGACGTCACCCAGCGAAGGACGACGGCTCGATATCGCTGCATCAGCGCACTCGACGCTTCCTGCTGCCTTCGCGCCGCGTCGTCGACCGCGACGTTCCACTGCCCGCCCTGCTCGCGGTGGTCGAGGCGAGGAAGGGTCTTCTGGAACGTCAGCAGCTCAGCGAGGGCTACGTGCAGGTCCCGGGTGACGTCGCCGTAGGTCACCGGGCGCCCTCGAGCTGCTCCCGCTCCTGAGCCCAGGCCTCTTGAAGATCGGCGACGCACAGCTCGAGCGCGAGCGGGTCGACGTCGAACGTTGCCAGCGCGCGCGTTGCCTGCACCGCCGCGTCTACGAGGGCGCGGCGATCAGTCATCGTCACAGGCTGAGCCGGCGGGAAGCCGGTCCCGCCGTGCAGATCGTCGAGGGCGAGACGTACCCGCCCGTAGTCCAGGAGTGCCCGGCCCGGTGGGGCGGTGCGCACGAGCTCGACGATCAACGATCGTGCGTCCTGGTAGGCGGTGAAGTGCTCCTCGGTCAGCCCCATCGTGGCCCCCTGTCGGTCGCGGCTGGAAGACGGCCCTCCAACCTTGCCACGGCATCATCCAGCGAGCCCAGAGCCGCCACCGGGCGCTTCGCGTACGCGTGTGGACAACGGCGCCAGATCGGGGCCTGTAGACAGATCGAGGGGGCCACCGCCTGGGTGGCCCCCTCGTCGCTCATCCCGCCGCGCTCCGTTTCCGGTGGCGCTGACGATGCGTTGTCACGCGTTCCCGCACCCGTTCAAGGGCGTCGTGGTAGTAGACCCTCTCGAAGGCGCCCGCCTCGTCGCTGTACGCGAATGCGTGCGCCCGACGCAGCGCGTCGAGCTCGGCGACGACCGCCGGCACGTCCCGCCACGCCGGGCCGAGCGTCTCGGACCACAGGAAGTCGTCGCACAGGTGGCGCACGTACTCATCGAGGTCGGCCTCGTCGTCCCCGCCCTCCCCCGAACTTGCGGCCGCAACGCGCTGCCCCGTCTCGAGCGCGTGAATCCGGTCCTCGTGCTCGGAGATCGTCTCCGCGAACGACAGGAGCGTGGCCTCGTCGATGATGAGCGGGGCCGGATCGGCGCTCACCGGCGAGCCCCCGAACGCACCGGCGCGAACTGCTCATCGAACGCGCGCGCGACGTCACGATCGACCATCGCCCGCAGCGCGGGCACTTCGTACCAGCCGGGGAGGTTTACCCGCATGGGCTTGTGCTGCCCCGTCACGACGATCGCGGTTCCCTTGCCCAGCCGTCGCAGGTACGACGGCGGTGCGAGCCTCTCGTCGACGTAGTGCGAGGACGTCGACACCTCGCCCCGGGCGCCGCGGGAGACGGTCTTTCGGCGGACCTTGTGGTCACCGATCGACTCGCTCAGCGCCTTGAGAGTCTCCTCGTCGGAGATGCCCGGGAGGTAGACGTGCGCGGTGTGGTTGGACTTGACCGTGCGGGCCGCGTCGCGACCGTAGATGCGGACGAGCTGCCCTTCGTCCTGCCACACGCTCACCGTGATGACCCCCTCGTTCGCACCCTTCGACGTCACCTTGTCTAGCCGGCGCAGCGGCGCGATGTTCGCGGCCTCGTCGAGCATCAGAAGCAGGGGCGGGTCGAGCGGCAGCCCGGTCTTCGCCGCGCGCTGTTCCACCTCGCGCAGAACCGCGTTCACCAGCGTCTCGAAGACCGGCGCGAACAGGGCTTGATCGGCCTCCGGGGCGACGAGGTACAGCGTGCCGCCGTCGAGCAAGGTCCGGTGGTCCAGCGTTCCCGGGTCGCCGGGGACCGCGGCGAGGGCGTCGCGCACGTCCGGGTGGCCGAACGCCTCGAGCACGACCTCGGCCGTGCCGTACACCGAGCTTTTCGTCTTCTCGTGGCGCAGCGTCGAGGCCTGCCACGCCGCGATGGCGTCCTCGTCGCCGAGCGTCTCGAGCAGGCCCGCGACCGTTTCCTCGTCGGCGTAGTCGACCCAGCGCACCACATCGGCCATGTGCTTCCCGTGGCGCGCGGCCGCGAACAGCATGGGGGCGAGGAGCTTTCGTCCCAGCGAGTCCCAGAACTTCTGGTCCTCGAGTCCTCGCGACTCGACCTTGCTCGACTCCGACAGCCACGCGGCCGCCTTGAGCGCGTCGCCGTACGTCTGGATGCTCGCGAGCGGCGACCACCGCGTGCTCTGCTCCCCCGTGGACCCCGCCGGGTCGAACAGGTGCACCGGGCCCTCCTTCGCGCGCTTGCTCACCGTCAGCTTGTAGGCATCGCTCTTCACCGAGGCGACGAGCGCCGGTCCCTCGTGGCGCAGGACCGCAGGAACGACGAAGCGCGGCGTCTTTCCCGCGCCCGTCGGGGCCATGACCATGACTGAACGGCGCGGCGGGTTGGCCAGGGTCGACTTTCCCATCTCGCCGAGGATCACCCGGGCACGAGCCGGTCCGTCGACGACCAGGTCGGCCACGTCCTTCGGCGTGGCCCAGGCATGCGAGAAGGCCCGCTCGCGGTCCTGCTGGGCGTGCTCGCTGCGGCCGCCGCTGCGCAGCCCAGAGACGACCGCGACCAGCACGACAAGCCCGATTACGACCGCGAATGCGACACCCGCTCCGGCGGGAAGATCGACTCCGAACATGCCTCCCCCTCTCAGACCGTGGCCGGGATCGGATCGACCGGTGCGACGTCGACGACGTCGAGCACATCCTCGAGCTCGTCGGACTGCGCCGACGCGGCGAACAGCTCGCCGCCTTGCTCCTGGCCGAGCATCGCGGCGTCGGTGTCGGTGATCCATTCCTCGAGCGGCGTACGCACCCCGTTCACCAACTTGGGCGGCTCGGTGCCGATCTTGGCGATGTGCACACCCTGGTCGAGCAGGGCCAGGTGCGGGCGGACCCAGGCGGGGAAGTTGAAGAGGTTGATGACCGCCTCAGCGTCGGTGCTCTTGTCTTGCCGGAAGACGTGGATGATTTCCGCCTCGCGAATCATGCTCATCATGTCCGAGTCGACCGGGACGTCGCTGATGTGGTGGAACACGGTCACCACCGACAGGCCGATCCCGCGGCCGCGCTTCGCGAGCGCGCGGAACACGGCGGCGACCGAGGGCAGACGCGCTGCGTGGTAGCCCTCCTCGATGATGATGAGGCGCTGCCCCACCGTCATGGACCACACCGAGGCGAGGTAGCTCGCCATGATCGCCATGACCAGCGAGAGCGCCGGCGACTCCTCAGGCAGTCGTGACGTGTCGACCACGATGAGCGGTGCGGACAGGTCGAGGGGCTTGCCGTCCGGGCCCTGCGTCTCGCCGTCGATGAGGCCGGAGAGGTCGCCCTCGAGGTAGCGCTCGAGGTCTTGTGCGAGCCGGCGGCCCCACTCGAACACGTCGCGGACGGTGACCCACCCGCTCGCGCTCAGGTGCTCGCGCGGGATCGCGGACTCGTCAGGCTCATAGAGCGCGTCGACGACGTCGCGCAGGACGGCAACGCGACCAGCCGCCGCCGCCTCGCGCAGCGCCTTGCGATGCGCCGCGCGGAGAGCGGCCCGCTCGTCGGAGCTGAGGGCGCCGTGGGCCTGCGTGGCGACCATCTCGAGCAGCTCGTCCTGTCCGACGACGTCCTCGCCTTCGGAGTCCTGGTAGGAGGTCGTCGAGATACGCGGGTCGAGGATGTTGACCGTGCACCCGCCGCGCCGGGAGAACGGGAGGACCGTCCCGCCGCACACCTGCGCGGCGCGGTGGTACTCCCCCTTGCCCTGCTGCACCTTGCGGTCGAAGACGACGACCTGCCGACCGAGCGCGATCGCGCGCACCACGTACTGCAGCTTGGTCAGCGTGCTCTTCCCCATGGCGACGCCGCCAAGAATCACTACGTTCGGCGAGCCGATGCGCCGCTGCGCGTACAGCTCGTGGGGGTCGCACGTCTCGGGCTGGCCGGTCTGGACGTTCACCCCGAGGAGCGGGCCCGACAGCGGCGGGTGCGTCGCGACGAGCGCCGTGTTCAGCGCTTCGGCCTGACGGGTCGAGGTGAACGGCGCCGGCACGGCGACGTCGTACCAGCCGAAGCGGTCCCACAACCGGCGGCGTCGGGCTGGTGCGCGGAACACCGCGGCGGCGCGCTTGTCGGTGGCGACGGTGCTCTTGGACTTCCGAATCGACTTCACTTTCCGATCCCCCTTGCGAACGGCAGCGTCAGGACGTGTGCGTGGTGGTGGCGCGTGTCGTGCCACTTCACGTGGGTGATGCCGCCATCCTGGGCGGCGGACTCGAGGACCTCGCGAGTGGTGAGGAGGTCGTCGTGTGTGGGCGCCGAAACCGTCACGCGCACGGCGGTCTCGACGCCGGCGGCGTCCTCGTGCAGAAGGTCGCTGAGAATCGTCTGCGGGACCGAGGCCTGCGCCTCCTTCTCTCCCGTCGAGACGACGCCGGCCTTCGCGTCCTTGATGATCGCGGCCTTGTCGAGCGTGAGCGCCGCGGCGGCGCGCGCGCGGGCCTCGGGCTTCGCCACGAGCCGGAACTGCGTGGTCACGGTCCGGATGATCGGCGGCGTCACGTCCGTGACGAGGCACTCCATCCACCGCACGCCGACGTCGGACAGGGGCAGGCCGTCGCGCGGAATCGTCGCCGTCGCGTGCCACCAGGTGGAACCGTCGGGACCGTAGACCTCGAAGCCTGCGCGGTGCGCGGGTCCCTCGGCGTTGTAGGCCACGAACCCGTCGCGTGCTCCACCGAGCTCGGCGAGGTTGTCCATCGAGAGCGAGGGCACGTACAGGTGCCGCAGGAGCGCGCCGAGGCGCCGCGGCCCCAGACCCGCGCGGACCGTGAGTCCGGCGCGGGCCGCCGCACGCGAGACCTCACCGGTGACCTCAAACGCGGTCTCAGCGACGTTCTCCGGCGTCACAGGGACCCCGCGTCGCGCGGTCTTGGCCGACAGCCCTGCGTACGACATGCGGACCGTGATCCACGACCGGTACGACTCGCCCGACCAGGCCGCCTGCGCGGCGAGCGTAGTCATCGAGTCGCGCAGCTCGGGGCTCAGGCCGGGGCGCAGGCGATCGGTGATCCACTGCTCATAGTCGGCGGACTCGACCGGCATGACGCGCGTGGAGAAGTCGACCTGCTCCACGGGAAGGTCGGGTCGCGCCAGACGCGAGAGGAGCCGTCCGAACCGTGCGCTGGCCGCGTTCGTCTGCGCAATCTCGCGCATGCCCTCTCCGCCGCCGACGACCTCGAGCACGGTCGTCAGGCAGTCCAGGCCGTGACCGACGACGCTGAGCTCGGGACCGTCCTCGGTCGCGGCGACGCCCATGAAGCGGACCGAGCCGAGCTCGAGCGGCACGGGTCGTGTCGCGTAGCCGGCATCGGGCTCGAAGACGTCGGTGCCCTGGCGGCGCGCGACGCGCCACCGCAGCTCCTCCCCGAGAGTCCCGGTCCAGGACTCACCGACAGCGGTCTGCCGGCGCAGCGCCCACCAGACGACGCCGGCGACGATCACCAGCCCCAGCAGCACCCACGGCGACTGCGTCACCACGAGCGCCACCAGACCGAAAATGACGATGGCGCCGAGGAGGAGCGTTCGGATCACCCCGAACGCTCCGAAGAGGCCCCGGTTGCGGCTCTCGCCGCCGATGTTGCAGACGCGCTCGTCGACGTCGTGGACCGTGGTCACTTCTGCTCACCCCCGTCTCGCACGTGTCGCCCGCGCTCGAGCGACTCCTTGAGTTGGCTCTGCGTGCCCTTGATGGCTCCCTCGGCGGGACCAGCGACGGCCCCCGTCGCACCGCCGATCGCGGCACCCGCAGCCATGCCCTTCGGCCCAGCCGCCTTGCCCATCTGCGCGCCTGTCTGGGCGCCCTTCATCGGGCCGTCCTTCGCTCCCACCGCGGCGCCGGCGCCGGCCGTGCTGTCGACCGCGCCGCCGCCCGGGCTGTACGAGAACGGAGCACCCTGCTCGCCCCGCTTGCTCTTCTGGTTCTTCTGCGACGTCGCCGCGGCACCGAGGCCGCCACCCTGTCCGCCAGGACCCGCGGCGGCAGTCATGGCACCCGCGGGAACCGCTCCGCGGCCCGCGCCGGCGCCGGACCCGGCGCCCGACCCGGCGGTGCTGCCGCCACGAGCGCCACCGAGCTTCTGCATCCCGTGAGCAAGCTTCTGTCCGACCCCGACGGCACCGTGGTTCACGCTCCGCGTCGCCGATCCCAAGTCGTCTCCGGTCGAAGACCCGACCACCATCGAGGTCACGATCCCGACCAGCACGGGTAGCGCGACGACCGCGAGCGTCCCGATCCCGATGAGGAGTACCCCACGGAAGGCGTCCGTCGGGCTCGAGGCGTCGAGCGCTCCACCGACCATGCCCCACAGCACCCAGAAGCCGAAGAAGATGATGGGCGGGACGAGGAGCAGGGACGCGAGTACAGCGCCCGCGATGCTCGCGAGCCTCCGGAACCGCGGGTGGATCGCCAGCGCGAGAAGCACCGGGCCGAGCAGCAGGACCAGGTACAGCCCGTACGAGGCGATCACCATTTCGACCGTCGCCGTGAAGGCCGCGAAGTAGGCGATGGCGCCGAGCACGAGCAGCGACATTGAGCCGCCGATCATGACCGCCTCAGGGTCGTTCGTCTTGGCGAGGACGTCCACGAACCACTGGACCGCCTCAGCTGCGTCCGCCGTCGACTGGCCTCCGAAGATGGCGGCTAGCCGGTACGTGAGCTGCGTCAAGAACCAGACGAGCATCGGCAGGAGCGCGACGGCCGGCATGAAGAACACGGCCCGCACGCCCGACTCGCGGAGCGACGCGACGACCTCAGGTCGACGACGAGCGTCTCCGGCCGCTCCAAGCCGCGTGGCCACTCCGATTAGGACGAATGCCCCAACGATGAGCCCGAGCGCCCACATGATCGCGTACCGGCCGAGGAACCACTCCGCGGTCAGGTCTGGCCGGCTCAGGTTCAAGAGGAGGGATTGCATCCCGTCGAGCATCTTCGCGGCTGCGACAGCGGTTCCGACCGCCCACTCCTGCATCAGGTTCTTCGCCGTGAACCCCTCGAAGAGAGCGCCGACGAGACCTCCGGCGTCGACCATGCCGCCGGGGTTGGTCGGGTCGACGACGCTCCCGACGCCCTTGCAGGCCGTCTGCGCGACCCCCTCGGGAAGGAGCTGGCACAGCGTGTCGCTCGCCGGCCCCGCCGGAAGCGCCGCCGGAGCCGGTGACGCGGTCGACGCGCCGCCGATGCCCAGCACCGCGGCGGCGACGAGGACCGCGACCATGAGGTTCCGCTTGAGCGCGTTCACAGTTCACCAATCCCGATCGTCGGGTCGAACGTGTCGGTCGCGTCGGCCGGGACGACCCATCCGTCACCGAGCAGGCGCGCGCGCTCCGTGAGGGACACGTTGACCGCCCGCGGCTGGTCGGGGGCGGGCGGTGTGTGCGTCGGGTAGGTGGTCTCGGCGATCTGCCAGTCGGTCCCGCTCCACCGCATCGTCGTCGTGGCCTCGGACCACCGGACCTGAACCGCCGATCCGTCGTCCGCCGAGCCGACCCCGTTGAGGCACGGCGCCCAGGTCGTGACCACGACCTCGCTCGGGTCCGTGCTCGCGTCGACGTCGTCGACCCGGTACGCGCCGTACTGGTAGAGGCACTCGGCGAACGCACGGCGCGACGCGTCGATCGTCCCGTCGGCACGCAAGCCGAGGCCGTCGGGCGTCACGTTCAGTTCGTCTTGGACGGCGGCCGCGACCTCGTCCGTGAGCACCCCGTTCTCGCGTGCGGCGGGCGTGTAGATCGTCTCTGCGATCTGGGTCCGCTTCTCGGGGGTCACGAACAGCGCCGTCCCGGCAGCGTTCGCGTAGGTCAGCGCGGCCGACACCGCGCCGTCCGTGGTGCGCGGATATCCGCTCGGGATGCCCGCGACCACGGTCGTCGCCCCCGCCCCGACGGCCGCCTCGCCGTAGGGCAGCTCGACGACGGGAGGGGCGGAGGTAGCGACGTCCTCGGCGGGGGTCTGCTCGCGGTCACGCTCGCCGCGCACGCTGAGTGCGCCGACGACCGTTGCGACGAGGAGAACGCCGATCAGGACGCCGAAGACCCACCGCGCTGCCTTGCCCCGGTCGCGGGGGCCGCGCGGCCCCCGAGGCTCAGCTGCTGCGCGTGCGGGGCCGGTGCTGGCCGCCGTCGGTCGCGGCGCCGTCTCATCTTCGTAGCGGACAGGCATGGTGCCCCCTGCCTTTCGTCTCGGTGTGAAGGTCGGTCAGATGCCCGTCAGGACAGCCCAGATCACGGGCAGCGCGGCGAGGGCGATGATCCCGACAGCCGGCCAGAAGAGGCCGCTCTTGGCGTCCTCGTACACGTCGGGCACGTTCGCGCGGCGCGCCTTGCCCATGCGCACGAGCGACTCGATCAGGAAGAAGCCGAGCACCACGAACCCGAGCGCCCACGCGGCGGCGAGGAGAACGCCGACCGGCTCCGACAGGATCGGGGCGAACGGGCCGAAGTTCGGGGTGATGTTGTTCCAGATGTCCACGATTTGCTCCCTGCTTGGATGGTTGAAGATTCCTGATGTGCGGCCGAGCTGGTGCGCGGCCGACTCGCGAAGGCCTGCGTCAGAAGGCGGTGAGCACCGCCCAGAGGACCGCTCCACCTGCGAGGAGAACGACGGCGCCGACGCCGGCCGCGATCGCTCGCTTCCGGCCTTCCTCGTACGTGGCGGCGTAGTTCCCCTTGGCGCCCGCGCGCATTCGGAAGAGCGCGAGCGTCAGGTAGACGAGGGCAACGAACAGGGCGACCGCCCACACCGCGACCAGCGCGTAGGAAGCCCCGTTCAGCGTGGGGCCGACTGCGCCCGTGGGGTTGGGGAGCACGGAAGCAAGGCCCGTGCCGATCATCGCGAGCGCTCCTCGACGGTCTCGGCGGCACGGATGGTCTGCACTCGGCGGCCCTGCGGAACCGCCGCGACCGTCAGCGCGCGGATGACGTCCGCGGCGAGCAGCGTGAGCGCCTCTCGAGCGTGCGGATTGACCTGGTCGAGCGTGATTTCCCCGCGCCCGGCGATGTGCGCGTCGTAGGGCAGACGGTGGAACGTGCGCACGCCCGCGGCCTCGAGCTCGGCGCGCACTGCCTCCTCCATTGCCGCCGTCTGCGGGCGCCCGTCGTCCATGACGACAGCGATCGCGGTCTGCGCGAGGCGGCGCCCGGACTCGGTCGTGCGCAGCTCCTCGAGCATCCCGAGCGCGTCCAGCGTGCTGTCCCCCGCGAGCATGACCGGGATCACCAGGACGTCCGCCGTGTCGGCCGCGCCCTTGAACGCGCCCGAGGACGGGACGTTGCCCGAGTCCATGACGCGGACCTCGAAATACTCGTCGAGCTTGGCCGCGACCGACACGACGGCGTCGTACGTCAGCTGAGGGCGCGGGCGGTCCACGGCAGTCCCGATCACAGAGGCAAAGCTCGTCTGCGGCGCGGTGTACCCCACCACCTGGCCGCGCGTCGTGAGCTGGTCGACGTCGCGCACGAACTCACCGAGCCCCAGCGCGGGAGTGCCCTCGGCGCGCAGGCCGAGCGTGCCCGGGTCGTCGGACACCTCGACGATCCCGACCCCTCCTCCACGAATCGCGGAGATGATCCCGCCCAGCGTGATCGAGAGCGGAGTCTTGCCCGTGCCGCCCTTCTTGTTGCCCACGAGAATCGCCACAGCCCGCGTCCACGTCGCCTGACGCACCACGCGCTCCGCGTCCAGGAGCAGCGCTCTACGTGCCGCCGCCTCCTCGCGCGCCACGCGCTCAGCGGCGCCCGGCGCGATGGGAAGCCCCGTGCGCGCCAGCGCACCGCGCCAACCCCGCTGAGCGCGAAGCGCAGTCGGAGCGGGCGCGGTCGACGACGCCGAGGTCGCCGCCTCCATCAGACGCCGCGCCGGCGCCGGCGCGGGAGCCGGCGGCACCGGCCCCGCGTCCGGGTGGGCTTCGGCGGAGGCCGGAACCGTCGCCGGCGGCGGAGGCAGGACCACCGGGCCAGCGTTCGCAGGCACGACCTGACGCCTGACCACGTCGTCCTCGAGCTCGTCGACGACGGGTGGCTCAGCAGGTACCGCTTCCACGGTTGGGGCGTTTCGTCGCACTCCCCCCGCCAGCACCTCAAAGCCGACAGGCTGCTCGTCCGTCATGTTTCCCCCTCGTATGGGTCCGAGACCGGGCATTCTGGTGACCTGTCACGCATCAACGAGCTTCGAGCGATTGGATCACGGTATGGCCCGGATCGTGTTCAACTTTCATCATTCGTCATCTATCATACTCGTATGTATCGGCGGTGGGAAGTGGTGAAGCGGCGCGTTGACGAGCTCTTCGAAGGCCTGCCCAAGCACCTGTCCGTCGAGCAGCTCGCCGACGTCCTCGGGGTGACCCGCAACACGGCCTACCGCTACCTCAAGGGCGGGCAGATACCCGCCTACCGGGTCGGTACGTCGTGGGTGATCCTCCGGGACGAGGTGAAGGACCTCCTGGTCCGGAGCCGGGTGGGCCCTGACGAGTGATCTAGCGAGGGGGGGCAAGATGGCGGCCGTAGGAACGTCGACGAGGGGGCAGTCGTGCACAGGGCGGTAGGGGGCAGCCTGGTCGTGGGTGCGCTACTCGTCGGCGCCATCGTCGCCCCCGTCGCGCTGAGCGGAGACGATGCCGTCGCGGCGCCGCCGAGCGGAGGCTCCGGACTCCTCAACGTCGAGGCCGTGCCGGAGCCGTTCCGCGATGCCCTCCAAGCGGCGTCCACGCGGTGCGAGGGAATCAGCGGACCCGTGCTCGCCGCGCAGATCGAGGCCGAGTCGAACTGGAACCCGGCCGCGACCTCGCCTGCCGGCGCGCGCGGCATCGCGCAATTCATGCCCGGCACGTGGGAGACCTGGGGGAAGGACTACTCCGGCGACGGGCGCGCGGACGTGCTCGATCCGGTCGACGCGATCGGATCGCAGGCCGACTACATGTGCCACCTCCACGAGTGGGTGGGCGCCCGGCTCGAGTCTCGTGCGATCAGCGGCGACCACCTGCAGCTCACACTCGCCGCCTACAACGCCGGGCCGGGAAACGTCGAGCGTGCGGGCGGCATCCCGTCGTTCATCGAGACGCAGCGATACGTGAAGCGCATCCTGGCGACGATCCCGAAGTACAGCGGCGCCCCGGTGGGCGGCGTTGACGCCGGCGGTGGCCCGCCGGTCTCCTCCGACGGCACTTATCGCGAGGCCATCAAGGGATCGGGCCGGCTCGATCCGTCGAACCTCTGCCAGATTCCGTGGGCGCGTGCCGGCGAGGTGCTGCGCTGTGATGCTGCGCAGGCGCTCGAGCGGCTCAACGACGCGTACCGCGCACAGTTCGGCGCCGACCTCGGCATCACCGACGCATATCGTGATTTCGCCTCTCAGGTTGCCCTCTACGCCACCAAGCCTGCCCTCGCGGCCAAGCCGGGGTACTCAAACCACGGCTGGGGCCTCGCGGTCGACCTCGCCGGCATCGGCTCCGAGGGATCGACCCGGCACGCCTGGCTCCGCGCGAACGCTCCGGCGTACGGATGGCAGCACCCGTCATGGGCACGGATCGGCGGATCGCGTCCCGAGTCGTGGCATTGGGAGTTCGTCGGGACCGGCTCATGAGGAGGATAGGCACGATGAAGACAGCCCCCGCCGCCCTCGCGGCGTCGCTCACCCTCGCCCTCGTCGTCGCGGGCTGCGCGCCCGCGGTCGAGCCGAGCCCCGGCGAGGCCCCCTCCCCGGTCAGCACGCCGAGCAAGGCGCCGTCGACAGACGCTCCGACTGAGGCTGAGGACGCTCCGACGGCCCCCGAGGAAGCCGTGCTTGTCCACCCCGGCGCGGACGAGGTGGCCGACCAGGTCGCCGCCGTCATGTGGGCGAGTGACACCCGGACCGACAACAACGCCTCCGCGGCCGCGGGTCGCGCGGCGGAATGGCTCACGCCACAGCTCGCACAGACGGCTACGCAGGCAGTCCCCACCGGGGCCGACTGGCTCGAGCTCGTCGAGCACGAGGGGACGCTCGTCCCTGAGGTCGTCGACGTCGACGAGGGCATGGACGCGCCCCAGGACACCGAGAGCTCCGCCGTGCGCACCCGACTCGTCACCCTGACCCCGACCGGCCGCGACGGGTGGGTCGGAGAGCCCCGAATCCTCGTCGCCACCCTCACCCTCGTCCGCGAGACGCAGGACGCGCCGTGGCTCGTCGAGGCTCTCACCGTCGACGAGTCCTTCAACGGCACGCCCGACGATCCCCAGGACTTCGGCTGAGCCAAGCCCGCCAGGGCCGCCGTTTCGCTATGCACGAGTCAACCTACCGAACATGTAACGATAGGTTATGAGTAGCCAAGGGGGCAGGCGGCTCGGACTCATCCGGCAGGATGAAGCCCATGCCGCGACTGACGAGACCCCCAGGGATGCCTAGGGAGGTCGAGGTCGCCATTGAACTCATCGGCAACCGGGCGCGCGCAGAGGTGCTGCGCGCCCTCGCACTCCACGACACGCTCACGATCGCGGAGCTCGCAGAGCTCCTTGACGCGACGCGCCCCGCGGTCCACGGACACCTCAAGGCGCTCGAGGCTCAAGGGCTCGTCGACGCAGACATACCAGCAGAGCGACGCCAAGGGCGCCGGGTGCACTGGCGAGCCAACCGCTCCGAGGTCGAGAAGGTGGGTACCGCGTTCGGCGACTACATCGCCGGCCGCTGACCTGTGGTTATCGGGCCTGCGAAA
The DNA here is from genome assembly GCF_052044445.1 of Cellulosimicrobium sp. 22598. Classification (NCBI taxonomy): domain Bacteria; kingdom Bacillati; phylum Actinomycetota; class Actinomycetes; order Micrococcales; family Promicromonosporaceae; genus Cellulosimicrobium; species Cellulosimicrobium sp. 22598. The sequence goes on from NZ_JBQEMZ010000029.1 coordinate 16,184, forward strand.
CTCATTCGGGAAAGTTCGCGACACACCGGGTCCACAGGCGAGCAGTGAGTACACGGCATGGTTGGGTGCTCGCATGGGTAAGCGAGGACCGAAGCCCCAGGGGCCACGAGAGCGGATCGAAGCCGCCGTGCCGCCGCGTCTCGCTGAGGTGATCGACGCGGCCGCCGCTGAGTCTCCCTACAAGACCCGAAACGACTTCCTCGTCGCGCTCTTCGCCGACGCCTTCAACCAGCCTGACCTCAAGCCCAAGCCGACCCGGCCGGAGGTGCTCGACATTCCTGCATAACCGCAGATAGCAGAGCGGCCCGCCCCCCGAAGGGGGCGGGCCGAGTATCAGAAGCTCATCACCCGAGTTTGGCGACTGGGAGGTGATGGGCCCCGATCGACGCACCCTCGGTGCGTCCCTGTCTGGAGACCATCATAGGCACCGCCGCCCACGTCGCACACCAATTCGGCAGCGACACACCGAACGCTCACGCTCCGAGCGCGCCCGAATCTGGACGTTCGTCCGGGAAGTCCGCGCGCCGTCAGACGCTCGCACAGGAGTGCTCCTGGGCCGACGTCGCGCGCGCGATCACCCGCCGCAAGTACGCCGGCGACGTCGTCCCGGCGGTGCGCGTCGACCAGGTCACCGCGGCCCTGGACGCCTCCCCGCACCCTCGCCTGCGCCGGATGCGCGCCGACGGGTACGCCACGCTGCGCCAGCTCGCCCTGGTGCTCGCGTGGTCCGCCGACTGGCAGGTGCAGCGCGAGCGGAAGGGGCAGATGCTCGTGAGCGTCCCCCAGCGCGTCCTGGCCGAGCGGTGCGGGCGCTCCGAGCGCACGATCCGCCGGCACCTGCGCGTGCTCGAGGAGGTCGGCCTGCTCGCAACGGTGCGCGAGGGCACGACGGACGAGTTCCGGCCGAGCGTGCTCGAGGACGAGGGCAACGTCGTCCCCGTCTATCTGCTCCTGCTGCCCGTCAGCGTCCTCGCGGACGTCCCCGGGTGTGAACGCCTGGCCGCCGAGCTCGCAGGCGCTCAGAACGCCACAGACGAGCTCGACGAGGACCCGACACCGGCCCCCTCCCCCGCCCCGGAGCGCACGAACGGCGAGCCCCGCCGTCTTTCCCTTGTGGACATAGATGTCCGCCCGCCGTTCACTCCCCTTGGGAGTGAACGGCACCCCCCGCACGCGCGCGAGACCGCGACCCAGACTGAGCCGCTGCGCGGCCCTGAACCCCATGGCGGCGCTACGCGCCGCGGCCTCCGGGCTGCCGATCGGCACCTTGAGGCCGTGGCCGGGACCGCGACGGGCAGCCCGGAGGAACCGAGGTCCGACTTTTCGCAGGTCAACGCACCCATCGAGCGGCGCTGGCACGCCCACGAGACCCCGCAGACCAAGCCTGAGCGCCTGGCGGCCGCCGACGAGCTGCGCTGGCGCCTGCCCGTTCTGCGGCGCATCAGCGCCGCCCACGTCCGCCACGTCGCCCGAGAGTTCTTCCTTGCCGGCTGGACCGTGCTCGACGTCCACCACGCCATCGACTACCGACCCGACGGCACCCCGGTCCCCCACAGCGGCGACCTCGGCGTGATCCGTCCCGCCGACTGGCTCGCCCACCGCCTCGCCGCCTGGCGCGACGAGACCGGCACCGTGACCCGCTCCCGCTCCCAGCGACTCGCGCTCGAGCGCGCCGAGCAGCGCGCCCGCACGAAGGCCCGCCAGGAGGCAGCGGCCGCGGACGCCGCGCGTCGCGCCGACGTCGACGAGACCCTCGCCGAGGTCGCCGCCAAGCGGACGATCCGCGAGACGATCGCGGCCGCGCGGCCTCCGCGTCGGGTAGTCGGCCCTCCCCCGGACACTCGCCCTGCACTCTTGCGCTGAGGCGCCGGAAGACTGACCGGTGACACACGCGAGTCACAGTTGCATCGGTTGAATAGGTCACATAGTCTGACTACATGAACGAGCCGCAATCGCCGAAGGTGATGGCCCCGGAGCAGGCCGCCTGGGTTCGCGAGGTCGTGTGGCATCCCCACCACCGCAAGACGTGGTCGGAGGTGCCGGCGCTCTACTCCATGTGCGCGTGCCAGCTGGGGCCCTGCGGCCACTGCGTACGCGGCGCCCATGGGTCGTGCTCCGGACGCTCCGTCGTGCGCCCGGCCGCCTACCTCACCACTCGCCGAGGGTCCGCGCTCACGCCGGTCTGGGAGCTTGGGCACCACCACGTCTGGCGGTGCTCCTGCTCCGTGAGCCACCTCGACGGCGCATCGGGAGCCGGGTGGCACATGCCGACGCTCTGGTGACCAGAGCCATAGGTCTAATAGACCACCTATCCACACGAGGTAGGGGAGGAGGGATAGAACGCCGAGGTTCCATAGGTCCACTAGCCCGGCCAGCGCGGAGACACAGCCGCCCTCGCTAGTCGCATGGCATAGGACCACCAGGAGCCATAGGTCTGATAGTTCCGCTAGGACAACTAGCAGCCATAGCAAGACTCGTCAGCAATCCCGGTTACCACACAACGGAGGATCACATGCGCTACCTGCCTACCGCCGAGGACGTCGCCAACATCTGCGACGCGGACCGCTACGCCACCGGTGACGTCGTCGCTCGTGAGGACGTGACGGTGGCCGAGCTCATGGAGGCCGGGCGCGTGCTCGACGCCGCCTGAGCCCACCCGCCCAACGACAGAGCGGCCCCCTGGCGTCTAGCGCCGGGGGGCCGCTCCTGTCAGCGGCCCGGTTACCACGCCAGGCCACAGGGGCACCCTAGCGCGGGAGAGTGAGCGAGGCTGACCACCAAAACCAGGTGCCATAGAACGAATATGCGTGGACCTGGGCGAACCCCGGCCTACGCTGAGGTTGACCACGTTGACCACATCGAGAGCAGGACGGACGCATGACGACGTACACCGTGGCGCTACCAAAGGGCGGGGTGGGGAAGAGCACCACCGCCGCCGAGCTCGCGCGCGAGCTGGGCAGGCGCGGCCGCCGCGTGCTCGCCATCGACCTTGACCAGCAGGGCAATTTCACGACGCGACTCGGCGTCGGCCGCGAGACCGAGGTCGAGTACGTCGCCGCCGACGTCCTGCGAGGTGACGCAGCACCGGAGGACGCGGCCGTACCGTCCGCCTACGCCGGCGTCGACGTCCTCGCGGGCACGCATGACCTCATCGACGTCGAGCAGGCCCCGCCGGCCGACCTCGTAACGAGCTTGCGCGACTACCTGCCGAGGATGGGGAAGTGGGACGACGTGGTCGTGGACACCCCGCCGTCCGTCGGCGGACTCACAGAAGCCGGTCTCGCGGCCGCGGACGTCGTCGTTGTGCCCGTCGAGTCCGCAGTTGAGGCGTACGACCAGATCCACCGCCTCGAGCGAGTGATCGAGGGGCGCATCGGGCGCCGAGTGCGCCCCGGCCTGCAGATCGACTGGCTCGTGCCGACGATGCACGACAGCCGGCGCCTCCTCGATAGGGAAGTCGTCGAGCAGCTCGAGAAGCGCTACCCGGGAAAGGTCACGTCGCCGGTGAGCGAGGCGGTTGCGGTGAAGGACGCGTACACGGCGAAGATGCCCGTGACTGAGTACGCGCCCACGTCGAAGGTCGCGGCGGACTATGCGGCGGTCACAAGGACGATCCTCGGAGGCGCGTCGTGACCCCGCCGAAGCGTCGACGTCTCGGCGACCGTGACGAGGACGCGATCCTCGGCGTGATCGACGAGCCGAGGAGCGACCCGCAGCCCGAGACGCGCACGACGACGCGCAACGCTCCGGCCCCGGCGGCGCCCGCTGAGGCCAAGCCGGCGCCCGTGCGAGCTGCGCCGCCGGTGTCGAGCTCGAGAACCGACAGGAGCGCGACGAAGGCACCACCAGCAGGGCAGCGTCGCCTCGGCACGTACTGGCAGAAGGCAACGTTCGACCAGGCGCGGAGCGCTTACGTCGTGGACCTAGACCAGCTCGATGACCCGCCGGTCGGGTTCGCCCGGTGGCTCGAGCGAGCGATCCGGGCGCACTCGGCCCGGACGCCAGCCGAGCGCGCGGCGATCGCCGAGACGCTGGGGGAGGAGGACCGCTCCGGAGTCGGAGTGCAGCGGAACGTCCCGCTCTTCGAGTCGACCATCACCGACGCAGAGTCGGCGGTGTCCGCCGACCGTCGCGCCGGACGCGTGCACTCGCTCTCGCAGTTCGTCACGGAGGCGGCACGCCGCGCCATCCGTGACGCAGAGCGCCGCATCGGTGGTCCACTGCCGCCTCCACCGGCCCGGCTCCCGACCCGCCCCACTCGCTAGACGCGGCTCACGACTCACGGCCCGGACCGAGCGCTTCGCTCGGTCCGGGCCGTCCTTGCGTCACGTCGACCAACGAGTCCGAGGACGCACCGCCCGACTCAAGACATAGGTTCACTAGGTCGGCTAGAATGAATAGGTCAGCACGTATACCGGTTACCACCGCCTCAGAAGGGGACCACTCATGGACCACGACCCCACTTCGGGTCGGGCGCGGATCGCCCGGACGCTCACTCGATTCAGGAAGCGCACCACGGCCGGAGCAGCGGCGCAGGACGGCCCTACGGTCCGGTACCCGCGCTGGCCGGTCGCGCTGCTGGCCGGATCAGCCTTCGTCGCGATCTGGGGAGGCTGGGTCGAGCTCGGGCGCATGTCCGGGTTCGGGCCAGTGAACCTGCTCCCCGGGATCGCAGACCTCGAGGTCGACCTCTCCATCACACTGCCGCTCGGAATGGAGGTCTACGCGGCATTCGCGCTCGGCGCCTGGCTGACGTCTCGCCCGATTCCCGAGGGGGCACGCAACTTCGCCCGGTGGTCTGCGATCCTCTCGCTCATCGTGGGCGCCGGCGGCCAGATCGCCTACCACCTGCTCGCCGCTGCCGGCGTCGACGAGGCGCCCTGGCAGGTCGTCGTCGTGGTCGCATGCATCCCCGTCGCGGTCCTCGGTCTGGCCTCCGCCCTGCTGCACCAGCTCGGCAAGGGGGAGGAGGGCGCGGGCCGCGCCGTCGGCCCCACGAACCAAGGTGCCGCGACGACCGAACCCCACACGCTCGCGCACTGGCAGGAAGCCGACCCGGGCGAGGTCGCCCCGCACAGCGGGTCTACGTCGCACTTCGTCACCCGCGATTCCGGAACGGACCACAGCAGCGAAGCCGACCCAGACGGCCCAGCCGAACCGGACCACGCGAACCACGCCCGCTCGGCCTGGACCACGCCGGACGAGCGCACCGCCGAAGTGATCCGGCTTTGGGCCACTGAGGGTGAGCCTGCCGGGCGTCGAATCTCGCACCAGGAGATCGCGGATCGCGTGGGCACCTCCAAGTCGACGGTGACCCGGACCCTGAACCGTCACCTCGCGTCGGTCTCGGCGCGTGCGGCGCGCGTGCGCGAGGATGAGCCGACCACGACCCAGACCCCGCTTGCCGCGGCGGCACGAGAGGACTGACTCGGACCATGAGTGATCCCGGCGGGGCGTGGTACTACCCAGAGGTGCCGAGCGTGCCGCGGCGCGAACGCGTGGACCTCGGCCCCGCCGGGTCGCTCAAGGCTGCTCGACCGATGCTGCGTGCGGCCCGCCGCTCGCACCGCCTCCGCTTCCATCGCGACCCGCGAGCGATCGGTGCAACTCTGCTGGTCCTAGTTGCTCTTGCACTGGCAGTGCTCACCTCTGTCGCTGTCGGGCGCCAGAGCCCGGGAGGCGTCATGGTCTGGGGAGCGGGCGCGGCGGCGGCCGCGTCCGCAGCCGTGCTGCTCCTGATGCGCCGGTACGGCGGGACGCCCGCCGAGGAGTTCCTCGACCGCACGATCCACCACGAGACGCGTCTCGCCACGCAGCTCGAGCAGCTCACGGCCTACGGCTGGACCGTGCTCGCGGACCGGCTCGTGCCCGGGGGAGAGGCTCGCGTTCCGTTCGTCCTCGTCGGCCCCGCGGGCGTCGTGATCGTCACGCCGGCGCCCGCCGCCGGGCCATGGAAGACGGCGCACGACGAGGTCTTTCTCGAGGGACGGCCGCTGGGCACCTGGGTGCAGACGCGATGGTGGGAGGCGACGACGGTCAACGACGCGATCGGAGCAGCTGCGCAGGACATGGTCTTCACCGGACCTACGTACCCCGTGATTGCGGTTCCCTCCGCGCCGTCCGGCGCAGACATTCCCAACCACCCACGACTCATCAATGCGATTCCGGTAATCCCATACCGCCACATCATCCAAGGGATTCTCGACTTGCCGGCACCGCTGCCGCGCGAGGCTGCTGCAAACCTGGCCGTCGTTGCCGGCCAGGTTTGCGTCCCTGCCGGAGTCAAGCAGTCGCAGGAATAGGCGCAAATTACAAGTTCATAAACGCGCATTGCGCATTGCGTTTAGGTACTGTCGGTTCTACAATAGAACTATTCCTGATGACGACTTGAAGGGGGCGGCCAAAATGGCTGGGAAGGCGACGGTTCAGGTTTACAGCAAGCCCGCGTGCGTGCAGTGTGACGCAACATACCGTGCGCTCGATAAGAAGGGCATTGAGTACGTTACCGTCGACGTCACTCGCGACGCCGCTGCACTTGCTTTCATCCGCGACGAGCTCGGGTACTTGCAGGTCCCGGTCGTCGTGGCGGGGGAGGAGCATTGGTCGGGCTTTCGACCTGATCGCCTGGCCGCGGTCGTGCGCGACGTCGCGGCGTAGCTCACCACAAGGTCCCCTGGTCGCGGTCAACGTCCCGAAGGCCGGCCGACGTCGCATCCACGACGCTCGCGCCGGCCTTCGCCGCGTCGCGCACCGCTCGCGCCCGACCCGCCGCGCCTCGACGATCCCGGAGCGGACTACCGATCGTCTCGCGGCGCGCGACCCATTCGGCGCGGTTGAGCGCCGCGGACGACGCGCGGAGGTGCGACGGGTTTTGGCATAGCGGGTTGTCGCATCGGTGCGCGACCACAGGGGGAAGCTCGAGCGACCCAGCCCTCACGTGAGCGAGTGCGAACGCGAACCGGTGGGCGATGACAACGCGTCCCTCGCCCAGCCAGAAGCGACCGTGCCCCCGGCCGGAGATTGCCCCTAGCCACAGCCAGCACTCCGCCGAGCCAGCAGTGCGGACGAAGCTCCGATACCGACCTACGACGCTCGGCGTCGTCGCGGCGGTGGCGAGGTGGACGTCGACGAGGGACGGCATGTCACCCCTCGACGCCCGCGAGGTCGTGCCTAACACCGTCAGCCGGTGACCCCTCGCCGAAACTCTCGCCGACCGGTGCGGACGTCGGGAGAGGGGGAGCGTTGTCGCTGTCGGAAAGGGTGCGCAGTCGGCGGACCTCGCGCGGCTCGACCTCGAGAAGTTCGGACACCCGAGATGCGCTCTCGCCGAGGCTCACGAGCCGGGCGACGGCGCGCGCGCGCTCGGCGTCGATCGCGTCGAGCTGCGCAAGAAGCGCGCCTCGTTTGTCGTCTGCCACGAAGAACTCTTCCGCGGCTTCCTCCACGGCGCGATCACGGGCCGCTCGCTCCCGGTCCAGCCGCAGTCTTGCCGCCCGTGCTCGCTCGCGTGCTTGAACCCTGCTCGACGTCCTCGCCATTCCAGAACCCCCTACCGTTCGACCGTTCGTCTTCGGCACATGCTACCCGCCCACCCTCCTCGCATGCAGCCCAGCCGAATCGGACACACCTCTTGCACTTCAGTGTGAGGTCGAGCGAGACTGGTCCCGTGACGATCCGTCAGGGGGCCCGGGACGAGGTGACGCGGCGATGATGACCGTGCACGTCCTGCACGCCGGAGACGGATACAGCTACCTCACTCGCCAGGTCGCCACGCACGACGTGAGCCGCGAGCAGGGGAAGTCACTGAGCGACTACTACATGCAGCACGGCAACCCTCCCGGGCAGTGGGTGGGGCGTGGTCTGGACGCGCTGGGCGTCGTCGGAACCGTGCGCGAGGACCAGATGCGCGCACTGTTCGGGGAAGGTCTGCACCCGGAGGCGGACCGCCTGACGGCCGCCGCGATCGCCGCGGGAAGGACCGAAGAGCAGGCCGTTGCGGAGGTCCGGCTCGGACGTCGGTTCTCCCGCTTCGAGCGTGAGGACGACACCTTCAACGCCCGCGTCGCGGAGGCCTTCGCGACCTTCCGTGCTACCCATGACCGCAACCCCGAGGTCGGGATCGAGCGTGACCTCATCCGTTGGACGGTCGCCGGAGAGGTGCTGACCGAGCAGCGTGGGGGAGAGGCACCGAGTGACGCCGACCGGGCGCGCTTCCTCGCCACACGCGGCCAGGCTGCCCGTCAGCCGGTCGCCGGCTACGACTTGGTCTTCACCCCCGTGAAGTCCGTTTCGACCCTCTGGGCCCTCGGCGACGCACAGGTGCGAGAGCAGGTCGCGGAGGCGCACCGAGCGGCATGGACGGAGGCTCTCGAGTGGGTCCAGAGCGAAGGAGCGTTCACCCGCGCTGGGCGCGCCGGAGTCGCCCAGATCGACACGCACGGCCTGATCGCCACGGCGTTCGATCACCTCGACTCACGCACCGGTGACCCCAACCTCCACACGCACGTTGCTGTCTCCAACAAGGTGCTCGGGGTCGACGGGAAGTGGCGGGCGCTCGACGGGCGCGTACTGCACGCCTTGGGCGTCGCGGCGTCCGAGCGCTACAACACGAACGTTGAGACGGAGCTGCGCGAGCGGCTCGGAGTCGAGTTCGTCGAGGAGACCCGGCGCGCGGGACGGCAGGGCGTCCGCGAGGTCGCCGGCATCGACCGCGGCGTGCGAGAGGCCTTCTCGCGTCGCCGCGCGAGCATCGAGGACGAGTACGAGCGACTGCTCGGCGAGTACCGCGCCAAGCACGGTCACGAGGCGCCTCGCGGAATGCAATTCCGCCTCGCGCAGCAGGCCACGCTTGAGACCCGCGGAGAGAAGGGCGCGGTCGTCTCGCTCGGCGCTCGGATTGCTGAGTGGCAGACCGTGGCTGCCCGCATTCTTGGGAGCCCGTCTGAGGTGTCCCGAATGGTGCGATCCGCGCTCAACCGGGACGTCGGCGAGGCGCGCGTCGTAGAGGTCGACGAACTCGCGCAGGAAGTCGTTCAGAACCTCACGACGAAGCGGGCCACGTGGGGCCGGTTCCACCTTGAAGCGGAGGCGCTGCGCGTCGCGCGCGAGAATGTGGCGCGCGGCCAGGATGTTAGGTCGCTCGTGCGGGACGTCGTCGCGCGGGCGACTTCGCTTTCGATTGCGCTCACGCCACCCGAGCTCAACGAGACGCCGGAGGTGCTCCGGCGCGCCGACGGTGAGTCGGTCTACACCGTGCACGGCTCCGAGCGCTTCACCAGCCTGGCTGTTCTCGAGGCCGAGGACGCGCTCGTGGCCGCGGCGCAGAGCGACGGCGGCCTGCGCGTGGACGAGGGGACGTTCGAGCGCGCGACGTCGGAGATTGAGGAATCGACCGGGCGCCGGCTGAACGCCGGACAGCGAGAACTCGCGCGCCGCTTCGCCGTCGGCGGCCACCGGATCGAGGCCGGGATCGGTCCCGCGGGTGCAGGTAAGACGACCGCGATGAAGGCGTTTACGCACGCCGTGGAGACTGCCGGTGGCCGCGTGCTCGCGCTCGCCCCGTCGGCGGCCGCGGCCGCGGTGCTCGGCGGTGAAATCGGCACGGCCGCGGACACCCTGCACAAGCTCCTCGACGCCCACCGCGACGACCGGCCCACGCCCGCGGACCTTGTCGTGGACGAGCGGACCGTGCTCCTCGTCGACGAGGCCGGCATGGCAGGCACGACGGAGCTCGCCGCGGTGCTCGAGCTCGCGGTCCGCCGCGGCGCCTCGGTGCGGCTCCTCGGCGACCCCGCCCAGCTCTCCGCGGTCGGTGCTGGCGGCGCGCTGCGCCTGCTCGACGAGCGTGCCGGCGCCGCGCACCTCGAAGAGGTCCACCGGTTCACCGACGCCGCCGAGGCCGCAGCGAGCCTGCGCCTGCGCGACGGCGACGTTGGCGCCGTCGGTTTCTACGTCGACAACCGGCGGGTGGCTGGCGGCAGCCAGCAGGACATGACCGATGACCTCTACACCGCATGGTGGGCCGACAACGAGGCAGGCCTCACCTCCGTCATGGTCGCCGCGACGAACACCGACGTCGTCACCCTCGCCAGCCGCGCACGCCTCGATCGCGTGGCCGCCGGCGAGGTCGAGCGCGACGGCGTCGAGCTCCACGACGGCACCCGCGCGGGCGCCGGCGACGTCGTCGTGACCCGAAGCAACGACCGCCGCCTCAAGGCCGGACCGACCGACTACGTCAAGAACGGCGACCTGTGGCACGTTACGGGTCGCTCGCGCCGTGGCCACCTGCGCGTGCAGCACACCACGACCGGCGCTCGAACCACGCTGCCAGCGGACTACGTCCGCGAGCACGTCGAGCTCGGCTACGCCGCGACGATCCACCGCGTGCAGGGCATGACCGTCGACACATCGCACACCCTCGTCGGCGCAGGAATGACCCGCGAGCAGATGTACACCGCCGTCACCCGAGGCCGCCGCTCCAACCGGCTGTACGTCGTGGCCGAGGAACTGCTCGAGGTCGACGCCCACGAGCAGCCGGCGCCCGAGCGCGCCGCGGCCGCCGCGCTCGAGAGCGTCGTCGCCCGCAGCGGCGCCGAGCTCTCGGCGACCGAGACCGTCGAGCACGAGTACGACGCCGCCGAGTCACTCGCGCGCCTCGTGCCCGCGTACGAGGACGCCTACGAGCGACTGCTCGACCCTGACCGCGACGAGCGACTCTCCGCGGCCGCCCGTGCCGCGCTGCCGGAGCGTGCCGACGAGCTGCTCGCGGACCCCGCCTGGCCCGCTCTTGCGGCGCGCGTCGCGCTCCACGAGGCGGCCGGCGCCGACCCCGTCGAGGTGCTCCGGGGGGCGGCGGAAGAGCGCACGCTCGCCGGAGCGAAGTCGCTTGCACAGGTGCTCCACCACCGCGTGGGCGTGCCCACGCTGCACGACCTCGACCGTCGCGGACTGCCCGCCTGGATCACCCCCGCACCGGACGTGGTCCTTCCCGACGTCGGTGCGCAGGAGGCGCCCGTCGACGCCGAGCGCGCGCGTGCCCTCGAGGTCCAGGCCGCGGCCTGGACCTGGTGGCAGGACCAGCGGAGTCGAACCCCTTGGGCGGACGAGTACATGGCGACGCGCGGCCTCGCCGCGACCGAGTACGGCGTCGCTCCCGCAGGCTGGACCGCGCTCGTCGAGCACCTGGCGGCCGCCGGCTACTCCGACGACGACATGCTCGCCGCAGGCGTCGCCACGACGACCCGTCGCGGAACGCTGGTCGACCGGTTCCGCGACCGCGTCGTCTTCCCCGTGCGTGACGAGCACGGCGACGTCGTCGGCGTGAGCGCCCGGATCAACCCCGCGAGCACCGACGAGCGCGCGCCTAAGTACCTGAACACGCCCGAGACCGTCACCTACCGCAAGCGCGAGCTCCTCCTCGGTCTCGACCCCGAGGCGCGAGCCCGCCTCGTCGCCGGCGCCCGCCCCGTCCTCGTCGAGGGTGCCGCCGACCGTGCGGCGATCCTCGCCGCAGCGCCCGACGTCGTCCCCGTCGCGGCGTGCGGCACCGGAGTTACCGAGGAGCACCTCGCCGCGCTGCGCGCTGCCGCAGGCCGCGAGCTGCACGACCTCGTCGTCGCTCTCGACCCGGACGCCGCAGGCCGGAAGGCCGCCGCGAAGGTCTGGACGATGCTCACACCCGCAGAGGCAGCGTCCGCGGCCGCGCTCGACCTGCCCGCAGGACTCGACCCCGCCCAGATGGTCCAGGACCACCGCGGCGACGAGCTCCGTGCCGCGCTCGAGCACCCGAACCGGTCCCTCACGTCCGCCGTCATCGACGCCACGATCGACCGCCACGACCTCACCTATCCCGAAGGGCGGGCGGTCGCGATGCGCGACGCCGCCCACACGACTGCCGCTCACCTCGAGCCCGCCGCCCTGGCCGGCGTCGCCGCGCACCTCGCGGCCCGCTTCGCGGACCACTACCCCCGCGAGCTCGTCGAGGAGGAAGTCACCGAGGCCTGGCTCGAGCGTCGGCCCCAGCCGGGACCGGCAGCCCCCGCTGCCGCCGTGCCTGCTCGAAGCATCGACCCCCAGGTCGCCGCGTGGCTCAACCGACAGGCCGACATGGTCGCCCGCAGACTCGACCGGCTCGTCGACGACGTCGCCGCTCGACGCACGCCCTGGGCCGGCGCGATCGCCGACGCGCCCGCGACGACCGCCGCCCGCGATCAGTGGGAGACCGCCGTGCGCCACATCGCCGCCTACCGCGACCGCTACGCCATCACCAGCAGCGAGCCGCTCGGCCGCGCCGACGTCGTCGGCGAGCAGGCGCTCGCTCGCCAGCACGCCGCCGCGGCGCTCGACACCGTCGCCCGCGCTGAGGACGAGCCCGCCCTCGCCGTCGCGCCGTCGCGCACACTCGACCGCGCACAGCAGATCCTCGCCGACGCCCGCGCCCGACGTGAGGCCGCCCAACGCGAGGCGGCCGCGCGCGAGGAGACCCAGCGCCGTCAGCGTGAGGAGCAGGCTCGCGACCAGCACGGCCGCGGCCGCGGGTTCGAGCGCTGACCGTCATGCGGCCGTTGCCTCTCTACCGACTTCCGCGCGCGGCGTGGACGCTCGCGGTCTCGTTCGCGGGTGAGTGGGACAAGGACGGTCGAGACCTTGTCCCGCCAGGCTGGCGGCCGAGGATCGCGGCAGCAACCGTCGGCCTCTACGCGATTTCGTTGCTCGTGATTCCCGGTGCACACCAGAGCCAGGACGGGCGCGTGGTAGCCGTGCTCCGCCGCCAGGAGCGACGCGCGAATCTGCTCATCGGGCTTCGCGCGGCCGCGGTCGGCTCTCCGCTCCTAGTCGCCATCGCTCTTGACCCATCGCGGCTAGCTCCCGCCGGCCTGGCTCTCCTGGCCCTCGTGGTCGGGCCCGGGTGGTGGGGATGGAAGACCTCGAGAAAGTACCGGCCCGGCGCCCCGAAGGGGTCACCAACCGAGCCGCGCGCGACCTGGTCGCTCTCGTCGGTCGGATGCCGACCCGAGGCCCGCGGACCCTACACGCTGTTCCCGGTCCGCGAGCTCGTGCGCCAGCACGCCAAGCCTGGTGACACGGTCGGTGTCGTGGCCGGCAGTACCGAGACCGCGAAGGCCTACGTCGCCATCGGCTTCGTCCGCGTCGCTGACCACGACCCGCGCATGATCCTGACCTGCCGCGTGTGACCAGCGTCACGCCAAGATCGGTCGTTCTCGCCGGGACACTATCGGCGCCCATCCCGTTCCATGCGCGGCATGGAAACCTACCCCGTGCCCTGCACCTGGCAGCCCTGCACCTCTACGACCGCAACCCTCGTCCGTGTCCACCCGACGCCGAGGCCCCGGTGGCTCCCAACCAACGAGGGCGGCGCACCGATCCCACCTGAACACGAGCAAGGAGCCGACTACCGGTGCACCGACAAGTTCCATCCATTCGAGGCACCGTTCCCACCGCCCGCCTGACAATCGATCGTTTCTCGGACACCGTGGCCGCCGTCGCGACACGCCGAGAGAACATGTGGCAGAACTAGTGTCCGAAAACCCCCGGTGTCGCAGAACGTGACCCGGGGGTTTTCGCTACCGTCACGCCATGGCACACACCTACGGGTACGCCCGGGTCTCCACCACGGCGCAGAACCTCACCGCCCAGGTCGACGCACTCACCGGGCCGGGCGGCGTCGACGTGCGCGACGTCGTCGTGGAGAAGGCCTCCGGGCGCCGCGAGGACCGTCCCGAGCTCGCCCGCGTCCTCGCGCAGCTGCGCGAGGGGGACGCCCTCGTCGTGACGAAGCTCGACCGGCTCGGCCGGTCCGCCGCGCACGTCGCCCGCCTCGTGGCCGACCTCGACGAGCGCGGCGTCACGCTGAGGTCCCTGTCGGAGACGATCGATACCTCGAGCGCAACCGGCCGGCTCATGGTGCATGTGCTCGCCGCCGTCGCGCAGATGGAGGCCGACCTCGCACGAGAGCGCACCCTCGACGGGCTCGCGGCCGCACGCGCACGGGGCCGCGTCGGCGGCCGGCCAACCGTCATGACCCCCGACCGCATCGAAGCCGCGCGCGTCGCCCTCGCCGGTGGCCAGTCCCGCGCCGCCGTCGCCCGCGCGCTCGGCGTCTCTCGAGACACCTTGTACCGCCACCTTGACGCCCTAGTCGCGAGCGAGGTTGGCGAGACCCGGTGAAGCGCGCTTGTCTGTTCTGCGGCGCCCGTATCGACGCGCTGAAGCGCCGTGACGCGCTCTACTGCTCGGGAGCGCACAAGCAGGCTGCCTACCGTCGCCGCGCCACGGCGCTCCCTCCTGAGCTCTGGCGGCTGAGCGTCCAGGACTTCGCCGACCAGTACGACGAGCCCGAACTGTTCGATGGCCTAGAGGACCTGCCGGTCTCCGACCACTCTTTTCCCGTCGTCGTCGTCGCGTACGGAGCGCCCCCACCTCCGTGCCTGCTCTGCGCGAGACCGATCGGCGAAGAAGTGAGCGACATGGACCCCGACACGGAGCTGCATACCGGGCTCATCCTCTGCCGCCCAGGTGGTGACTACGGGCCGTTCTGCTGGATCTTCTGCCTCGTGGAGTCGGCGCACACAGTGAGGTGATCCGTCGTGCGTTACAAGCCCTTCGGGACCGTGTCAGGAGCCTGCCTACACGGATGTTGTTACGGATAGGCCGCTCTCACCTGCACATACGCAGAAGTAGTTCCGCGCGCGTCCGAGGCGATGAGGAGAATTGCGTCAGAGGTCCGGAGCACCGCCGGTCGCAAAAAACGAGCGACCCCCTGCTGGTAACAGGAGGTCGCTCCGGACCCGTCACTCGGCAAGAGATGAAGGGACGCTAGACATGACGGTACACCGGGCCTCCGCGCCCTCCTGGATTTCCGCACTCATCGTCGCCGCGGTCGTCGTGGCCGCGCTGATCATCACCAAAGAGCCGGCATACGCGGTCGCGGTCACCTACCCGGTGCTCACTGCCCTCGGTGCGCAGAACGGGCGCAAGAAGCGTCGCAGGCCGAGCTAGCCGCTCGCCGTGCCGCATCCCTCGCCGCGCCGACGCCGGACGCCGGTTGGGCATCGGGCGGCCCCGCTAGGCTGCGTCGAGCAGCCCGACCACGGGCCGGGGGAACGACGAAGGCCCCCGGTCTGCGACCGGGGGCCTTCGCTCAAAGCTCTTAACGGGATGTCTTTCCCCGCCTTCGCATCGGAGTGTAGTTCTATGGTCGATCAAACTCAACCCTCCCGCTCCCTCACCGTGGAGTCGCTGCGCCGGGTGCTCTCGGAACCGCGCTTCCAGCCCTACCTTCGGGCGACCGGCGGGAAGACCGCGGACGCGTTCAACCTCTACCGGTGGAACATGGCGCTCTCGGCAGCCTCGTACGAGGCGCTCCATCTGGTCGAGGTCGGCTTGCGCAACGCGATGGACGCCGAACTCCGCACGTGGAATGCCGCCCACGTCGACCGCAACGGGCAGTCTCACGGCGAGGATTGGCTCCTCGACCCGCATCACTCTCTTGGACAGCTCCTGGCGCGCGACCTTCCCACCGCGCTTGACCGCGCGAGGAAGGCTGTCAAGCGCGCCGGCCGCCCCCCTGCAGCCCTGTGCCACGACGACGTCGTCGCTCAACTCACCCTCGGTACGTGGCGGTACCTCCTCCCGGCCAGGAACCTCCGGAAGTCCCCATCCAAAGCGGCGCTGTGGAACGCCGGACTGAAGAACGCCTTCCCCCACCTCGGACGTCCGCACGGCGAGCTCGTCGACGACCTCGACAAGGTCCATCGGTTCCGCAATCGCGTGGCGCACCTCGAGCCCATCTTCGGCACGGGCCACGCGAACAGCGCGTACGCGGCGATGTGCAGGGTGACGAGTGACCTCGACCCCGGGATGCGGGGCTGGCTCGACAAGCAGTCTCGGGTGGACGACGTGCTCCGCCGCGCCCCGCTGGCTCTCCCGGCCACTCCCTGACCCGTCGCCTGGCACGTCTTCGCATGTGGGAAGGACGTGCCAGGGTCAGAACGTCTGCGACGTCGAGGGCGGGGGGATCATGCGGTTCGTCGAAATCGAGGATGAGCGAGGAGAGCGGTTCGTGCACGCGGCCGTCGCGCGCGCCGTGGTCGGGTACAGCGCTAAGGACCCGATCCCAGCGAAGGCCCGTCGACAGGCCCATCTAGACGCGATCTTCCGAAGCCACGGCCGCGCACCCGCCGCGAGCACCGTTCTAGCAGCCACCGACCAGAACGGAAACGAGCTCTACGGCGCCGTCGTCCTGGACGCACCGTTCTACGCCACGCTCGCCGTGCAAGACCCCGAGCGCGCGCGAGCGCTCGCACAACTGCACCGCGTTGTCGCGGGCCTCTTTGTGGCGGACGCATACCGAGGTGACGGGCTCGGCACCTACCTCCTGTGCGAGCTCGCGGCGGGCCACGCGCTCGAGCGCGGCGCGCGATACCTCGACGGGTTCGTCGACGACCGCAACGGCAGCGCCGACTTCTACCGCACGGCCGGGCTGACCGTCATGGCGCACAACACCGGCCTCCCGTCGAGGCGGCCAAGCCTGACCGCCCTCGAACACCACCAGGAGCTCGACGGTCACTGGTTCTACCTCGACCTCTGGGCTACCTACGTCGACCGGATGCGCTGCAAGGAGTGCGCGGGCGAGCTGACCTTCGTGCCCGACGACCTCGGGGGCGACCTCAGGTGCCCGCGGACGCGAGTCGACGAGGTCGGTCGGCTGGTGCACGACGTCCGTCCAGCCCCCGGAGGGCAGCCGTGATCGTCCACGGGGCCTATCAGGCCGCACCCGAGCCGGGGCAGCCCGCCGACGGTCCTGTGCGCGAGGTCGCGGTCGAAGCCGCGACGTACGAGGCGGCGCGCGATCAGCTCTACGCCGCGGCGGGCGACGGCGAGCGGCTGCTCGGCGTCAGGGTTGTCGGCCGGGCCGAGTCCTACCGCCCGCGGGCGACGCGATGACGACGCCCGCCCCGCCGACCGGAGATGGCGACGTGGGCCCGCTACGTCTCGTCCACGCGAGTCCGGAAGCGCCGCTCGCGCAGCTCGTGGCCCCGGATTGAGGCAGAGACATGCCGTTTCAGCCGGGAGGCGGCAGATTGCGTCTACTCGCGTCTCGCCTTGCGGTTGAGTCGGGCATCGCCTCGACGCCAGGGTGAGGGCGACCCCCCCACACCCCCCTCTATCTACGGGGCTCGCATGGCCTCGCACGGTCTCGCATCATGGCATCGGCATGACCTCGCACACTGGCACCTGAGACGGTTCTCGCTCGATTCTGATACCGACGTTCGGTCCGGAGCTTCGGCTATGTTGGCCTCATGGACACCACGACATCGACCCCAGAGACCCAGCCCACCGAGCGAGACCCCTTCGAGGGTTTCGAGAACGAGACCCCTGCCGACGCGACCTTCACCCGGGCCGAGCTGCTCGGGCAGGCCAAGCGCGGCTTCGTGCGCATCCGCAAGGACTTCGTCCAGCGCGAGAGCAAGCCGCGCGCCTCCGTGCTCGCCGAACTCGTGAGCGGGGGCAACGAGCTCGCTCTCGACCTGCTCCTCACCGCCCACGCTCTCCAGCCCATCCTCGAGGACTCCCCGCTCGACATCAAGGTCTGGGCGCGCATGCTCGGTGACGACGTGAGCGTGCGCAGGACGACCAACGCGTTCAAGAAGCTCGAGAGTCTGAACCTTCTCAAGATCGAGGGCAAGCGCGGTACCCCCGAGGTCGTGCTCCTGCGCGAGAACGGGGACGGCAAGCCGTGGAGGGACCGCGAAGACGACCCTGCTGCGCGCGGGCGCGGGTTCTTCACGCTCCCGTTCGACTACTGGACCTCCGGCCTGATCGACGACCTCGACCTCCCCGGCAAGGCGATGCTCCTCGTCATGCTGAAGGAGACCCAGGACCCCAACGGCAAGCTCACGTTCGTCATGGCGCACGAGCGGGCCCAGGAGTTCTACGGCTTCTCCGAGCGCACCGCCGAGCGCGGGTACCTCGCACTGCGAAAGCGGAACCTCTTCACCGAGAAGCCCAAGCTCGTGAAGTCCGGCCGCCACCCTCTCGGGCATCGCGAGGAGTGGCACCGCGCGCTCGTCTACCCGTACTCGACCGATCACCGCGAGACCTTGCGGAAGATCGCGAACGCAGCCAGCACTACTGCCTGACCGGTCAGAGTGTGGCAGCGCGTATGTAGGATCGCGGCGCACCGAGAGGCGCGCCCGATTCCTCAAGAACTTCCTGGCGCTGGGCCAGGAGCTCCGCTGCGGCGGAGAGATGAAGGAAGCAGGTGGTGCCTGTGGGAAGCAGCATGTGTCCCACGTGCAAGCAAGTCGTCTCTACGACGAACGGCACGAGTCGCCGGGGATGGGTGAAGGTCCTGATCCCGGTACTCGCGCCGCTCATCAAGGAGATGATCTCGCTGATTCGTGACCTGTCATGAGTCACCACGTGGCCTGATCTGAGGCCACACCGGGGCGTCTCGCGTTGCCGCGCGGGGCGCCCCGTTCACGTCCGACGGTAGGCCGCCGGGTTGCGCGCGCGCAACCTGGTGGGCCCCGGTCGATGCACACACCGCGCCCACTCGAGGCGGGCATCGCCCCCCAGGAGCTCAACAAGTA
>NZ_JBQEMZ010000030.1:0-27995 GCF_052044445.1 Cellulosimicrobium sp. 22598
TGCCCGTCCGGGCACACCGGCACCAGCCCGGGCAGCGTCGTGGCATGGTCACCGTCGTAGCACCGATACGCCGGCCCGCGCCGGTACGCCTCCGACGCCGGACCACCGTCCGCCGCCGCCGGCACGTACTCCGCCCCGCCATTCGGGACCTCGGTCTCGTAGCGAACGACGACTCGGTCCTGGTCCGCGATGTCGGACCAGCCAGTCGCCATCGGGGAAGCGAAGAGCGCCGCGGATGCGCCCGCGAGGAGCGCCCGGATCATGACTGCCCCTTCACGGAGACAGCGAGGACATTCCAGCCTGATTGGTCGTGAAGAAGACCGAGCTCCATCACACCCGTGAAGCCGTCTATCGTCCTCACGACGGTTCCGCCAGCGTCAACAATCTGGCCCTCCTCCATCGTCGCGTTGAGGTCGACCGGGTATCCGCCGATGAGCTCATCCAAGGGCCACGACTTCTCGAGCTCTGTGATAACCGCACCGCCGGCGAACGTGTGCCCGTCCTGGGTGATCGAGCGTGCATCCTCACTCACGCTGGAGCAGAAGCCGCAGGTCTCAGTCCACGTCATCGCGTCCCACTCGGCCGTGTCGCCCGTCGCCATCACATACGGGTAGAGCTCGAGGAAGTACTCCGCCGCCGCGGCGGCACCCTCCGCGTCGTCGCGGTCCATCGCCGCGGGACGCTCCGGCTTCACCGGCCCGGTCTCGGCAGGCGACGGCTCCGGCGACTCCGACGGCGACGGCACGGCCGGCTCGTCGACGGACGGTGACTGACCAGGGCCGCCACCACCGGTGCACCCGGCGACCACGCACCCCACCGCGACGACGACACCCACGACGAGCGACCGCCGTCGGGCACGGGACAGCACACGAGAACGACGCACGAGACCCCCTGCAGATCGATGCGAACCACCCCGCACGCCACACCGACGGGGCGCGCGGACTGCCCAGCAACCTAGCGAAACCGCACCGCCGACGGAACCGAGCGTCCCGCCCTGTGGACGACGGCCTGGCAGGTGTCCGCGACGTTGCGGCTCCACAGGTGCAGGTGGCACCCCGGGCACGAGGCGGTGAACGTTGGCCGAAGCCTCGTTCCGTCACCAGACATTTCGGGACCAAACCGGCGCGACGGCTTCCTATGCTCGCCGTGGCCGCCCACCCGCGGGACGGGTGCTGCGTCGGCCACGACCACGTCCCTCGTCCGAGCGGATCCTTGCTGTGACCACCGTCCTCACCCCGGACTCCCCGGGTTCCTCCGGCACGCCCCGCGCCTCGTCGTCGGCCCCAGCGGCAGACACCACCGCGGGCGCCATCACGCCCGGCGACCCCGCCACCCGGCCGACCGGCACCGACGCGCCCGCCGGCCGCACGCCGTCCGACCCCGCCGGACGCACGCCGTCCGACTCCGCCGGACGCTCGCCGTCCAACTCAGCCGGACGCACGCCGTCCGACTCAGCCGGACGCTCGCCGTCCGACCCCGCCGACCGCGAGGCGCAGGCGCTGCACCGCAGCCGCCTGGGCGCGCGCCGGCGTCGACGGAACCTGCTGTGGGCGGTGCTGCTCGCGGGCCCGAACCTCGTGCTGCTGCTGGTGTTCGTCTACCGGCCGCTGCTGCAGAGCTTCTACCTCTCGACGCTGCAGTGGAACCTCGGGTCGCCGGTCGCGCGGCCGGTCGGGCTGGGCAACTACGTCGAGTGGTTCACCGCCCCGACGACGGGCCGCATCGTCACGACGACGCTCGTCTTCACGCTCGCGACGGTCGGCGGCGCGATGGTCCTCGGCCTGGGCCTGGCGCTGCTGCTGAACCGCCGCCTCCGAGGCCGGGGGGTCGCCCGGACGGTCGCGTTCGCGCCGTACGTGCTGTCGGGCTTCGCGGTCGGGATCCTGTGGCTGTTCATGTTCGACCCGCGCTACGGGTTGGTCCAGGAGCTGCTCGGCTGGGTCGGCGTCGCGTCGCCCCAGTGGTACACGCAGCGCCCGTGGCCGCTCGTGATGATCGTCGTGGTGTACCTGTGGAAGAACCTCGGGTACGTCGCGCTCATCTACCTGGCGGGCCTCCAGTCCGTCCCGCAGGACCTGAAGGACGCGGCCGCGCTCGACGGCGCATCGTCCGCGCGGACGCTGCGCTCGATCGTCCTGCCGCTGCTCACCCCGACGACGTTCTTCCTCGTCGTGACGATGCTCCTCGCGTCGCTCCAGTCCTTCGACATCATCAAGGCGATGACGCAGGGCGGTCCGCTCGGCTCGACGACGACCCTCATGTACTCGATCTACGAGGAGAGCTTCGTCAACGGGCGCGCCGGGTACGCGTCGGCGGTCGCCACGGTCCTGTTCCTCGTGCTGCTCGCGGTGACCGCGGTGCAGATGCGGTTCGTCCAGCGGAAGGTCCACTACGCATGAGCGCCGTCGCGCCCGCCCGTCCCGAGACGGCGCCCGCCACGCCGGCCGCGCTCGCGCCGCGTGCTCCTCGCACCCCCAGGGCCCGACGCCGGGGCCTCCAGCCCGGCGGGTACCTCGCCCTGGTCCTCGCGACGGTCGTGCTCGGCGCGCCCCTGGTGTGGATGGTGCTCGCGAGCATGAAGACGCCCGCCGAGC
Organism: Cellulosimicrobium sp. 22598; assembly: GCF_052044445.1. NCBI lineage: Bacteria > Bacillati > Actinomycetota > Actinomycetes > Micrococcales > Promicromonosporaceae > Cellulosimicrobium > Cellulosimicrobium sp. 22598. The sequence goes on from NZ_JBQEMZ010000030.1 coordinate 2,595, forward strand.
TGTACACCGTCCCGCTGCAGTGGCTCCCGGGCAGCGTGAACCTCGACAACTACGCGCAGGCCGCGGACTCGATCCCGCTCGGACGGCTGCTCGCCAACAGCGTCGGGATCACGGTCGTGGGCGCGGGGCTCAAGGTCGCGCTGGGCCTCACGTGCGCGTACGCGCTCGTGTTCCTCGACTTCCCGTTCAAGAAGGTCGTGTTCGGGCTCGTCATCGCGACGCTCATGATCCCGCCGCAGATCACGATCATCCCCAACTACACGTTGGTCGCGAGCCTCGGGTGGCTCAACACCTACCAGGGCATCCTCGTGCCGGGCCTGGCGAGCGCGTTCGGGACGTTCCTGTTCCGGCAGCACTTCCTCACGCTGCCGCGCTCGATCCTCGAGGCCGCCGAGCTCGACGGCGCGGGGCACTGGCGCAAGCTCTGGCGGTTCGTCGTGCCGATGAGCACGCCGACGCTCGCGGCGGTCGCGCTCGTGTCCGTCGTGACGGAGTGGAACGACTACCTGTGGCCGTTCCTCGTCATCGACCGCCCCGACAAGATGACCCTCCCCGTCGGCCTGACGCTGCTGCAGAACACCGACGGCATGACGAACTGGGGCGTGCTGCTCGCCGCGACGGTCGTCGTGACGCTGCCGATCCTCGTCGTCTTCCTCGTCCTCCAGCGCCGTCTCGTCGCGGGCCTCACGGCCGGCGCCGTCACCGGCTGACCCGCCCCGCCGTCGCGCCCGACGACGGCGCCCAGCCGGGCGGGCCGCGCACCCGCGCGCCCGCCCACCACCACCGAGCTCCCCGGTCCGCCCGCAGCGGTCCGGGTTCCCCGAAGCGCACCGAGACCCGGTGCACGACCTGAAGGAGCACCTGTGTCCCACCGCACCGCACCCGGCCGGCCCGCGCGCCGCCGTCGGGCCCGCGCCGCCGCCACCGCCCTCACGGCGGTCACCGCCCTCGCGCTCACCGCGTGCGCCGGCCCGAGCGTGGCCGGGGCCGACGGCGCCGGCACCGCGGGCGACGAGGCGACGGCCGAGGCCGTTGACTGGTCCGCCGTCGAGCCGGCGTCCGAGATCACCTGGTGGAGCAACCACCCCGGCACGTCGCAGGAGATCGAGCAGGAGCTCATCGACCGGTTCGAGGAGGAGTCCGGCATCACGGTCAACCTCGTCACGGCCGGCGCCAACTACGACGAGGTGGCCCAGCGCTTCCAGGCTGCGTCGCAGACCGACGAGCTCCCCGACCTCGTCATCGCGTCCGACGTCTGGTGGTTCCGGTACCACCTCAACGACCAGATCATGCCGCTCGACGACGTGCTCGAGTTCGTCGAGGCCGACGCGGACGACTTCCAGCCCGCGCTCTACGCGGACTACGCGTACGACGACCAGCACTGGGCCGTCCCGTACGCGCGCTCGACGCCGCTCTTCTACTACAACAAGGACCTGTGGACGGCGGCCGGCCTGCCCGACCGCGGCCCCGAGACGTGGGCCGAGCTGGAGGAGTGGGACGCGTCGCTCAAGCCGCTCGTCCCGGCCGGCGGCTCGACGTTCGGCCTGTCCACCGGGCCGTCGTGGGGCGCGTGGTGGTTCGAGAACATGATCTGGGGCCAGGGCGGCGCGTACTCCGACGGGTTCGACCTCACGCTCGACTCGGAGGAGTCGATCGCGGGCGGCCAGTTCCTGCACGACCTCTTCCACGAGAAGGGGGTCGCGACGCTCTCCGCGGACGACGCGATGGTCGACTTCTCGTCGGGCCTCATCGCCTCGACCATCGGCTCGACGGGTTCGCTCAAGGGCGCGCTCGACGCGGCGTCGTTCGAGGTCGGCACGGCGTACCTGCCCGACGGCCCCGACGGCGGCGGCACCCCGACGGGCGGCACCGGCCTCGCGATCCCGTCGTCGAGGTCGCCCGAGCAGCAGCTCGCCGCGGCGATGTTCCTCGCGTTCCTCACGAACACCGAGAACACGGCGTACTTCTCGCAGAACACGGGGTACATGCCGGTGCGCACGTCGGCCGTCGAGTCCGACGCGATGAAGGCCGTCTACGAGGCGACGCCGCAGTTCCGCACCGCCGTCGACCAGCTCGCCGACAAGGCGCGCCCGCAGGACGACGCGCGCGTCTTCATCCCGGGCGCCGACGCGCTCCTCAACGAGGCGATCGAGCAGATCGTCATCGAGGGCGCCGACCCGGCGGCCGCGTTCGAGTCGGTCGCCCCGCGCATCGAGACGGCGTACACCGAGAACGTGGAGCCGTACCTGTGACGGCGACCGCCCTCGCGCCCACGGGCGCGGTGCCGGAACGGACCGCGCGCCCGCGCGTCATCGCGCACCGCGGCAACAGCTCCGTCGCGCCGCAGAACACGCTCGCCGCGTTCGAGGCGGCGTGGCGGGCGGGCGCGCACAGCATCGAGATCGACGTGCAGCTCACGGCCGACGGCGAGCCCGTCGTCATCCACGACGACACCGTGGACGCGACGACGTCCGGCAGCGGCACGGTCGCGCGGCTCGACCGTGCGGCGATCCGGGCGCTCGACGCCGGGTCGTGGTTCTCCCCGGCGTTCGGCGGCCAGCGCGTGCCGACGTTCGCCGAGGTCGTCGACCTCCTCGTGCGGCGGCCGGGCACCGACCTGCTGCTCGAGCTCAAGGGGTCGTGGACCCCCGAGCAGGTGCGGCGCGTCACGGGGCCGATCCGCTTCGCGGGCATCGCCGACCGGGTCGTGGCGCAGAGCTTCTGGCCCGAGACGGTCGCGGCGCTGCGCGAGGCCGACCCCGGCCTGCGCCGCGGGCTGCTCGGCGCGTCGCTCGACGACGACGTGCTCGCGCGGTGCGCCGAGCTCGACGTCGTGGCGTGCAACCCCCTGGGGCTGCTCGTCCTGGAAGACCCGGGGCTCGTGCAGCGCCTGCACGACGCCGGTCTCGACGTCGCGGTCTGGACGCTCAACGAGCCGGAGCACTGGGCCGCCGCGGTCGAGCTCGGCGTGGACGCGATCATCACCGACCGTCCCGACCGCCTCGCGGGCTGGCTCTCGGCGCGCGTCGTCTAGGAAGCCCGAGGACGGACCCCGGGTGCGGGTGGGGCGGAGCGGGACGGCTCCGGCTCACCGCTCCGGGGTCGCGGGCCGGTAGCGCAGCGCCACCGCGCCCGAGCGGAACTCGCGGCGGTCCACGAGCTCGAGCCGGATGCGCTCACGGAGACCGGCGAGCAGCGTCGGCCCGTGGCCGGCGAGGACCGGCTGCACGACGAACTCGTACTCGTCGATCAGCCCCAGGTCGGCCAGCGCGAGGGGGAGCGTCACGCCCCCCACCCACAGGCCCTCGCCCGGCTCCTGCTTGAGCCGCTCGACCGCGGGCCCCAGGTCGCCCCGCAGCAGCTCGGCGTTCCAGTCGGGCGCGCTCAGCGTGCTCGACACGACGTGCTTGCGCGCCCCGTCGATCGCCTCGGCGAACGGGACCTCCCACTCGTCCATCCAGTCGGGCCACGTGCCCGTGGCCGGGCGCCGCCAGGCCGACTCCATCATCTGGTAGGTCACCCGGCCGAACAGGAGGGCGTCGGCGCGCTCCATCTCGGCGGTCCAGTGGCGCATCGACTCCTCGTCCGGCGGCAGGCCCGCCTCGTGGTGGCAGCAGCCGTCGAGCGTGACGTTGATCGAGTAGCGCAGCGGTCTCATCTCGGTCCTCTCCCGTGGCGCGCAGCGAGGCGCCCCCGTGTTCACCCGTCCGTGGTGAGACGGCCGCCCGCACCGTTTCTCATCGGCGACCGGCGGCGTCGACGACCGTCAGCCGGGTCGGCGGCGGTGGGGGACCCGCACGCGGTCGAGGTCCTGCGCGACCGTGAGCTCGCCGTCGAACACCTCGCGCGCCTCGCGCCAGAACTCCGTCGGGTCGGGGTAGCGCTGCGAGAAGTGCGTGAGCACGAGCGAGCGCACGCCCGCCTCGGCCGCGACGGTCGCCGCCTGCCGAGCGGTGAGGTGGCCCCACCGCTCGGCCTGGTCGCGGTCGCGGTCGAGGAACGTCGACTCGATGACGAGCAGGTCGACGCCGTCCGCGAGGCGGTGCACGGCGTCGCACAGGCGCGTGTCCATGACGAACGCGAACGACTGCCCGGGGCGCGGCGCGCTCACCTCGTCGAGGGTGACGGTCCGCCCGTCGGGTGCGACGACCGCCCCGGTCCGGCGCAGCTCGCCCACCACCGGGCCCGCCAGGCCGCGGTCCACGAGGAGCGCGGGGTCGAGCGACCGGCCGTCGGGCTCGTCGAGGCGGTAGCCCATCGCCTCCAGGGTGTGGTCGAGGCGTTCCGCGCGCAGCGTGAACCCCGGCTCGGGGCGGCCGGTCACGGGCGGGACGACGCCGTCCGTCGTCAGCGGCTGCAGCTCCAGGTGGCCGCGGCGGAAGTGGGCGCTCGCGTCGAGCAGGTGGTCCACCCACCGCTGGCCCGACGCCGGATAGGTCACCCCGATCGTGTGCCGCACGCCGTCGCCGCTGATGCGCTGGGAGACGCCCGCGAGGCCGAGGGAGTGGTCGCCGTGCAGGTGCGTGATCGCGATGCGCGTGAGGTCGGTCGCGGACACACCCGCGAACGACATCTGCCGCTGCGTGCCCTCGCCGGGGTCGAAGAGGATCGCCTCGTCGTCCCAGAACAGCACGTAGCCGTTGTGGTTGCGCGTGCGGGTCGGGACCATGCTGGCGGTCCCGAGGACGACGAGCTCGCGGCGGGACATGGCCCCAGCGTGCCACGACGCGGCGGGTCGTGGCGCGGCTCGTAGGGTGGCAGGAGGCCCTGCCGAGAACCGGAGAACCCGGAGAACCTGGAGAACCATGCGCCTGCTCCTCGTCCGTCACGGACAGACCCCGTCCAACGTCGCCGGCCTCCTCGACACCGCGCTGCCCGGCCCCGGTCTCACCGCGCTCGGCACGCGCCAGGCAGCCGCGATCCCGGAGGCGCTCGCGGACCGCGTCGTCGACGGCGTCGCGGTCTCGACCCTCGTGCGCACGCACCTGACCGCCGCACCGCTGGCCGAGCGGCACCGGTTCGACCTGCTGGAGCTCGACGGGTTCCGCGAGGTGGACGCGGGCGACCTGGAGATGTCGGCCGCGCACGACGACCACGCGACCTACCTCGAGACCGTGTTCGCGTGGGGCCGCGGCGAGCCCGGCCGTCGCATGCCCGGCGGGCCCGACGGTGCCGAGTTCCTCGCCCGCTACGACGACGCCGTCGCGAGCGTCGCGCGCACGGGGTGGCGCACCGCCGTCGTCGTCTCGCACGGCGCGGCGATCCGCGCGTGGGCGTGCGCGCGCGTCGCGGGGGTCGACCTCGACCTGCTCGCCCGGACCCCGCTCGCCAACACCGGGCTGGTCGAGGTCGAGGGCGACCCGTCGTCGGGCTGGCGGCTCGCGGGCCTGAGCGACGGCCCGCTGGGCGGCGCGGCGCTGGACGACCTCGTGGCCGAGGACCCGACGGGCGAGTCCGTCGCCGAGGAGGAGCGTCGCGCCGCGGCGGAGGACTGACCGCGGGGTCTATGGCGAAACCCTGGCGCGCGTCACGTTCGCGACATACGCTCGACGGATGGTCGACGAACCGCTGCCCGCGCCGAACGAGCGCGCGCTCGAGTCCGACATCGTCACGGACCTGCGCGAGCAGATGACGTACGGGTCGTACCTGCACCTCGACACGCTGCTCGCGGCGCAGGAGCCGGTCAGCGACCCCGAGCACCACGACGAGATGCTGTTCATCGTCCAGCACCAGACGACGGAGCTCTGGCTCAAGCTCGTGCTCCACGAGCTGCTCTCCGCGCGCGACCTGCTCGCCGCCGACGAGCTGGGCGCCGCGCTCAAGCGCATCGCGCGCGTCAAGCACGTGCAGCGCACGCTCACCGAGCAGTGGTCCGTGCTCGCGACGCTCACCCCGAGCGAGTACGCGCAGTTCCGCGGATTCCTCGGCCACGCGTCGGGCTTCCAGTCGTGGCAGTACCGCGCCGTCGAGTTCCTGCTCGGCAACAAGAACGCGCGCATGCTCGCGGTGTTCGACGCCGAACCCGACGCCCAGGCGGAGCTCGCCCGACTGCTCGCCGAGCCGAGCGTCTACGACGAGTTCCTGCGCCACCTCGCGCGCCACGGCCACGACGTCCCGCAGCGCGTCCTGGACCGCGACGTCACCGTCGCGCACACCCTCGACGACGACCTCGTCGAGGTCTTCCGCCGCATCTACGACGACCCGGAGGCGCACTGGTCGGCGTACGAGACGTGCGAGGAGCTCGTCGACCTCGAGGACAACTTCCAGCTCTGGCGGTTCCGGCACATGAAGACGGTGCTGCGCATCATCGGGACCAAGCGCGGCACGGGCGGGTCGAGCGGCGTCGGGTTCTTGCAGAAGGCGCTCGACCTCACGTTCTTCCCCGAGCTGTTCGCGGTGCGCACGGAGATCGGGCGGTCGTGAACGGGAGGCACCTCGGCCGGCCCGGCGACGGCGGCACCTGGCTCCCGCCGCTCGTCGACGCGCACGTGCACCTCGGCCTCGTCGACCCCGTCGCGGTGCGGCGCGGCGGGATCGCCGTCGTGCACGACCTCGGGTGGGTGCCCGACGTCGCGCGCACGTGGCCCGGGCGCCCCGGCTTCCCGGTCGTCGCGTTCGCGGGCGCGTTCCTCACCGCACCCGGCGGCTACCCGTCGGACCGGTCGTGGGCGCCGCCGGGGTCGGTCGAGGAGGTCGGTTCGCCCGACGCGGCTGTGGCCGCGGTCGACCGCCAGGTCGCCGCGGGCGCGTCGTTCGTCAAGGTCGCCCTGCACTCCGACGCCGGTCCGGTGCCCGACGACGCCACCCTCGCCGCGCTCGTCGGGCACGCCCACGCGCGGGGCCGGGACGTCGTCGCGCACGTGGAGGGGCGGGGCATGGCAGCCCGCGCGTTCGAGGCGGGGGTGGACAGGCTCGCGCACGCCCCGTTCAGCGAGCGCCTGCCCGACGACCTGCTGCGCGCGATGGCCCGCCCGCGCGCTCGCTCCCAGACGCGGTCTCGCTCACGCCCGGCCGCCGAGCACGACCCTGCCCGCGGTCGAACACGACCTGAAGGTCGGAATGGCCCGGATAACGACCCTCATGTCGTGTTCGGCGGAGGTGTGGGGAGTCTTGTGAGCTGGGTGAGCACCCTCGACACTCATGGCTGGGGGAGTCCGACGGCGGGGCAGGATGTCGCGATCGACAACGTGCGGCGCTTCGTCGCGCTCGGAGGCACCGTCGTCTACGGCACCGACCTCGGCAACGGGCCGCTGCCGACCGGCGTCGACGCGCGCGAGCTGCGGGCGCTCGCGGCGGCGGGTCTCGACGCGCACGCGCTGGTCGCGGCCCTCACGCGCGACGCCACCGCCCGGCGTGGCGTTCCCGGCCGAGCGCTGCGTCCCGGGTCGCAGCACTCGAGCGCGGACGCATCGCTCGCGACCTGGGTCCCCGGCGACCCGCCCGACGCCGACGACGCGGACGCCGTCGCCGCGTGGCTCGCGCGCGCCGTCGTCGTCGAGCGCGACCCCACCCCTGACCTCGCCCGCGACACCGCGAGCGACCCCGCCGACGACCCCGCCCCGCCGGAAGGACGACCATGACCGAGGACCACGCCGCGCGCTCCGCCGCGCTCGACGCCGCCGACCCGCTCGCGCGGTTCCGCGACGCGTTCGTCGGCTCCGACGAGGTGACGGCCTACCTCGACGGGAACTCGCTCGGACGGCCGACGCGCGCGTCCGCCGAGCGGCTGGCCCGCTTCGCGACCGAGCGCTGGGGCTCGCGGCTCATCCGCGGCTGGGACGAGGAGTGGTACGACCTCCCGCTCACGCTCGGCGACCGGATCGGCGCGGTCGCGCTCGGCGCGGTGCCGGGCCAGACGTTCGTCGGTGACTCGACGACGGTGATCCTCTACAAGCTCGTCCGGGCCGCGCTCTCGGCACCACAGGTCGCGGGGCGCGACGAGATCGTGCTCGACGCCGGGAACTTCCCGACCGACCGCTACGTGCTGGAGGGCGTCGCGCGCGAGCACGGCGCGACGCTGCGGTGGATCGCGCCCGACCACGACGCCGGCGTGACCCCGGAGCAGGTCGCGGGGGCCCTCTCCGACCGCACCGCGCTCGTGCTGCTCAGCCACGTGGCGTACCGGTCGGGGTACGTGAGCGACGCGGCCGCGATCACCGCGCTCGCGCACGACGCCGGCGCGCTCGTGCTGTGGGACCTGTGCCACTCGGTCGGCGCGCTGCCGGTCGAGCTCGACGCGTGGGGCGTCGACCTCGCGGCGGGCTGCACCTACAAGTACCTGAACGGTGGCCCGGGCGCGCCTGCGTTCGGCTACGTCCGCGCCGACCTCCAGGGCGCCCTGACCCAGCCGATCCAGGGGTGGATGGGCAGCGCCGCGCCGTTCGAGATGGGCCCGGCGTACGCCCCGCACGACGGCGTCCGGCGCTTCCTCTCGGGGACGCCCGCGATCGTCGGGATGCTCGCGATGCAGGACATGCTGGACCTGGTGGACGCGGCGGGGATCGCGGCGGTGCGCGCGAAGTCGGTCGCGCTCACCGCGCACGCGACGGCCCTCGTGGACGACCTGCTGCTCCCGCTCGGTGCCCGGTACGCGTCGCCGCGCGACCCCGAGCGCCGGGGGAGCCACGTCACCGTCGACCACGACGCGTTCGAGGCGACGCTCCCGCTGCTGTGGGAGCGCGGCGTCATCCCCGACTTCCGTCGTCCGGACGGCCTGCGCCTCGGCCTGTCCCCGCTCTCCACGAGCTTCGACGAGGTGCGCGTCGGCATCGAGGCGGTGCGGGACGCCCTGGTGGAGGTCCTCGCGGACGGGGCCGCGTGATCCTCGACGACGTCGACTCCCGCCCGGGGAGCACGACGTCGCTGCTGCGCACCGTCGTCGGGCTGTACCTGCGCGACCTCGGCGGGGCGGTCGCCGTCGCCGACCTGGTCGAGCTGCTGGGGGCGCTCGACGTCCCGCCCGTCGGCGCACGCGGCGCGGTCTCGCGAGCGAAGGCGAAGGGGCTGCTCGTCCCGGAGACCGTCGGCGGCCGGGCCGGCTACTCGCTCGCGCCCGACGCCGCGCGGATGCTGGAGCGGGGCGACCGGCGGATCTTCGCCTACCGGCAGCAGGGCGACGACGACCCGTGGTGCCTCGTGTCGTTCTCGCTGCCGGAGGAGCGGCGTGCCGTGCGGCACCAGCTCCGGCGGCACCTCGCGTGGATCGGTGCCGGCACCGTCGCGGACGGCCTGTGGATCGCGCCGGGGCACCTCGTGGACGAGGTCGAGGAGATCCTCGTCGGGCTGGGCGTGCGCGAGGCCGCGACGGTCTTCGTGGCCGGGCCGCCCCGCGTCGCCGGGTCGTTCGCCGACGCCGCCGCGCGGTGGTGGGACCTCGACCGGGTCGCCGCGCTGCACCGCGGCTTCCTCGCCCGGCACGGCGGCTCGCGGCCCGGGGCCGCCCGGCCCGACGGCGCCCGGCCCGACGGCGTCCGGCCGGGCGGTGGGGACGCCTCGCCCCGCGTGGCGTTCGCCCGGTGGGTGCGCGCGGTCGACGACTGGCGACCCGTCCCGTACGCCGACCCGGGCCTGCCGCTCTCGGCGCTGCCCGCGGACTGGCCCGGCGCGGCGAGCGTCGCGCTGTTCGACCGGCTCCGCGCGGACCTCGCCGCGGCCGCGGCGGACCACGTCCGGGTCGTCGTCGGGAGATGATCGGGGCACAGTGGGTGGCATGAGCGACACGACGCCCGACCTCCCGCCCGCCCTGCGCACGCTCGTGGACGCGACGAACGCGGGCGACGCCGCCCGGTTCCTCACGGCGTTCACGGACGACGGCTTCCTCGACGACTGGGGACGCCAGTTCCGCGGGCACGACGAGCTCGCGAGCTGGGACCGCACGGACAACATCGGCAAGAGGTCGCGCTTCGACGTGACCGGGCTGCGCGACGGTGCCACGCCCGACGAGGTGCTGCTGGACCTCACGGTCTCCGGCGACGGGTACAACGGGCCCGCGACGTTCACGATCCTCCTGCGCGAGGGCCTGATCGCGAGCCTCGTCATCTCCTGACGAGTCGACCGCGCGCGCCGTGTTCGCCGGTCGGTCCTCGTGCGTTCACCGGGGCGACGGGTGCCCGCCATCCCGGGCCTCTAGCGTGACAGCGCTTCCCACCACGGGTCCGGCGCCGCCACGGTGGTCCGACGGTCGTCGCCGCGCGGACCCCTGACCTGCGAAGGAACCCATGAACCCGCACGCCTCCCGGCTGCCCGGCGCGCTGACGCGCGCGGCGGCGTCGGCGCTCGCCGTCTCCCTGGTGGGGACGGTGCTCGTCGCCGCGACCGCGACCTCGACGGCCGCCGCCGACGAGTCCCTGCTCTCGACGTCCGGCACGACCTGGCGCTACCTCGACGACAACACGAACCCGGCCGGCACCGCCGCGGACCAGCGCGTGTGGACGACCACCGCGTTCGACGACTCCGCGTGGAAGTCCGCGACCGGCGCGTTCGGCGCCAAGCGCGGCGCCGCGACGGGCATCGGGGACGCGTTCCCGATCACGACGCTCCTCACCCAGTACATCGAGGGCACGACGACGGACGTGCCCACGTTCTTCTTCCGCACCGACGTGGAGCTCACCGCGGAGGACCTCGACGGCGTCCCGGCGTTCGAGGGCGAGATCGTCTACGACGACGCGGTGATCGTCTACGTGAACGGCGAGGAGGTCGTGCGCCTGGGCGACGACGGCCGCGAGATCACGGAGAACCTGCAGTACCACGGCAACGGGCGCACGGACCCGGTGACGGGCACGTTCGTCGTGCCGGCCGACGCGTTCGAGCCCGGCGAGAACACGATCTCCGTCGCGCTCTACCAGGACGCGCCGACCAGCTCGGACATCTACCTCGACGTCCGCTCGCTCGTCCCGACGCACGGCGAGGTGCGCGACGTCGCGCTCAACGTCGGCGCGGACGAGACGCAGGCCAACGTCGCGTGGTTCTCGACCCTGGCCGGCGCGGGCGAGGTGCAGTGGACCCGTGCCGACGAGGCGGGCGGCGAGGTCGACTGGCAGGCGGCCGCGACGTCGTCGTCCCGGGACGGCACGGCCGCGGACGGCGCGACGTACCACCACGCGACGATCACCGGGCTCGAGGAGGACTCGGCCTACGCGTACCGCGTCGGCAGCGCGAGCACCGGCTGGTCCACGCCGACGACGTTCACCACGGGCACGTTCGGCGACGAGTTCAGCGCGCTGTTCATCGGCGACGCGCAGATCGGCGCGAGCGGCAACGCGACGAACGACGCCACGCGGTGGGCCGCCAACCTCGACACGATGACCGCGCGCCACCCGGACACCGCGTTCCTCATCTCCGCGGGCGACCAGGTGGAGAACGCGGGGAGCACCGCGCAGTACGCCGGGTTCCTCGCGCCGCGCCAGATGCGCGAGCTGCGCTTCGCCGTCCAGGACGGCAACCACGACACCGCGTCCGCGCTCTACGACCAGCACTACGCGATGCCGAACCTGTCGACCGAGCAGCGCCGGGACTACTGGTACGCGTACAACAACGTGCTCGTCGTGGCGATCGACTCGAACGACTCCGACCCGGCCGAGATCGCCGGCCACGAGGCGTTCCTGCGCGACGTGATCGGCACGCACGGCGACGCGTACGACTGGGTCGTCGTGACGTTCCACCACTCGCTGTACAGCCAGGCGTTCCACTCGCGCGACACGGACGTGGTCCGCATGCGCGAGGCGCTGTCGCCCGTCTTCAGCGACCTGGGCGTCGACCTCGTCCTCGCGGGCCACGACCACATCTACACGCGCTCGTACCTCATGGAGGGCGCGACGCCCGTCGTCCCGGCCGAGGCGCCGGCCGAGGGTGACGTGCTCACCCCGGACGAGGACCAGGTCCTCTACCTCACGGGCAACTCGTCGTCGGGCTCCAAGTTCTACGACTTCGACGGCGCCAAGCCGTGGACGGCGCGCTGGGAGCAGTCGCGCGAGGCCAGCTACTCCGACCTCGACGTCACGCCCACGTCGCTGACCGTCACCACCTACGCGACCGGGTCGCAGCGCGTCGTGGACCGGGTGACGCTCCAGCGTGAGGACGCGGCGGGCCCCGCCCTCGACGTCGAGACCAGCGCGCGCTGCCTCGCCGGCACGGCGTACGTCGCGGTCCGCGCGACGAACACCGGCGACGTGCCCGCCGACGTCACGCTCACGACGCCGTTCGGCACGCGCACGTTCGCGGCGGTCGCGCCCGGCAAGGCCGCGTACCAGTCGTTCTCGACGCGGTCGGTCGCGGCCGACGCGGGCTCCGTCACGGTGACGGGTACCCGACCCGACGACGCTGCCCCCACGGTCCAGGAAGCCGCCTACCAGTCGGTCACCTGCGGCTGAGCCCGCCGCCGAACCCGGGGTCGTTCCCCAGCGCACGCTCGCGCTGGGGAGCGACCCCGGGTTCGGCGTGTCAGGTCGACGGCTCGTCGAGCGGCTCGACGACGATGCCGCCGAAGCGGGCTTCGCGTGCCCGGTGCTCGACGCCGCCGATCCAGACGCGGCCGTCCCGGACCGCGTCGGAGGCGGGGGAGCGGTCGAGGTAGTGCGCCTGGTAGCCGCCGCCGAAGTCCACGTTGGACAGCGAGACCGCGCGCCCGGCCTCGTCGGTGACGTCACGCTCGCACCACGTGCACACGTGCCGCGGGTAGCGGGGGTTCCAGCGGACGAGCGTCCCGCACAGCGGGCAGAACTGCGTGCGCACCGGCTCGGCGCCGGTCGGCTCGAGCGCGCCCGAACGGACGAGGCCGGCCTGCGCGGTGTGCCGAGCGAGCGCGGTGAGCTGGCGCCCGGCGATCCCGGGCCAGCCGTGGACGGCGGTCGCCCACTCGTACGGCACGGCCCGGGCTCCGTAGCACGCACCGAGCAGGGCGCCGGCGATGGCCGCGACCGTGTCCGTGTCGCCGCCGATCGAGACGGCGGCCTGGAGCGCGGCCACGAGGTGGTCGCGGTGGGCGAACGTCGAGCCCTGCGGCGCGGAGGTCGTCGCGATGGCGTGCCACGCCGCCTGGAGCGCGGTGACGGTGAAGCCGTTCTGCCGCAGGTCGGCCGTGGGCCGCGCGCGCTCGGCGTCAGCGATCCACGCCGACCAGCGCGCCGCGGCGTCCGGGTCGAGGAGGTCCAGCCCCGCGCGCACGTCGAGCCGCTGCTCGGTCACCGCGACCCGCACCGCCTCCGACCAGAGCACGCACGACTCGGCAGCGAGCGGGTCGGTGTGCGTGATCTCCGCGACGGCCCGCGCCGCGCGGGCGGTCGCGTCCCGGTCGTCCAGGGCCACCAGCCCGACGACGCCCGTGCGCATGAGCGCGCCGTTCCCGGCCGTGCGTCCGGTCGCCGCGTGCAGCGCGGCCGACGCCTCGCGCAGGCGCCTCGCGGCGGGTCCCCGGCGGGCGGCGGCGTCGCGCAGCACGGCGGCGGTCTGCGTCCCGACGTCGGTCGCGCCCCCGGTCCGCCACGCCTCGAACGCGGCGGCGACCTCGTCGAGCGGGGTCGCGCCGAACGCGTCCGGGACGGGGGAGAGCACGTCGCGGGCGGCCGTGACCCGCGCGACGCACACCGACATCTGCGTGTCGTCGCTCCACTCGCCCGGCGCGTACGGGCCGAGACCGCCACCGCGCATGACCGCGACCGACTCTGGCTGGCCCGGGCCGGGCGGCTGCGCGAACTCGTACGGGACCCCGAGCGCGTCGCCCGCCGCCTGGGCGAGCAGCACGCCCGACGCGCGGTCGAGGAGGGAGAAGCCGAGCGGGTCGAGGGGTTCGCGGGCGGGCGGGGGCGGCGTCGTCGTCACGGCGTGATCGTGCCACGATGAGCGGCATGACGACGACGCCCGACGACCTCGCCGCCCTGATCGCCTCCGTCGAGGCGGACGAGCGCGACCTCGTGCTCCGCACCTTCACGCACGACGACGCCTGGCGTCTCGGCTGCCTGCTCGTCGAGCTCGCCGACGAGCGCGACCTGCCCGTGACGATCGACGTCCGCAAGGGACCGCAGCAGGTGTTCCACGCGGCGCGCGAGGGCACGACCCCGGACAACGACTCCTGGGTCGAGCGCAAGGTGCGGGTCGTCGAGCGGTTCGGGGCGTCGTCGTACCTCGTGGGCCTGCGCGCCCGCGCGAAGGGGACGACGTTCGCCGACCAGCACCAGCTCCCGCTGCAGGAGTACGCCGCCCACGGCGGAGCGTTCCCGGTGCGTGTCGAGGGCGTCGGGATCGTCGGGGTCGTGACCGTGTCCGGGCTCGCCCAGGGCGACGACCACGCGCTGGTCACCGAGGCCCTGCGGTCGTTCCTCGGCTGAGCCGGGCAGACGGACGGGGCCGGCACCCGAAGGTGCCGGCCCCGTCCGTGGTCCGGGCGCGCAGGGGCGGGCGCGACCGGGGTCGGAGCGCCGGCGCGACGTCGTCCGCCGCGCCGGCGGTGCGGCGTCAGGCCGCGCGCGTGACCTCGATGCGCTGGGGAGCGCGGCCGGCGAACACGCCGGCGACCGTCACGGTGAGCACGCCCGCGTCGTAGGACGCCCGGACGGCGTCGGCGTCCGCGGTCTTCGGCAGGGTGACGGTGCGGCGGAACGCGCCGAACCGCACCTCGCGGACGCGGCGGCCGGCCGGGGCGACCTCGGCCGCCTCGTCGGCGCCGGTCTCGTCCGTGCCCGACTCGGGCTGCTCCCTGTCGGCCGCCTCGGTCGTCTCCGCCGCGGGGGCCTCGACGACGCGCTGGTCGCGACGCTCGCCGCGGACGACGAGGCGACGACCCTCGAGCTCGACGGTCACGTCCCGCTCCGGGTCGACGCCCGGCAGGTCGAAGCGGGCGACGAGGTCGTCGCCCTCGCGGTAGACGTCCGCGGCGGGCGCGTAGCCCGTCCGCGCGACGGGCGCACCCGCGGGCCGCGCCCAGAGCTGGCGCACGACGCGCTCGGTGGGCAGCGGGCGGAACGGCGCCACGGTGTAGGTGCTGATCATGGTGGTCCTCCAGGTCTGTCGTGCCACGGTCGGCCCGTGGCGTCCTGACCTGTCCAACCTTGAGCGTGCCCGGCTCAGTCCCGCGTTCGCGGACGACGAACGACGCCGCGCCTGACCCGCTCCGCCCGACCCGCGGGCGTCAGCAGAGCGCGACGTGCTGCCACGGCCCCCACGCCGCGGACGACGGCGTCTCGCCCTGCGTCCACCACCGCGCCTGCCACAGGCTCCCGCCCTGCAGCGCCCGGTCGCCGCCGACGTAGACCGTCGTCGCGGACCATCCGGCGAGCGACGGGTCGTCGCACGCCGCGGGGTGCTCGGGCTCCGGCGTCGGGGTGTCCGTCGGGTCGGGGTCCGGCTCGTCGGTCGGGTCGGGCGTGGGCTGCTCCGTCGGGTCGGGCGTCGGGGTGCCGCCGCCCGTGGCCGTCACGGGGACGCCGGGGTTCACGAGCCCGTCCCCGCCGACGACCGTGTTGTCGTCCGTCACCGTGACCGGGCAGGTCACGGGGTCGTGCACCGTCACCTCGATCGCGTACCGGCCGCTGCCCGTCGCGCCCGTGAGGTCGGCGTGGTTGCCGCGGAACACGGTGCCGCAGCCCCACCCAGGGGACTGCTGGTGCGTCTGGAACCCGGACTTCGTCGTGACCGTCCCGACGTTGTCCTCGACGACGTAGTCGTTGCCCTTCACGTCGACCCACGAGTCGTCGTAGTTCGCCCCCGTGAGCCCGTCGCCGACGAACGTGTTGCCCGCGATCCGGCCGCCCGTCGTCCCCTCCTTGACGTCGACGTTCTCCCCGCGCACGAGCGGGCCGATGGTGTTGTCGAGGATCTGCACGTGGTCCGACCGGTCGGAGTAGTCGTTCGCCGAGCCGACGTAGACCCCCTCGCCCATGCCGCGCAGGTTCTGGCCGGTGTCGTGGATGGTCGACCCGCGCACGATCCCGTACGAGCTCGACGACCGGAAGTGGATGCCCTCCATGTCGAGGTCGTGCACCGTGACGGCGTCGATCGTCACGTGGTCGGACGAGTCGACCATGATGCCCTTCTGCGCGTGCTGGACGGTGATGCCCTGCACCGTCCAGTGGTCGGCGTCGGTGAGGTGCAGGACGTTGCCGCCCCCGCTCGACGTGCGCAGCACGGCCGCGGCGCTCCCGCGCAGCACGACGGGGTCGCTCGCCGTCCCCGCCCGGCCCGTGACCTTGAAGTTGCCGACGTACGTCCCGTCCGCCAGCTCGATCGTCTGGCCCGGCGCAGCGGCGCCGAGCGCAGCGCGCAGCTCGTTCGCGGTGGCGACGTGCACGACGGCGTCGCTCGCCACCGCGCTCGTCGCGCCGGCAGGCGCCCCGGCGAGCACGGCGCAGACTCCGACGACCAGCCCGACGAGCGCCGTGAGGCCGCGACGGGGCCGGGCCGGAGCCGGAGCCGAGGCCGGGGCCGGGTGCAGGGCCGGGAGCGAGTGGGCGGCGTCGCCGCGTGCGGTGCGGGGCATGGGCCGACGGTGCCGCCGCACCCGCTGCAGGTCAACGGTCGGTGGCCGATCGTGTGGTTCTCCCGCACCGGCGTACGGGGATTCCCTACCGCTCCGTAGCGCGTCGGTCGGCGCGGCACGCACGCGTCGGACGCCGGGACCCGGTGGGTCCGCTCACCCGCGGCGCGCGGTGCGCCGGGCCTTGCGGGCGGCCGCGGCGCGCTCCTCGGCGGCGTCGAGCCGCGCGTCGGCGTCGTCGAGCGACTCCTGGGCCGCTGCGACGGCGTCGCGCGCCTCGGCGAGCCGCGCGCGCAGGTCCTCGCGCTCGTCGGCGAGCCGGGCCAGCTCGTCCTCGACGCGCCCGAGCTCGTCCTCGACCTGCCCGACGGCGTCGCTCGCCGCGCGCACGCGCGTGTCCGCCTCGTCGCGCTCGGCCTCGATGCGGTCGACCTCGGCGGCCGTCTCCTCGACCTCCCGTTCCGCGGCCGCCACGGCGTCCTCCGCGGGGCTCTCCCCGTCGGCCGAGCCGGCGTCGGCCCGCGCGGACCGGGCTCCGCGCCCGCCGCGCGTCGTGCTCGTCCCCGGGTCCGCGGTCCCAGGCCCGCCCGGCCCCGCGGTGCCGCCGGTTCGCGCCCGCAGCTCGACGACGTCGGCGGGCTCGCCGCCCTCGTCGACGATCCCGAACCCGACGTGCTGCAGCGCCTGCGAGAGCCGCCCCGCGCGCACGAGCGCGCCCGCGTCCGGGTCCATGACGGCGGCGGTGAGCGTCTCCGCGAGCCGGTCGAGCGCCGTCGCGGAGACCGCCCGGCCGGCGACCTCGCCCGCGTCGCGCAGCTCGCCCACGACGCGCTCCACGCGCTCTCGCCGCAGCCGGTCGAGCGTGCGGATGCGTGTGCGGTCGCGGTCGGCCGTCGCGTCGCGGAGCTCGTCCCCGAGGCTGACGAGGGCGGCGACGTCGTCGGGTCGCTCGCGCGCGACCTGGTTGACGACCCACGCCGCCACGGTCGGCTTCGCGAGCCGCGCCACGCGCTCCGCACCCACGGCGTCCCCCGACGCCTTGATCTCCTTCGCCGCCGCGGTGCGGGCGACGACGAACTGCTCGAGCGGCAGCGCGAAGAGCCCGTCGACGAGCGCGTCGGCGTCGGTACCGGCGTCCGCCGGGGTGCCGGTGCCGGGCGAGGCGTGCGGGCTCATGACGCCCAGCGTCGCACCCCGGCGCCCGACGTGCGTCCGCTCGGCCCTCCCCGGGCGGCGAGCAGTGCCACGAGGGCTGCCTCGGTGACGACGGGGATGCCGTACCGCCGGGCCGTGCGGGCCTTCGTCGAGAGCGAGTCCGGATCGGCGGCGACGACGAGCCGGCTCCGGCGCGTCACGTAGGGCCAGGGCGAGAGGCCGGCGGCCCGCACGTCGCGCTCCCAGGCCTCGCGCGTGCGCGACATCGACCCGGTGAGCACGACCTCGTCGCCGTCGGCGAGCACGAACGCCGGGCGTGGCGCGACGGCGAGCTCGGCCGCGAGGCGCGCCCCGAGCGCCGCCTCGACGGCTCCCGCGACGTCGTCGGCGTCGAGGCCGAGCTGGCCGGCGACCTCGTGCAGCGCGGGGTCGTCGCGGACGGAGCCGCCGTCGTCGCGGTCGCCCGTGGCGGTTGCGCCGTCGAGGGCGTCGAGCTCCGCCCGGGCGAGGGCGGTCAGGTAGTCGCGGTGCAGGCCCTCGACCGCGGCCCGGTCCAGCCCGGCCCGCCGCGCCTCGGCGAGGAGCGCCGCACGCTCCGAGTGCGAGACGTAGCGGTCGAGGAGCGCGGCGTCGAGCAGCCGCAGGTAGGTCTCGGTGTCGACGTCCGGGCGCTCGGCCTGGGCGCGCGCGTCGCCCGCGCGGGTGCTCGGTGCCTCGTCGAGCCCGGCGAGCCAGTGCCCGCGGGCGCGGCTCGCGCCGCGCAGGACCGGCTCCACGCCGGGGAGCGAGGCGGGCAGCGACCACCGCACCCCGTCGGCCGCGGCGCGTGCCACGTCCCAGCACTCGTCGTCGGCCGCGACGTCGAGGTAGTACCCGAGCAGCCCCGCGGTGTCGCGCGCGTCGCCCAGGGCCGAGTGGACGCCGTCGTGCACGACGCCCACGGCCGCGCAGCACGCGGCGAGCGCGCGCGAGCCCGTGAGGTACCGGCCCGCGAGCTGCTGCGTGCACAGGCACGCGACGGGGTCGATCGCGGCCGCGATGCCCGCGCGCCCGATCTCCGCGCGCAGGAACCGTGTGTCGAACGCCGCGTTGTGGGCCACGAGGACGCGCCCGGCGAGCAGGCGCAGGAGCGCGGGGGCCACGCGGTCGAACGTCGGGGCGAGGGCGACGTCGGCCGCCGCGATGCCGTGCACGTGCTGGGGCCCCAGGTTGCGCTCGGGGTTGACCAGGGTGGACCACTCGTCCTCGACCCGGCCCGCGGCGTCGACCAGCACCACCGCGACCTCGGCGACCCGGTCGCCGAGACGCGGGGAGAACCCCGTGGTCTCGAGGTCGACGACGGCGAATCCGGGCACGGGCACAGTCTGCCCGACGCCGCCCACGCCTGGTCGCCACCCGGGCCGACCACAGCCGACCCGTGCGCGCCCAGGGGTTTCGCGCGTGGCCCCGTGGGCCTACGCTCGCGAGCACACGAGCCCTCGCAGCGTCGCGTCTCGTGTGCGACTCGGCCGGACCCCGACACGACCGGGGTCGGTCGGCGGGGGCCACTGTCGAGGAGGATGCGTGAGACCACGAACGATCGTCCCGTCTGCCGCCGCCGCGAGCCTCGTGCTCGCGGCTCTGACCGCAGCGCCCGTCGGCGCTGCCCCCGGAGGCGGCCTCCGCGCCGCCGACGGGCCTCCCCCGCTCGAGGACCTCGTCACCGGCGACGCGGTCATGCAGCGGCTCCAGGACTTCCAGGACATCGCGGACGCCAACGGCGGCAACCGCGCGATGGAGACGCCCGGCTACGAGGCGAGCGCCGTCTACGTCGAGGACGCCCTGCGGGCCGCGGGCTACGAGCCCGAGCGCCAGTACTTCACGTTCGAGGACCTGGTCACCGACGACCTGTCCCTCACCGCGGCCGGCGTCGAGGTGACGTCGGACGTGTACCCCGCCGAGTTCGCCCCCGACACCCCGGACGACGGCGTCACGGGCCCGATCGTCCAGCCCGCCGACGCGCTGGTCCAGGGCTGCACCGCCGACACCTGGGACGGGGTCGCGGTCGACGGCGCCGTCGCGCTGGTCAGCCGCGGGTCGTGCCCGTTCGCGGACAAGGCACGGTTCGCCGCGGAGGCCGGCGCCGCCGCCGTGATCCTCTACAACAACACCGACGGCGCGCTCAACCCGACCCTCGGCGAGGCCAGCGACGTCTGGGTCCCGACCGTCGGCATCACGCAGGCCGACGGCCAGGCGATCCTCGCGGCGATCGCGGGCGGTGCCGAGGCGGTCGCGACCTACGACCTGCAGACGCACGTCGAGGAGTTCGAGACGTTCAACGTGCTCGCCCAGACGCCGGGCGGTCGCGACCACAACGTCGTCATGGTCGGCGCGCACCTCGACGGCGTCGAGGACGGCCCGGGCATCAACGACAACGGCTCTGGGTCGGCCGCGATCCTGGAGGTCGCGGTCCAGCTCGCCGCCGCGACCGACGGCGGCCAGGACGTCGAGAACGCGGTCCGGTTCGCGTGGTGGGGCGCGGAGGAGGTCGGGCTGCGCGGCTCGACGCACTACGTGAGCGACCTCGTCGAGAACGACCCCGCGGCGCTCGACGACATCGCGACCTATCTCAACTTCGACATGGTCGGCTCGCCGAACTACATCATCGGCGTGTACGACGCGAACGAGTCGACGTACCCCGCGCCCGTCGAGGTGCCGCCGGGCTCGGCCGAGACCGAGGCGGTGTTCACCGACTACTTCGACGGCATCGACCAGGCGTGGGTCGACACCGAGTTCTCGGGCCGCTCCGACTACCAGGCGTTCATCGAGAACGGGATCCCGGCGTCCGGCCTGTTCACCGGGGCGGACGGCTCGAAGACGGCCGAGGAGGTCGCGCTGTTCGGCGGCACCGAGGGCATCTTCTACGACCCGAACTACCACTCGCCCGCGGACACGATCGACAACGTCGACGCGACCGCGCTCGACATCATGTCCCGCGCGATCGGGCACGCGGTCGCCTCGCTGTCCGAGGACACGTTCGCGATCAACGGCGTCGGCAACCCCCGCGTCGACGCGATCGAGGCGGAGGCGCGGTGCCTGAACGGCACCGCGTACGTCGCCGTCCGCGCGACCAACGGCGAGGACCAGCCCGTGTCGCTGCGCCTCGTGACGCCGTTCGGCCAGCGGGCGTTCGGCCAGGTCGCTCCGGACGCGAACGCGTACCAGTCGTTCTCCACCCGGTCGGCCTCGGTCGACGCGGGCACCGTGAGCGTCGTCGCGCGCCTCGCGGGCGGCGGGGAGAACCACGCGCAGACGTACGACGTCGCGTACGACGCGATCGCCTGCGGCTGACGCCGCGCGGATCGCACGACGGCGGGGCCGTCCTCCACGGGAGGGCGGCCCCGCCTGCGCCCCCACCAGGTCTACGCTGGCCCGCGGTGCGCCGTCGGGAGGCGCGACGGACAGGGGGTCACGTGGCGAAGGAACCGTTCCTCACGACGACGGACGACGAGCCGGGCGAGGGCCCCGACCTGCCCGGCACGACGTCGGGCGACGGGCGCAGCACCCTCGCACGGCTGCTCGGCGAGAAGCGCCTCCTGCGCGTCCCGGCGGTGCCGCGCCCCACGCTCCCGCGCCCCTCGTTCTCGCTGCCCGGCCCGCTCGGCCGGCGCGCTCGGGGCGACGTCGGGCAGCCGGCCGAGCAGCCCGGCACCCGGCCCGGCGAGCACCCGGTCGACCTGCTCGAGGGCGGACAGGCGGCCGTGCGCGGCGCCGTCGACCCGGGGGCCGACCATGGCACCGGACCGGACCTCGACGCCGCGCTGGAGGACGCGCTCGTCGAGGCGCTCGCGGCCGACGGTGCGGAGGCCGACGGCGGGACGGGCGCCGGTCCCGCCGACGACGGCGCGTTCGACGAGGTCGTCGCGGAGTGGGTGCGGCGCGCGATCGCCGCGTACCCGCGGCCGTCGTACCCGCTCGACCGCGAGTGGGACGTGTCGGTCCAGGGGGTCGTGCGGCTCGTCCCCTACGTGCCGCGGTTCGCGACGGCGCCGCTCGCGCTGCTCGACCGGTTCGGCGCGGTGACGATCGGCCCCCGGCGGGTGGGCCTCGACGGCAAGGACGTGGACTGGGAGCGCGTGGTCGAGGTGCGCACGGCGCCCGCGTGGACGTGCCTGTCGGCCGAGGCGCTGGAGGTGAACCTCGCGCAGTACGTCGTGGCGCTGCCCCCGCTGCCCGGCCGAGCGTGGGTCCTGCGGAAGATCAGCGAGCTCCTGCTCTCGCTCTACCTCGCCGTGCTCCCGCCGGACGCGGACGGCGACGACGTCGTCGCCGACGCCCAGGCCCTCCTCGGGACGGCCGGCGCCGAGGGAAGCGTCCCGGACCCGTCCGACGACGATGCGGAGGCCCCGGGCGCGGACGTCGCCGACACGGTCGCGGACGCGCCGTCGGACCCGATGTTCGACCGGGTGGTGACGCAGGTGGTCTACCGGCGGCGGTTCGGGACGGGCGAGGCGCAGGCGAGCACGACGAGCGTCCTGCTCCAGCTCGCGCTGCGCGGCGCCACGGACACGATCGTCCGCACGGCCGCCGAGCGCGGCGTCGAGGTCGTGCACGTGCGCGCCGAGGACACGAGCGTCGGGTCGGTCGTGGCGCGCGCGGCGACGTGGCGCCGCACGGCGCTCGACCTGCGCGAGCGGGTGGGCCGCCGACTCGGGCGCTGACGGCTACCTGTCGAGCGCCTCGAGGATCGGCGTGCCGCCCGCGGTGAACCGCACGAAGCGCCCGACGGTCGCCGGGGTGCGCACGGCCTGCGCGACGACCATCGCGACGTCTGCGCGCGACACCCGTGACGCGGCGCCGCTCGGGACGTCGTCGGCGCCGTCGAGCCCGTCGGGGCCGTCGCCGACGACGCGGATCGCGCCGGTCGGGCCGTCGTCGGTCAGCGTGCCGGGCCCGAGGATCGTCCAGTCGAGGTCGGTGCCGCGCAGGTGGTCGTCGGCGGCGAGCTTGGCGTCGGCGTAGGCGAAGAAGCTCGAGTCGGGGTCGACGCCGTGGTCGGGCACGGACCCGATCCACGACACCATGAGGTACCGGCTCACGCCGGCGGCGGAGGCGGCGTCCATCGAACGGCTCGCGGCGTCGCGGTCGACGGCGTAGGTGCGCTCCCGGTTCCCGCCGCCCGCCCCCGCGGACCACACGACGGCGTCGAACCCGCCGAGCGCGGCGGCGAGCTCGTCGACGGACGCGCTCTCGACGTCGAGCAGGAGCGGGTCGCCGCCCAGGCGCCGGACGAGCGGGAGCTGCTCCTCGGCGCGCACGATCCCCGTCACGGCGGCGCCGTGGTCGACGAGGATCGGGACGAGCAGCCGGCCCACCTTGCCGTGGGCACCGACGAGGGCGATCTTCATGCGGCGTGCTCCTGTCTGCGGGCGTCGAGATCGACCCGAGCGGCCGAGATCGACCCCCGGAGGGCCGATCTCGAGACCGTCAGGCCGATCTCGCGGTCTGGTCCCACGGTGCTCCCGCACCGGCCGCGCCGCCACCCGAGGGACTGGTCAGGGGCACTGGCGGGCGTTCGGGGCGGCGCCGAGGACGACCGTCTCCGACGCCCGGACGAGGTCGCCGCCCGTCGGGTCCTGCACGCAGACCGTCCAGCCGTTCGACGCGCCCGGCAGAGCGCCCGCCCGGGGGTCGCGTGCGTCGACGACCACCACCGTCACCGCGCCCCGCTGCTCCAGGTCGGCGCGCGCCTGCTTGAGCCTCGTCTCGACGAGGTTCGGCATCGGGAACGCGGGCTCGATCTCGACCGAGAGCTCGATGCCGTCGGACCCGCCCGGCGGGACCGGGCTGCCCGGCCCGGTCGTCGGGCCGTCGGTGGGGCCGGTCGTCGGGTCGCCGGTCGGCTCCCCGGTCGGCACCGTGGTCGGCCCGGCGGTGGGCGACGGCGTCGGGGTCCCGGGACCGCCCGGCACCCCCTCGACGCGGCAGCCAGCCAGCGCCGCCACCGCCACGGCCGCGAGCACGACGACGCGCGTCCGTCGCGGTACCGCCGTCGTGCGCGCACGCCCGACGCGGTGCGCCCCGTGCTCCTGGGAGATGTCCTTCTGCCGGCCCGTCGTCGTCGACGGTGCCGTCGTTCGTCCTGCCACCACACGTGCCCCCGTTGCCCCTGCGAACTTCCCTGCGTCTTCGAGGGTACGTGACGGTCGCCGCGCGTGCGGCCGGGGGAGGGGGCAGGGCCGGGTGATCCTCGAGCGCGGGTCAGCCGCGGCGCGGGGCCGTGCGCTTGGGCGGCCGCACGGTCGGGACGTCGCCGACGATGGGGATCGGCCGCCGGTGGAACGGGAAGCCGTAGCGCGTGACCAGGCCGGCGAGCGTCGTCAGCCGGTTGCGGGGCCCGATGAGCCCCATGATGTGGACGAACAACCACGCGAGCCACGCCACGCCCCGCGTGAGCCGCAGCCGCCCGACGACCTCCGCGATCGCCGCGCGCCGCCCGATGACCGCCATGGTGCCCTTGTCGAAGTAGCGCAGGGGCGTCGTCGGGCGCCCAGCGAGCAGCGCCTCGATGTTGCGCGCGACCTGAGCGCCCGACTGGATCGCCGGCTGCGCGAGCTGCGGCAGCCCCGCCGGGGAGATCGCGATGTCGCCGGCCGCGAAGACCCCGGGCAGACCCTCCACCTGCAGGTCGTCCCCGACGACGACGCGCCCGCCCTCGCCGCGCGGCAGACCCCAGTCGTCGACCTCCTCGTGCGGGTGGACGCCCGCCGACCAGACCGTGAGGTCGGACCGGATGCGCGTGCCGTCCGTGAGCACGACGGCATCCGGCAGCACCTCGGCGACCCCGGCCCCCAGGTGCAGGCCGACGCCGCGACGTCGCAGCTCCTCGGCGGCGTACCGGCGCAGCCTCGGGTCGAACGACTTGAGCACCTCGCCGCCGCGCTGGACGATCTTCACCTCGAACGCGTCGCCGTGGATCTCGGGGTACGCCGGGCGCAGCCCGGCGGTCCGCAGCTCGGCGAGCGCGCCCGCGACCTCGACGCCCGTCGCGCCGCCACCCACGACCACGACGCGCAGACCCTCGTCCGTCCCGGGGTTCGCCGCCGCCTTCTCGAGCCGGATGAAGAGCGTGTCGCGGATCTTCATCGCCTGCGACCGCGAGTACATGGGGAACGAGTTCTCCTTGGCGCCCGGGGTGCCGAAGAAGTTCGCCGTGACGCCGTTCGCGACGACGAGGAAGTCGTAGTCGACCCACTCGTCGTTGAGGAGCCGGATGCGGCGCGCCTCGTGGTCGATCCCGACGAGGTGCTCGTGCACGACCCGCACGTTCTTCTGCTTGAGCCGCAGCCCGCGCAGGAAGTACGTGACGTCACCCGGGTTCAGGCCGCCGGTCGCGACCTGGTAGAGCAACGGCTGGAACGTGTTGTAGACGCGGCGGTCCACGAGCGTCACGCGCACGGGCGCCTTCGCGAGCCCCTTGACGACGGCGAGGCCGGCGAACCCCGCACCGACCACCACGACGTGCGGCAGGGAGTCGGGGGCTGCTGCCGCACCAGGCGCAGCGGTGACGGGCTCGGGCACGGGGCCTCCTCGGGGCGACGGGGTGGGAGAGCGCCGGTGCCCGCCCGCCTGCGTCGCGGACGTCGCCGACGACGTCTGCCAGGTTACGGCGAACCCCGCCCCCGCGCCGAACAGGCGCCGCGACGCGCGGTAGAGCCGTGGTCCTGCCCGACGGCGGTCTGGTCACCTTGGGTGGTCGGGGTGGGTGGTGGTGCCGCGTCTACCATCCGCCGCTCGTTCCT
>NZ_JBQEMZ010000031.1:0-17671 GCF_052044445.1 Cellulosimicrobium sp. 22598
TCTTCACCGCCGGCGACACCGCCCCCGTCGAACGCGTCCTACGCCGCCTGGCCGCCATGCGCTCCTACATGCGCGACCTCAACCTCGGCCACGAACCCGACGAACACACCGCCACCGCCGTCGGCATGACCGGACAACAGGTCCAGGAGATGTACCGCCTCCTCGCGATCGCGAAGTACGAAGACCGGTACGTCATCCCCACCGCCCACACCGAGATCGCCCGCGAGCTGAGCGACATGGCGTGCTCGCTGGACTACGACGGCGGCCCCGGCATGGGGGGCGCGGGACCGACGACGGGCGAGTCGTTCCACGCGGTCGGCGAGAAGGAACGGGCCACCAGCCCGTACACCCCCTCCACCACGGGTCGGGTCAACCTGCTCACCTGGGACGGCGACGGGACCCCGGGCGGGCTCTTCCCGCCGCCGCGACCGGCGGGCCCGGAGGCCTCGGGGGGTGCGGCATGAGGCGCGCGACCCGCTCCCGGCCGGTGTCCTCGACGAGCGCGTCGTCGCCCGGTCCCCTGCCGGACGACCAGCGCCGCGCCGCGCACACCGTGATCTCGCTCCTGCTCGACTACCCCACCGCGGAGGCCGCCGCCCACCGGGCGGACGTCGAGGACGTCGTCGCCGGGCTGCCCCCGGACGTGCGGCAACCCCTGCGCGCGTTCCTCGACGCCACGGTGTCCGTGCCCCTCCGCGAGCTCCAGGCCGCCTACGTCGCGACGTTCGACCTCAAGCGCCGGTGCTCCCTGTACCTGTCGTACTACGCGGCCGGGGACACCCGGAAGCGCGGCGCCGCGCTCGTCACGTTCGTGGAGGCGTTCCGCGCGGCGGGCTGGGAGACGGACGGCTCGGAGCTGCCCGACCACCTGCCCACGGTGCTCGAGCTCTCCGCGCGCACGGACGGCGCGATCGCCGGCATGGTGCTCGACGCGCACCGCGACGGCATCGAGGTCCTGCGCGCCGCGCTCGAGACGCTGCGCAGCCCGTACGCGCACGTCGTCGCGGCGCTCGTCGCGACGCTGCCCGCGATGCAGTCGGAGACGGCGGCACGCTTTCGCGACCTGGTCGCCGCGGGACCGCCCACCGAGCTCGTCGGCCTGAGCGACCTGCCCCACCTCACGCCGTTCGCCACGATCCCGAGCCTGACCGAGGAGACCCGACGATGAGCCCGCTCGACGTCCTGCTGTGGGTCGCCGTCCCGTACGCGGTGGCGGCGGTGTTCGTCGTCGGGCACGTGTGGCGGTACCGCTACGACCAGTTCGGCTGGACCACGCGCTCGTCGCAGCTCTACGAG
Source organism: Cellulosimicrobium sp. 22598 (assembly GCF_052044445.1). Classification (NCBI taxonomy): domain Bacteria; kingdom Bacillati; phylum Actinomycetota; class Actinomycetes; order Micrococcales; family Promicromonosporaceae; genus Cellulosimicrobium; species Cellulosimicrobium sp. 22598. The sequence goes on from NZ_JBQEMZ010000031.1 coordinate 1,297, forward strand.
AACCGCTGGCTGCGCCTCGGCTCGCCGCTGTTCCACGTCGGCATCCTCATGGTGATCGGCGGGCACGTCGTCGGGATCCTCGTGCCGCGCCCGTGGCTGGAGGCCGTCGGCGTGGGCGAGCACGCCTACCACCTCGTCGCGACGATCGCCGGGACGTTCGCGGCCGTCCTCACGGTCGTCGGGCTCGTGATCCTCGTCCTGCGCCGGAGGCTCTCCGGCGCGGTCTTCCGCGTGACCACGCGCACGGACAAGCTCATGTACGTCGTGCTCGGCGCCGCGATCGGGTTCGGCACGCTCGCGACGGTCCAGCACCAGATCTTCGGCGGCGGGTACGACTACCGCGGCTCGATCTCGCCGTGGTTCCGCTCGCTGCTCACGTTCCAGCCCGACCCGTCGCTCATGGCCGACGTCCCGGTCGCGTTCCAGCTCCACGTCCTGTGCGGCCTGGCGCTGTTCGCCCTGTGGCCGTTCACGCGCCTCGTGCACGTGTTCTCCGCGCCGCTCGGCTACCTCACGCGGCCGTACGTCGTCTACCGGCGCCGCGCGGTCGCGACGACGTCGCGCGCACCGCGCCGCGGCTGGGAGCCCCCGACAGGGCCATAGCCCCAATCCGATCCGCAACGGCATCCCTGTGGAGAGCCTTCCGGCTAGCGCGGCGACCAGTGCGCGAGCATCTCCGCCACGCGCTCAAGGTTTGCGATCTCTTCCAGTCCGTCGCAGGTTCGCTCCGACCGCCTGGCAATGTCCGCCTACGTGAGCCATGATTACGACGTGGAGCTCAAGTATCGAATTGCGAAGCTAACATCCAATCTCGGCGACGTCGTAGATCTTGACGACGCCGGTATCACCTGCATAGTCGGGCCAAACAACGTGGGAAAGTCGAAACTACTTCGCGAAATTCGGCGCTTCTTGGTGGCCGTCGATGATGATCAGCAAGTAGTTCTAAAGTCAGTGGAAGTAAGCGAACCCCTCATCAATCAACTCGGGGTGGAGAAATTCTCCGCCTTTCACGCACGCACATGGACGCCTGATTCAGATCCCGACTTTATAGCTTGGCTCGAGGATCACTCCGGCGCTTACGGGCCAGACTATCAAGGTGTCGTCAAGTACACCCCTAAGGGCGGTGGCAGCTCGGTAACGTCGACAACCTTCTTCCACGGGATCAGCACCGAGCGACTATCACCCGAGGTGGCTCCGTTTTTCCTCAACGACTCGAGCGTGGGGATGGGGAGTCTAAGCGGGTCCTTCCACTCCATGGATGGAGGGGGCGAAAATGATGCGACCTTCATGGCCATCATCCATCGGAGCCACGACAGGGCCGAGGCGGAGATTTCATCCGTGTTCCATGAAGTCTTCGGAGAACCCCTCGTTTACGATCAGGCGACCGGGTTCTACGGACTTCGACTTGGCGCAGTGGACAAATCGCTCATGGTAGACGGGAGATTCACCGAAGCCTATACGGAGGCCATGCGCAGGCTGCCGAAACTCGCCATACAGGGCAACGGGATGCAGTCGTTCGTAGGCCCTGTTGCCGCCCTGTTGTTGGGAGGCGCTCAAGTCTTACTTCTCGATGAGCCCGAGACCTACCTCCATCCGCCGCAGGCCAGAGCCCTCGGCCGAATTATCGGGAGGGAGTCGGGGACCCGAGATCGCCAGGTTATTGTGGTCACACATGACCGCGACCTTGTCGTTGGATTACTTGAAAGCAAGGCGCCTCTGCGATTTGTGCGTATTGCGCGCGAAGGTGCCGGAAATCGCCTCTCGCAAGTCAGAACGGACGACGTAGAGTGGATCTGGAACAGCGCCGTCCTCCGCTATTCAAACATTCTCTCCGGACTCTTCTATCGCAAGGTTATTGCATGCGAATCTGATGCTGACTGCCGCTTCTACGGAGCAGTGCTTGACGAGCTTCTTGAGTCCTCAGAGATCCACCGGTCGGCGAACGAGACCCTCTTCATTCCTTCGGTTGGAAAGTCGGGAATCGAGTCGCGCGTTCGCGCGCTAGCGAAGCTCCATGTTTCGGTGAGCGTAATCGCCGATTTCGACCTCCTCCTAGACGAGCCGCAGAGGATCAAGGGGATCCTTGGAGCCCTCGGCGAGAGTTGGGATGCTGAGGACTCGACTGACTTCAATCTGATCAAACAAGACATCATAGATAACAATATCCGCGACACGGCGAAGAAGTCTGGCATCTCGGTGCTTTCTCCCGGCAGAGCCTCGGCCGCAGCCATGAGATTCCTCGAACGACTTGAAGCGCGCGGCGTTCATATCGTGCGCACCGGTGAAATGGAGTCCTTTGACAAGACGATCTCGCAACAAAAGGAGGCGTGGGTGGACCGGGCACTTGAAAATGGACTTCATCGGCGCGCTGGCGAGCATCGCGAGATGGTCAAGCGCGCGGCCACGGTGCGCAGATAGCGTCTCTTGACAGGGCGTCGAGGTTGGTCCGGCTACTCTCCTGAGTCAGCGCCAGCGAGCGAGGCACGCGCGTGCGCACGACGACGCCCGGCGGCCATCCCCGTGCCGCCGGGCGTCGTGTCGGGACCGTGTCGGCCCGGCCGCTCAGGCCTGTGCGGGCACAGGGCGGCGCGTGAGGCGGATCCTCACCTCGGTCGCCTCGCGCGACAGGTACTCGCGGTCGAACGCGCCGGGCTCGCGTCCCTCGAGCTGCGCGAGCAGCGGGAGCGGGTCGTGCGGCGCGACGAGGACGAGCCCGTCCCCGGGCGCGAGCGCCTCGAGCGCCCCGAAGACGACGCCGTGACGCACGGCGTGCGGGATCGTGCGGACGTCGAGGACGATCTCGGCGTCGTCGTGCGCGCACCCGCAGGCGTGCCCCTCCTCGACCCCGTCGTCGCGCACGGCCGCGTGCTGCGGAGGCTCGGTGATCTCGATCGGTTCTGCTGCCATGGTGGTCCTCCTGGTCGTGGCGCGAGCGCCGGGTGGGGTGCTGGGTCTGCGGTGCTGCCGGCACGGACGACGACGCCGGTGGGCGGGCCGGTCAGGGCGTCACGGCGAACGCCCCGGACGCGCCGCGCTCGGCGTCGGACATGGCGTGCGTGACGAACGAGTAGGTCCCGGCCTCGGGGAACGTGAGCTCGACGAACCCGCCCTGCGCGGGCAGCAGGCCGAGCACCTGGCTGCCGCCGGACGTGCCCGGCGGGAGCGCGTAGGCGCCCTCGTGGTAGACGGTGTCGAACTGGCCGCCGACGACGTGGAACGCGCTCGGGCGGTTCGGACCGGCGTCGAGCACCCAGACGCGCACGCGCTCGCCCACCCGGGCACCGAGCGGGTCATAGCGGTACTGGTTCGCGTACCCGTTGAACGTGAGGAGGTCGGGCTCGGCGGCGGCGACCTTCGCGTCGTCGGCCGACGCGCCCTGCGCGCCGAGGTAGAGCTCGGACTGCACGACGACGTACTCACGGTCCACGGGGGCGAGGTCCGGCGGGTCGACGATCACCGCGCCGAACATGCCGTTCGCGATGTGCAGCGACATGGGCATGGTCGAGCAGTGGTACATCCAGATCCCCGCCCGGGTCGCCGTGAAGCGGTAGGTGAGCGACTCCCCCGGCGCGATGGTCCGCATCGGCTCGTCGGGCGCGAGCGCGCCCGCGTGGAAGTCGATCGAGTGCCCGATCGTCCCGTCGTTGACGAGGGTGATCTCGAAGACGTCGCCGACCTTCCCCCGCAGCACGGGCCCGGGCGCGGTCCCGCCGAACGTCCACACGGTCTGCTCGACGCCGGGCGCCACCTCCTGCGCCGCCTCCGTCACGGTGAGGGTCCGCCGGTGCACGACGGGCCCGCCGGACGGGTCCGTCTCGGCCGGCGCAAGGGTCGCGTCGCGCACGACGAACCCGTCCCCGGGCCCGCCCAGGAGGTCGGCGTCCGCCACGCCGAGCGAGTCCGTTCCCGGGGACGTCCCGTGCCCCGCGTGCGCCCCCTCGGCCGCGGGCGACTCCTCCGGGCCCGGTGGGTCGGCGAGCGCCGCGCCCCCTGTGACCTCCACCGTGAGCGTCATGCCCATGAGCCGGTGGCCGGCCACGGAGCACCACCCGTCGAGGTCGCGGCTCACGACGCCCGCGTCGAGGGTCGCGGTCGCGCCCGGCGCCACGCGACCCGTCGTCGCGCCGTCGGCGAGGACCAGATCGTGCACGTCGTCGTCGGTGTTCGTCAGCTCGATGACGAGCCGGTCGCCCGCGGGCACGCTGATCGTGTCCGGGACGAAGCGCATGTCGACGGCGTCGACCTGCACGGTCGTCGTGCGGCCGGTCGCCGCGACCGGCACACCGGCCCCTCCGGTCCCGGCGACGGCACCGCCGCCCACGACCCTCGACCCCACGCCGGCCGCGACCGGGTCGGCCGCGACGCCGCCCACGACCGCGAGCGCCAGCGTCGCGACGGCGGCCGTCACCGCGCCCGCGAGCGGCCTGCGCGCCTGCGCGTCCCGGCGGGCGGCGACGGCACGGGCGGCCTCGCCGCGGCGCGTGCCCGACGCCGGAGCGTCCGCCGCGGGGCTCGCCGCACCAGGTCCGGGCGGCTGGGCCGGGGACGGGGCCGCCGTCGGCCGGGACGCTTCCGGGCGCTGGACCGTCTCGCCCGCCGGGTCCGGGCGGCCCCGCGGGACCGTCTCTCCCGCGGGGACCGGGCCGCCCCGCGACACGAACACGGCGCGCAGCGCGAGCACGAGGAACGCGAGGAAGGTCGCGAAGACGACGAGCGACAGACCGACGCGCACCCACGACGGCAGCGGCAGGAGGTACAGCGCGAGCCCGCCGTTCGCGACGAGCACGCGGTACGCGCCTCCGGCGCCGACGACGGCCTCGGTGCGCCGCCGTCGTGCGGGGCCGCCGCCGAGCACGACGGGGACGAGGTACGTGAGCGCGCCGAGGAGCACCTGCGCGGCGAACCCGACGACGAACGGGAGCAGCAGCCCGCCGATCGCGTCCTGCGCGGCGGCCCACGACGGCGCCGTCGCGACCCGGGCCCCGAACGCGGCCACGCTCCCGGCGAACCACACGACCGACGCGGCGAGGCTCCACGCGGCGAACCCCCACGCGCCGCGCTGCGCGGCCCGGCCCTGGGCCGCGAGGTGCCGCCCGACGGTCACCGTGCCACCCAGCACCACGGTCGCCCCGGCGGCGACGAGGGGTCGCCAACCGACCGCGCACGCCGCGACGACGAGCAGGATCCCCGCGGTGAGCACCGGGAGCGCGCGGCGGGCCGCGACATCGGCGTCGGGCTCGATGCGGGTGCGCAGCACCGTGGGCCACAGGAGCACGAGCGTGCCGAGCACGGTGAGCCCCACCCACCCGAGGACGTTGAGCGTCACGTGCGCCACATAGAGGCGGCCGTACGCCTCCGTCCCCGCGCCGCCACGGGCCAGGAGGACGCCGAGCGTCACGCCGACCGGGAGGCACGCCGCGGCGACCACGTAGTAGCGGACGAGCCGGCCGAAGCGCGACGGCAGCGCGCCGCGGCCCTGGAGCACGAGCACCGTCGCGTGCGTCACCGCGCCCGTGCCCACGAGCACCCCGCCCGCGACGACGAGGGACCACACGTCAGTGAGCAGCCCCGCGACGACGAGCAGCGCGCCGACCGTGTGCGCGGCGAGCCGCGCGACGTGCAGCGGGCGCCCGCCCGGCGCCTGGCGGCGCAGCATCGTGTCGGCGAAGTGCTGGCTCCACACGAGGATCGCCGTGCTCACCGCACCGAGCATGAGCACGTGGACCATGAGCCACAGCGCGTCGGGCACGAACCGGTGCACCACGACGAGCACCGCCTCGGCGACGAACCAGCCGAGGACGAGCGCGTGGAGCCACAGGTTCCGGCCGGTTCCCCCGACCTTCCGCGTGCCGGGCAGCGGTCCGGCGGGTCGGGCGGTCAGGAGCGAGGGCCGCTCGGGCGACGCGGGCACGGTCACCTTCCGGAGACGATCGGCAGCACGGCGGACGGTTCCGAGGCAGAACCCTGGTCGCACGAGGTAGAGCCCCGGTCAGCCGAGGTAGAGCCCTGGTCACGCGAGGTAGAGGCCCGGTCGGCCGAGGTAGAGCTCTGGTCACGCGAGGTAGAGCTCTGGTCGCGGAGCAGTGCCGACCACATCGCGACGCCGACGAACGCGAGGACGGCGACGACGTTCCCGACGCCGCCGACGCGGACGGCCGCGACCGCGCCCGGTCCGTCGCCCGCGAGGTCACCGGCGACCCGGACGGCGAGCGAGGCGTGCAGCAGGACGAGCGGCGCCCACATCGCGGCGCGGTACGGGAGCGGACGGCGCAGGACGGCCGGGAGGATGAGGGGCGCGTGCGCCACGATCATCGACAGCCCGAACCCGAGGAACACCGCGTGCACGACGGCGTCGTACGTCGGCCCGGACCGCAGCGTCACCGCGGGGCCGAGGCCCGAGGGCCCGGCACCGGCCGCGAGGAACACCCAGGCGGCACCGGCGAGCACGAGCCACGCGTAGCCCGCGAGCATCGCCGCCGCGGCGAAGCGCGGCAGCCCGCGACCGCGGACGGTGCGACGTGCGACGTCGTGCCGCAGCAGCGTGACGGCCGACGCCGCGAGCGCCGCCCCGGCGACGGCATACCCGGGTGCGGGCGCGAGCAGGGCGAGGCACGCGGCGCCGAGAAAGACCAGCGCCCCGGCGAGGACCGTGCGCTCGGCGCGGGCGTCGATCTCGAGCCGCGCGAGCTCGACGCGCTCGCCGAGCACGGTCCAGGCGACGAACCCGACGAGCCACGGCAGCAGGTCCGGCACGGCGAGCCCCGCGCCCCAGAGCGCGGCGCCGCCCACGGCGAGCACGGCGCCGGCGGCCTGGACCGCCGTCGCGACGGCGGGCTGCCGTCGCCACACGACGGCGTAGATCGCGACGAGCCCCAGCGTCCCCGCGACGAGGAGCCCCTGGCCGACCGCGCGGGGCAGGGGCGCGAGGAGCGCGAGCGCTCCGAGGCCGAGCGCGGCGGGCGCGAGGTAGGCGACCGGTCGCCGCACGGCGACGGCGCGCTCGAGCGCGACGAGCGTGCCGACGAACCCGAGGACCATGAGCAGGCCGTGCGCGTCCTGGACCCGCGCGGCGGGGACGGGCGACGGGAGCCCGAGCAGGGCGAGCCCGGTCGCGAGCCCCGTGAGCAGCGCCACACCGGCGGGCAGCACGAGGAGCGCGCGGAACGGCGTCCTGCTCGTCACGTCCCGAGGGTTTTGCACGGTCCCGACCGTAGGAATACGGCGGTGGGCCCGGACAGGGCCGAAGGTCCCGTCGCGCTCGGGCAGTCACGTGGGTCCGGTCACGCGGGCCGTCGGGCGGGACGTCGCGCGCGGCGTCCCCGCATGTTCACTCGCGCGCGCGGACGAGGTCGCGCACGGCGGGGCCGACCGTCTCGCCGTACGCACGCAGGGTCTCGTCCTTGGCGTCGTGCTGGAGGTAGAGGGCGAACTGGTCGACCCCGAGCGCGGCGAGCTCCCGCAGCCGCTCGACGTGCCGTTCCGCCGGACCGACGAGGCAGAACCGGTCGACGATCTCGTCCGTCACGAACGCGGTGTGCGTGTTGCCCGCGCGCCCGTGCTCGTTGTAGTCGTAGCCCTCGCGCCCGGCCACGAAGTCGGTGAGCGCGTGCGGGATCGTCACGCCGGCGCCCTCCTCGGACCCGCCCGGTCCGTAGCGCGCGACGATCTCCGCGACGTGGTTGCCGACCATCCCGCCGAACCACCGGCACTGGTCGTAGGCGTGCGCGAGCGCCCGCCGCCCTTCCCCGTTCGACGGCGCCGTGCTGGTCACGTAGGCGGGCGCGGCCACGCAGACGCGCACCGCGTCCGGGTCGCGCCCCGCGCGCTCGGCCGCGGCCCGCACGGCGGCGACCGACCACGCGACGACGTCGGGGTCCGCGAGCTGGAGGATGAACCCGTCGCCCACCTCCCCGGCGAGGGCGAGCGCCTTGGGCCCGTACGCCGCGACCCACACGGGAAGCCGGGAGCCCGGGTTCCACGGCAGGCGCAGCGTCGAGCCGCGGTACTGGACCGCCTCCCCGGACGCGAGGCCGCGGATCACGCCGATGGCCTCGCGGAGCTCGGCGAGCGTGACGGGCCGCCCGTTGATGACGCGCACGGCGGAGTCCCCCCGGCCGATCCCGCAGATCGTCCGGTTGCCGAACATCTCGTTGAGGGTCGCGAAGAGCGAGGCGGTGACGGTGACGTCGCGCGTGGCGGGGTTGGTGACCATGGGGCCGACCGTCACCCGGTGCGTGGCCGCGAGGATCTGGGAGTAGACGACGAACGGCTCCTCCCACAGCAGGTGCGAGTCGAACGTCCACACGTGCGAGAAGCCGTACGTCTCCGCCTGCCGCGCGAGGTCGACGACCCGCCACGCGGGCGGGTCGTTCTGCAGCACCACCCCGAGGTCCATGCCCGCCTCCGATCCGGACCGCGCTCAGCGCAGGTACGCCGACAGCCCGCGGCGCAGGAACCGCCCGTGCCCGGGGCTCCCGTGGTACGTGCCGTCCTCGACGACCACGCGGCCGCGTGACATGACGACGTCCACGTGCCCGTCGACCTCGAACCCCTCCCACGCCGAGTGGTCCATGTTCATGTGATGCGTCTTCCCGTACCCGATCGAGGTGCGCCCGGCGGGGTCGTAGACGACGACGTCGGCATCCGCACCCGGGGCGAGCACGCCCTTGCGGCCGTCGAGCCCGAACATGCGGGCCGGCGTCGTGCAGCACAGCTCGACCCATCGCTCGCGCGAGATCCGCCCGTCGACGACGCCCTGGTAGAGCAGGTCGAGGCGGTGCTCGACGCCCCCGATCCCGTTGGGGATCTTCGAGAAGTCGCCGAGGCCGAGTTCCTTCTGCTCCTTCATGCAGAACGGGCAGTGGTCGGTGCTCACGACGGACAGGTCCCCCGTGCGCAGGTACCGCCACAGCTCGTCCTGGTGGCCCTCGGCGCGCGAGCGCAGCGGCGTCGAGCACACCCACTTGGCGCCCTCGAAGTCGCCCCACTCGTCGCTGCGCGCGCCGAGCTGCTCCTCGAGCGAGAGGTAGAGGTACTGCGGGCACGTCTCGCCGAACACGTTCCAGCCCTCGTCGCGCGCGCGGGCGAGCGTCGCCACGGCCTGCTTGGCAGACATGTGCACGACGTACAGCGGCGCCCCGGTCAGGCGCGCGAGCATGATCGCGCGGTGCGTCGCCTCCTCCTCCGTCTCCCACGGGCGGCTCGTGCCGTGGAAGTACGGTGCCGTGTCGCCGCGGTCGAGCGCCTCGCGCACGAGCACGTCGATCGCGATGCCGTTCTCGGCGTGCATCATGATCACCGACCCGTTGTCGCGCGCCTTCTGCATCGCGCGCAGGATCTGCCCGTCGTCGCTGTAGAACACGCCCGGGTAGGCCATGAAGAGCTTGAAGCTCGTGATGCCCTCGCCCACGAGCTCGTCCATGGCCTTGAGCGAGTCGTCGTCGACGCCGCCGAGGATCTGGTGGAACCCGTAGTCGATCGCGCACTTCCCGTCCGCCTTGGCGTGCCACGCGGCGAGCCCGTCCTGGACGCGCTCGCCGGTGCGCTGGACGGCGAAGTCGACGATCGTCGTCGTCCCGCCCCACGCTGCGGCGCGCGTCCCGGTCTCGAACGTGTCCGACGCGTTCGTCCCGCCGAACGGCAGCTCCATGTGCGTGTGGCAGTCGACGGCGCCCGGGATGACGTACTTGCCGGTCGCGTCGATCACGCGCTCGGCCGTCGCGGCCAGGTCGGCGCCCAGGCTCTGGTCCCCGGGCCGCAGCAGCGCGGCGACCTGCTCGCCGTCGACCAGCACGTCGGCGAGCGTCGAGCCCGTGGGCCCGACGACGGTCCCGCCCCGGATCAGCGTGTGCGGCATCGCGTGCTCCCCTCTCGGAATCCTCGGGTCACGGCCGGGTGAGGTCGTCGTAGGCGTCGGGACGGCGGTCGCGGTAGAACTGCCACCGGTCGCGCACGACGCGCAGGAGGTCCAGGTTGAGGTCGCGCACCACGAGCTCCTCCTCGTGGTCGTCCGCGGGGTCCCCGACGAACGCGCCCTCGGGGTCGACGAAGTACGACGTGCCGTAGAAGTCGTCGTCGCCCAGGTCCTCGACGCCCACCCGGTTGATCGCGCCGACGTAGTACTCGTTCGCGACCGCCGCCGCCGGCTGCTCGAGCTTCCACAGGTAGTTCGACAGCCCGCGGCTCGTCGCGCTGGGGTTGAGCACGATCTCCGCCCCGTTCAGGCCGAGCGCGCGCCAGCCTTCGGGGAAGTGCCGGTCGTAGCAGATGTAGACGCCCACGCGCCCGACGGCGGTGTCGAACACCGGGTAGCCGAGGTTGCCGGGGCGGAAGTAGAACTTCTCCCAGAACCCGCGCACGTGCGGGATGTGCGTCTTGCGGTACTTGCCGAGGTAGCGCCCGTCCGCGTCGATCACGGCCGCCGTGTTGTAGAGCACGCCCGGCTGCTCCTCCTCGTACACGGGCAGCACGACGACGGTCCCCAGCTCGGCCGCGAGCGCCGAGAAGCGCTCGACCGTGGGCCCCGGGACGGACTCGGCGTACGCGTAGTACGCGGCGTCCTGCACCTGGCAGAAGTACGGCCCGTAGAACAGCTCCTGGAAGCACACGAGCCTCGCGCCCTGGTCGGCGGCGTCGCGCAGGTGCTTCTCGTGGGCGTCGATCATCGACTCCTTGTCGCCCGTCCAGCGGACCTGGGTGAGCGCGGCTCGCACGGTCGTCATGACCCCTCCTCGGTTGTGGGCATGAGATGGGCCTGGTCTGGGGGCGCGAACCGGGCCCATCTCATGCCCGCACCGCCTCGGCCTGCTCGTCGGCGACGTCGAGGGCCGCGTCGATCGCCGCGAGGCCGTGCTCGAGGTCGGCGGCGGACGTGACGAGCGGCGGCGCGACGTGCAGACGGTTGACGTGCACGAACGGCCACACGCCGCGCTCCTTGACCGCGGCGACGACGGCGGCCATCGGCGCGGCGGCGGGCCCGCTCGCGTTGAACGGGACGAGGGGCTCGCGCGTCTCGCGGTCGCGCACGAGCTCGACCGCCCAGAAGAACCCGAGCCCGCGAACCTCCCCGACGCTCGGGTGCCGGGCGGCGATCTCGCGCAGCCGCGGCCCGATCACGTCGGCGCCGAGCGTGCGCACCCGCTCCAGGATCCGCTCGTCCTCGAACGTGCGGACCGACTCGACCCCGACGGCGCACGCGAGCGGGTGGCCGGAGTAGGTGAGCCCGCCGGGGAACACGCGGTCGTCGAACGTCCGCGCGACGTGCTCGCCGATCACGACGCCACCGAGCGGCACGTAGCCCGAGTTCACGCCCTTGGCGAAGGTCACGAGGTCCGGCACGACGCCCCACCGGTCCACCGCGAACCACTCGCCCACGCGTCCGAACCCGACCATGACCTCGTCGGTGACGAGCAGGATCCCGTGCTCGTCGCACAGCGCGCGCACGCCCGCGAGGTACCCGTCGGGCGGGACCAGCACGCCGTTGGTCCCGACGATCGTCTCGAGCAGGATCGCCGCGATCGTCCCCGGCCCCTCGAGCTGCACGACCTCCCGCAGGTGGGCGAGCGCACGCTCCCCCTCCTGCGCGTCGTCGGCCGCCCCGAACGACGACCGGTACGTGTACGGCCCGAGGAAGTGGCGCACGTGCGGGTCGGGCGAGACCTCGTTGGGCCACCGACGCGGGTCGCCCGTGAGGGAGATCGCCGTCGTGGTGTTGCCGTGGTACGACCGGTACGCGGCGAGCACCTTGGCGCGCCCCGTGTGCAGGCGCGCGAGCCGCACGGCGTTCTCGACGGCGTCCGCGCCGCCGTTCGTGAAGAAGACCCGCCAGCGTCGCTCGTCGCCCGCCGCTCCCGGCGCGCGCTCCGCGATGAGCCGGGCGAGCTCGCCGCGCACGTCGTTGGCGAAGGTCGGCCCGACCGTCGCGAGGCGCCCGGCCTGGGCCTGGAGCGCGGCGACGAGGCGCGGGTGCTGGTGGCCCAGGTTGAGGTTGACGAGCTGCGACGCGAAGTCGAGGTAGCGGTTGCCGTCCTCGTCCCAGAACCACGCGCCCTCGCCGCCCGCGACGGGCAGCGGGTCGATCGCGCCCTGCGCGGACCAGGAGTGGAAGACGTACCGGTCGTCGGCGCGCGTGCGCGACGTGCGCCGGGCGAGCTCCTCCGTCGTCATCGGTCGCTCACCGGGTCCGGGGGAAGCCGAGGTCGACGCCCGCCGTGGACGGGTCGGGCCAGCGCGTCGTGACGACCTTGGTGCGCGTGTAGAACTGCACGCTCTGGGGCCCGTAGACGTGCAGGTCCCCGAACAGCGAGCTCTTCCAGCCACCGAACGAGTAGTAGCCGACCGGTACGGGGATGGGGACGTTGACGCCGATCATGCCCGCCCGGGCGTCGACCTCGAACGCGCGCGCCGCGCCGCCGTCGCGCGTGAAGATCGCGGCACCGTTGCCGTACGGGTTGTCGTTCACGAGCCCGACGGCCTCGTCGTAGGACTCGGCGCGCACGACCGACAGCACGGGCCCGAAGATCTCCTCGCGGTACACCGTGTGCTCGGGGCGCACGTGGTCGACGAGCGTGGGGTGCAGGAAGAACCCCTCCCCCAGGTCGGGGGTGCCGTCGGGCGCCCGGCGGCCGTCGACGACGAGCGTCGCGCCCTCCTCGGCCGCCGTGCCGACGCGCGCCGCGACCCGGTCGCGGTGCTCGGCCGTGATGAGGGGTCCCATCTGCGACGCGGGGTCGGAGCCCGGCCCGACGACGAGGCGCGCCACGCGCTCGCGGATCGCCTCGACGAGCGGGTCGGCCACCGCGCCCACGGCGACGAGCACGGAGACCGCCATGCACCGCTCGCCCGCCGACCCGTACGCCGCGGAGACCGCCGCGTCCGCCGCGACGTCCACGTCGGCGTCGGGCAGGACCACCATGTGGTTCTTCGCGCCGCCGAGGGCCTGGACCCGCTTGCCGTGCCGCGTCCCCGTCTCGTACACGTGGCGGGCGACGGGCGTCGAGCCGACGAAGCTCACGGCCTCCACGTCGGGGTGCTCCAGCAGGCGCTCCACCGCGACCCGGTCGCCCTGCACGACGTTCACGACGCCGTCGGGCAGCCCGGCCTCCTGGAGCAGCCGCGCGACGACGAGCGACGCCGACGGGTCGCGCTCGCTCGGCTTGAGCACGACCGTGTTCCCGCACGCGATCGCGTTGGGGATCATCCACAGCGGCACCATGGCCGGGAAGTTGAACGGCGTGACGCAGGCGACGACGCCGAGGGCCTGCTTCACCTCGTGCACGTCCACGCCCGACGACGCCTGCTCGGTGTACCCGCCCTTGAGGAGCTGGCCGATCCCGCACGCGAACTCGACGCACTCGAGCGCGCGGGCGACCTCGCCCGCCGCGTCGGCGAGCACCTTGCCGTGCTCGGCGCTCACCACCGCGGCGATCTCGTCGCGGTGCTCCACGAGCAGCTGGTGGAACGCGAAGAGGATCTCGACGCGGCGCGAGACGCTCGTCGCGCGCCACGCGGGGAACGCGTCCCGCGCCGCCGCGACCGCGGCGTCGACGTCGCCCGCGGACGCGAGCGCGACCTGTCCCGTCACCCTGCCCGACGCCGGGTCGTGGACCGGCCCGTATCGCTCCGCGTCGGGCCGCACGCGTCCCGCGACCCAGTGCCCGATGCGCGCCCGCCCGCCGTCCGTCGCGGTCGGGGCGCTCGTGGCGCCCTGCGCGTGCGGGGAGATCCCAGCGGTCGTCTCCACGTCCTCGCCTCCTCGCGCGCCGAGGTGGTGGCGCGCCGTCGCAGCCGATCCCTCAGTCTGGCACGGAAGGCCCGATCGTGTGGTGCGGATCACAGCGACCGCCCGGTACCGTCGTGCATCGTGAGCGCAGCGCAGCCCCCGTCCCCGCGGCCCGTGTCACGGTCTGCCGCCCGGTTCGACCGGGCGACCGTCGTGCCGCTCCTGCTCGTCGTGGCGGTCACCGCGATCGTCGTCGAGCTCGTGCGGTCGAGCGGACCGCTCCTCGACCACGCGTTCTCCGCGGGCGTCGTCACCGTGGCCCTCACGGCGCTCGCGACGTACGCGGCCCCCGGGGTCCTCGTCGTGATGATCGCGGCGCGCCTCGAGCTCACGGGCAAGGTCGTGCTCCTCGCGGTGGCGTCCCTCGTCGTGGCGCGCCTCGTGCTCCAGGGCCTCGGCGCGGCGATCGCCGCAGGCGCGGACCTCGGCCTCGTGCGCTACGGCGTCGGGCTCGCGACCGTCGCGCTCGGGATCGGCGTGCTCGTGCTCGTCGCCGCGTTCGCGAGCGGGAGCCCGGCGAGCGGTGCGGACCCCGCACCGGAGGTCGACGGCGCGTCGGGCCGGACGCCGTCCCGCTCCGGCGCCCCGCTCGCGCGCGGGTCGCTCGTCGCCCTCGGCGTCGTGCTCGGCGCGCTGCTCGCCGGGGTGCTGAGCGCGGTGCTCGGCACCTGGGACGCGTACTGGCGCGCCGACGTCGCGGGGTGGGTCGTGACGGCCGTCGTCGCCGCCGGTGCCGTCGCGTGCGCGTGGGCGCTGCGAGGGCGCGCGGCCTGGCCGGGGTCGCGCGGGCTGTGGGTGCTCGGCCCGTTCGTCGCGCTCCTGGTGCAGGCGCTCGCCAACCCGGCGTTCGCCGCGTCCCAGACGGGCGTCGCGCTGCCGTTCGCCGTCACCGCGCTCGCCGTCGCCGCCGTGCTCGCCGCGTGGTTCGTCCCGTGGGCGGGCCGCGCGACCCGGCGGGGTTCACCGTGGGTGTCCCCCGCGCTGCTCGTCGTGGGCGTCGCCGTCGTGTTCCTCGCCGTGCCGCGCCTGGACGGGCCGGGGACCGTCGGGGGCTGGGCGCTCCTCGTCCTGCTCGTGCTCCTCGTCCCCGCAGCCGCCCGCACGCTCGCGCTCGCCCTGACGCGCGGGGCGCGCCCGCTCACCTGGCTGCGCCTCGCCGGTGCCGCGAGCGTCGCCGGGCTCGGGATCGCGGTGCCCCTGCTCGGGTACCAGCTCGAGTACGACGTCCCGCTCCCCTTCCCGCACACCCTCGTCCCCGTCGCCGCGGCGCTCGCACTCGCCGTGCCCGCCGTCGTCGCCGGGCTCCGCGCCCGAGGCGCCACGGCCTCCGCGGGCGACCCCGCGACGTCGGGCACGACGCCGGCCGCCGGTCGCGCAAAGATCCCGGCGCTCGCCGTCGGCGGGGCGGTCGCGGTGCTCGCGCTCGTCGGGGTCACGCAGGTCCACGTCCCGACCACGACGTCCGCCGTCGCCGACCAGCCCGTCGGCGACCTGCGCCTGCTCGACTGGAACCTGCACTACGGCGTGAGCGCCGACCCGTCCGTCCGGCTCGACGAGATGGTCGCGACCATCGAGGACTCCGGTGCGGACGTCGTCACCCTGCAGGAGGTGTCCCGCGGCTGGGTGCTCGGCGGCGGCGCCGACATGGCGACGTTCCTCGCGCGCGAGACGGGGATGCGTGTCGTCTTCGTCCCCGCCGCGGACCGGCAGTTCGGCAACGCGATCCTCTGGGACCCGCTGCGCGGCGACCTCGCCGACGTCGCGCGCCACGCCCTGCCCTACGGCGCCGGACCGCAGGAGCGCTCGGCGGTCTCCGCGACCCTCGACGCCGCGGGCGTCCCGGTGCGCGTGACGTCCGTGCACCTGCAGCACCGCGAGGAGAACACCCCGACCCGGCTCGACCAGCTGGGGACGCTCCTCGCCGACGAGCCGGTCGAGGGCGCCTACGTCCTCGCGGGCGACCTCAACGCCGAGCCCGGCTGGGAGGAGATCACCCTGGTGGAGGAGCACGGGCTCGAGAGCGGCCAGGACGCCGCCGGCGACCGCGACGCGCTCACGTCGCCCGCGGTCGCCCCGGCACACCGCATCGACTGGGTCTTCGGCTCCGAACCCATGACCTTCCGCTCCTTCGAGGTCCTCGACGTCACCGCCTCCGACCACCGCCCCCTGCTCACCGAGCTCCGCACCCGCGACTGACCAGTGCCCGCGGCCGGTGGCCCGGTCTGCGGAACCGTGGACAGATCGGTCCCGCGTGCGCGCTCCAGCGACCCGGTGCTCACGCGAGGCCGAACCGTGGTCGCACGACGTAGAACCGTGGTCACGCGAGGTAGAACCCTGGAGGCGCGAGGTAGAACCCTGGTCATGCCCGACGGCGACCGGTCACCCACCGCGCTCAGGCCGCCAGCCGCAGCAGGCCGCCCATCACGACCGGAGGCGCCCCCGTGGGACGCCACGGCACGGCGGGACCGACACCGCGGGCAGTCGCCCCAGGTGGGCGAAGACCGGGGCGAGACGACGCAGGGCGGGGTGGGTGGTGGTGCCGCGTCGTGGTCGGGCCTGGCGGGAGCCGCGAGGAACGAGCGGCGGATGGTAGAC
>NZ_JBQEMZ010000032.1:0-17365 GCF_052044445.1 Cellulosimicrobium sp. 22598
CAGAAGGTTGGGGGTTCGAATCCCTTCGGGCGCACCACACGAAGGCCTCCACCGGGACCACCCTGGTGGGGGCCTTCGTCGTCCCCGGCGGCGATGAGCTGCCACATCGGCACGCCGAGCACCCTCGACAGCGTCGCGAGGTCATCGACGTCCAGCGCGACGTCGCCCGAGATGCGCCTCGACCAGTAGGCCTGCGACTTCCCGGTCATGCGCCCGAGCGTCCGCCCGCTGAGCCGCACGCGTGCCATCTCCGCGCGCACCTCGGCGGCGACCGCGGCCCGCGGCGTCTCTAGGTCTGAACCCTCCACCGGCGATGTACTCATGCGCTGAGCGTATAAGTGCAGGCCCCGGGTGTCTACTGACCCGCGAAACATCCCCCGCGACACGCTGAGCGCATCGTTGGCTTGCCGACCGTCTCGAGGTCGGTGTACGAATAGCCACATGAGTCAACGATTCGCTGAGCGCGTCACCGACGCGGTGACGGTCGCGATCAAGGAGCGAGGCCTGTCACAGACGACGGTCGCCGCACACCTCGGCATCTCACAGGCGGCGGTGAACCGGCGCCTCCGAGGGCAGGTCTCGTGGCGGATCAACGAGCTCGAGCGGCTCGCGGTGCTGCTCGAGGTCGACGAGTCGACGCTCGTCGGGAGTGGCTCGTGATCCTCGACGTGGTGAGCGCCATCGGTGCGCTCGTGCTCCTCGTCGCCATGGTGGCCGACGCTTTCCTCGGGGGGCACCGGTGAGCCTCCGCGCGATGCTGTGGGCGCTCTACGACGCGCCGACCCAGGACGTCCCGCACGGTGCGTTCCGCGTCCTCCTCGTCCTCGCCGACCACGCAGGCGATGACGGCACCGGGGCGTGGCCTCACGTCGAGACGATCGCCGAGAAGCTCAACGTCACCCGCCGCACCGTCGAGCGCCACCTCGCCGCGCTCCGGGACGCGGGCCTCATCCGCAAGGGCGACCAGCAGCTCGTGAAGCTCCGCCGCGGCGACCGCCGTCCCACGGTCTGGGACCTGGCGCTCGCTGCCTCACGACCCGACAGAACTGTCGCACGGTCCAAGAGCGACCCGACAGTAGGTGTCGCAAACGACCCGACAGTAGGTGTCGCAAACGACCCGACAGTTGCTGTCGCACAAGGAACCGTCCAGGAACCGTCCAAGAACCACCCGGGCGGGGCGGGCGGAGATATCCACAAGCACGAGCCGAACACGCGTCGTGCACTCGCTGCGCTCGACACGACGCGGATCGACGAGAACGAGCTGCTCCGTATCTGCTACGACGCGGGCGACGGCGACCCGTGGCACGGCTACCTGCTCGTGAAGCACGAGCTCGCGACGATCGGCCCCGAGGCCCGAGACCGCGCCGCCGTCCTGTGCAAGCGCCTCGGCGTGGGGAGGACCCGGTGAGCCGCCCGCGCCTGCTGGACCTGTTCTGCTGCGAGGGTGGCGCGGGGATGGGCTACCACCGCGCCGGCTTCGACGTCGTAGGCGTCGACATCGTGGATCAGCCGCTCTACCCGTTCGAGTTCGTCCAGGCCGACGCGATCGAGTACGTGCGCGAGCACGGCCACGAGTATGACGCGATCCACGCCTCGCCCCCGTGCCAGGCGCACTCGACGATCACGCCGGACAAGAGCGTCCACGTCGACCTCATCCCGGCCACACGCAACGCGCTCGTCGCGACGGGCAAGCCGTACATCATCGAGAACGTCGCGGGCGCCCGCCCCGCGCTCGTCGACCCAGTACTCCTCTGCGGGTCGTCGTTCGGGCTACGGGTCCGGCGTCATCGGCTGTTCGAGTCCAACATCTTCCTCCCGTCGATCCCGTGCATGCACGGGACGCAGGGCCGCCCGACCGGCGTCTATGGCGACCACCCCCAGAACGACCACGAGTACCGCCGGCCTGACGGCACGCGGCGCGGCGCCAAGGCGACGTCGGACGACGACGCGCGCGACGCGATGGGCATGCCGTGGGCGTCGTGGCACGGCACCACGCAGGCGATCCCGCCGGCCTACACGCAGTTCCTCGGCGAACAGCTCATCGAGCACCTGGCCGACGTCGCACTGATCGGAGCGAGCCGATGAAGGACTTCAACACCCGGCGCGCCGCGGAGTGGCCCACGTGCCCGCACGGCGAGCGCACCGACAAGCGCACCAAGAAGGACGAACCACTGTGCCCGTTCTGCCGGCGCGAGGAGCGCCGTCGGGGCGACGGGTGGACGGCGCCGCCGCTGCCCCTGCTGGACGTGCCGGCGATCGCCGCGCACGACGACACCCTGTTCGACCCGATCGAAGGAGAACCATCGTGACCGCACGCAAGAAGACCGACGAGGCCCCGGTCGAGACGACCATCGACGAGAAGGTCGCCGAGGCGTTCGACCAGGACGCGCAGGTACTCGCCGACGTCGAGCTGGCCGCAGCCGACGGCGTCGAGCAGGCGCGCGCCGAGGAGGACGGCGAGGCCGCCGAGGCCGAGGTCGAGAACCTCCCGGGTGACCTCGGGTTCACGTTCGGGCTGTACGTCCTGCTCGTCGAGGGCGGCGTCGACCCGCAGTCCGTGCGCGACCTGTCCGTCGCCGCGTCCCCGATCGGCGACCGGATGGAGGTCAAGGTCCGGCACTACGACTCGCACGGCACGCTCGTCGGCACGGTCCTGTCCGCGCCGCTCCTCCGGGTCGCGGCCGAGTTCGACCTCGACGCCCCGGTGCCGTACTCGCTCGCCGACGACGACGGCGAGCCCGCGTGACGTTCGCGACGGTCGAGCGGCTCACCGACGCGACCGGCGACGTGTGGTTCGCCGTGTTCGTCGAGGGTGAGCCGCTCGCCGTCGCGATGTTCCAGCACGACGAGCACGCCGTCGCGTTCGCGACCGGGCTCACGAAGACGAAGGGCGGGAAGTGATGGACGAGGAGCAGGCACCGGTGATCAACCCGTGGGCGGTGCTCGCGTGGTCGCTCAACGTGGCGACGTGGCTCGCCGCACCGGCAGGGCTCGCGATCCTCTGGCGGGCCGCGTGGTGACCGAGGGATCGGTCGCGCTGCGCGATCGCGTGTACACGATGCTCGCCGCGGGACGCACGATCGCGCAGGTGTGCGCGACGACGGGCGTCCCGCGGCGAGCCGTCGTGCAGCTCGGCCGCGAGTTCGGGATGCGGATCAACATCGGCCGCGATCGCTTCGACGTCGTCGGGCAGCGCCCGCGCGCAGGGTCCGTCGCCGAGCTGCTGGCGCGCGCCGAGGCGTCCCCGCGGCAGCGCACGCAGACCCTCGCCGCGCGGGCCCGGTCGGTCCTCATCGAGCTCGAGCGGTGCGTCGAGCAGGACGACGTCGCCAAGGCGCAGGGCACCTACGACGTCGGCCACGTGCGCCGGTGGGCGCGCGAGCAGGGCATCGACGTACCCGAGCGCGGCCGGTACTTGCCTGCGCACGTCGTGCAGGCGTGGCGCCTGGCCGGTGAGCCGTGAGCCGTTCGTGGGCCGCGGGTAGCACGCGTCAGTGGCGCAAGCTGCGCGAGGCCGTGCTCGCCCGGGACGGGTACCGCTGCCAGGTCCCGAAGGGCGCCGGGGTGTGCGGGGAGCACGCGACGCACGTCGACCACATCGTGCCGCTCGCCGACGGCGGGGCGAAGTGGGACCCGATGAACTGCCGCGCCGCGTGCGCCAGCTGCAACCTCAGTCGCGGGACGCAGGCGACGAAGGCCGGGCCGACGGTCCCGGTGACCGTGCTGATCGGCCCGCCCGGTGGCGGCAAGACCACGCACGCGCTCGAGCGGGCGCAGCGCGGCGACGTCGTCGTCGACCTCGACCGGCTCGCCGCCGCGCTCGCGCCGGTGAGCATGGCGCACGCGGTCGGGCACGACTACCCGCAGCACGTGCGGAACGTCGCGATCGGCGCGCGGTCCGCTGCACTGCGCCGCGCTGTGTCGCTGCCGGCGGCGTCGGGTGCGCGCGTGTTCGTGATCCACGCGACGCCGACGGTCGCGCAGCTCCGGCAGTACGTCGCCGACGGGTGGACGGTCGAGGTCGTCGACCCCGGGCCGGTGACCGTGCGCGCCCGCGTCGCGGACTCGACGCGCGGCGCGCGCCACCAGCGGGCCGTGGACGAGTGGTACCTGCGCCGCGAGCAGCTCGCCGCGGTGCTCAACCCTGAGAGGGAGTGGGACTGGTGACCAAGAGGAAGGCCCCGGCCGCGCCGCAGGACGAAGAGCTCTTCGACCTGACGATGACGCCGACCGGGGAGAAGCGGCGGCTCGGCCGGACCGAGCGCAAGGTCTTCGCCGCGATCCGCGCCGCGCGCAAGGAGAAGGCGCTCTCGGCGACCGAGGAGCCGCTCGCGTGGCAGGCGCTCTCGCTCGCGCGCATGGTCGACCACGCGACCCTGACGAAGCCCGACCCCTACGCCGTCGCCGCGGCGTCGCGCGAGCTGCGCGAGGTGCTCGTCCTGCTCCGGTTCGCCGAGGCGCCCGTGAAGGCCGCCGCTGCGCCCGAGGTCGACGAGCGGCTCGACGCGTTCCTCGCTGACCTCGGCACGCCCGACGCGCCCGCCCCGGCCGCGTCGTGAGGGGCTGGATCACCGGCACGCCCCGCACCCCCGAGCGCCCGACGTTCGGGGGCGCGGTCGCGAAGATCGCCGCCGCCACCGGCACACCGCTCATGCCGTGGCAGCGGCACGTCGCCGACGTCGCGCTCGAGGTGCTCCCGGACGGGTCGTGGGCGTACACCGACGTCCTGATCACGGTGCAGCGGCAGCAGGGCAAGACCACGCTCGACGGCCCGATCGGCCTGCACCGGGCGCTCACGAAGCGGTACGCGCGATGCTGGTACACCGCGCAGACCCGGCAGGACGCGCGCGACAACCTGATCGAGGACTACGCCGTCCGGTTCGAGTCCTCGGTCCTCTCGCCGCTCGCCACGGTGCGCCGGTCGCAGGGCAGCGAGGGGCTGTACCTGCGCCGGCAGGGGTCGTTCCTCCGGGTGTTCGCCCCGGGCGAGGAGGCCCTGCACGGCAAGCCGAACGAGCTCGTCATGGTCGACGAGCACTGGGCGTTCACGCTGCTCGAGGGACGCGCGCTCGACCAGGCGATCGGCCCGACGTTCACGACGACGGGCGGGCAGTACTGGCGGCACTCGACCGCCGGCACCGACGCGTCGGTCTGGCTCAAGGAGGACGTGGACGCGGGCCGGGCCGCGGTCGCCGCGGGCGTGCGCGAGGGCGTCGCGTACTTCGAGCTCGGCCTGCCCGACGACGCGCACGAGGACGTGCAGCACGGGCTCGAGACCGACCCCGACGGCGACGCGTTCGAGGCCGCGGTCGAGACGCTGCTCTCGCACATGCCCGCGCGCGGGTACACGCTCAACGAGCGCGCCGTGCGGACCGAGATTACGAAGCTCGCCCGGCGCGGCGCGGTCGGCGAGATTCTGCGCGCCTACGGCAACCGGTGGACGAAGACCGTCGAGTCGGTGATCCCGCTCCGCCCGTGGGTCGACGCTCGTCGGGACGCGCTGCCCGTCCCGACGGTGCCCGTCGCCATGGCGTTCGCGTGCGCGCCGGACCGGTCCCGGTCCGCGATCCTCGCGGCGTGGCGCGAGCCAGGCGACGAGCGGCTCATGCGCTGGAAGGTGCTCGACGCGCGCGACGGTACGGCGTGGGTCGCGGACCGCATGGCCGAGCTCATCGACGCGCGCGACCCGATCGCCGTCGGCTACGACCGGTTCGGCCCGGCGACCGACGTCGGCGACGAGCTCGAGCGGCGCGGGTACGTGCTCGAGCGGATCGGGTACGCCGAGATGGCGACCTCGTGCATCGCGACGCTCGCCGCGATCGTCGAGGGGCAGCTCGCGTACGTCGGTCACGAGGACCTTGACCACGTCGCCGGGCAGGCCGCGAAGAAGACCCTCGGCAACCGGTGGGTGTGGGACCTGCGCGGCTCGGCAGGGTCGATCGCCGGCCTCGACGCCGGGACGATGGCGGCGTGGTTCTTCGACCACGCCGACGCCCCGCTCGACCCGCCGAGCATCATGCTCCCGTCCGGCGTTTGACCGTTTGAACGGCCCGGTTTCGCGTTTGCCAAATGGCTTCGCTGGACCCGGCCGGGCGCGCTCGCCCACGGTGACGGCGTGCAGCTCCTCCACCGGCTCGGCATCACGACGGCCTCCGCGACGCTCCCCGGCACCGCCGGGGACGTCGCGCAGGTCGCGGACCTGCCGCCCGGGATCGCCGCTGCGTTCGGGATCAACGTCGACTCCGAGCGGGTGCGCCGCGAAGAGGCCGTGACCATCCCGGCCGTCTCCCGCGGCGAGCAGGTCATTGCCGGGACGATCTCCGGGTTCCCGCTCGTGTGCACGAGGGTCGCGCTCGGCGAAGACGGGCGCACCGCCCCCACCCTGCCCGACCGGCAGTTCGTGCGCCGCTCGCTCCTCGAGCAGCCCGACCCCTACCTCACCGCCTCGACGTGGAAGTACCGGCTCGTCGCCGACCTCGTGCACGAGCCCCACGCGTGGTGCCGCGTCCCGCGGTCGCTCCCGGACGGGCGCCCCGTGCGCGACGCGAACGGGTTCCCGTTCTTCCTCGAGCACCTCGACCTGCGGTTCCTGCGCATCGACGCCTCCACGCAGACCGTCACGTACAAGGGCGAGAACGTGCCGCTGACGGACCTCGTCCGGTTCGACTCGCCGACCGGTGGCCTGCTCAAGCGGGGCGCCGTCGTGCTGCGCACCGCGCTCAAGCTCGAGTCCGCGGTCCGCCGGTACGCCGAGATCGACGTCCCGCTCGGCGTGCTGCGCGACGAGTCGCAGGCCACGGGGACCGGGCGGGACAAGCTCACCGACGCGCAGGTGCAGAAGCTCCTCGACCAGTGGGAGGCGGGCTCGCGCAAGCGCGTGACCCGGTGGATCGGGCGCCTCAAGTACGAGGCCGTGCAGTTCGACGCCGCGCGCATCCAGCTCGCGCAGGCGCGCGAGCGGTCCGACGTCGCGATCGCGCAGCTCATGAACCTCGAGTCGCAGCAGATCAACGCCCCCTCCGAGTCCGGCATGACGTACACGAACAAGGAGCAGATCGCGGCCGAGCGCGTCGTCGCGGTCAACCCGTACATGGCCGCGATCGTCGAGCGGCTGTCCATGCCCGACATCACGCCGCGCGGACAGGTCGTGTCGTTCGACACCACCCGGTACGTGCGCGGCACGACGGCCGAGGTGATCAACGCCGCCGGCGTCGCCGTCGAGAAGAAGCTCGTCACCGTGAACGAGGCCCGCGACCGGTGGCTAGACCTGCCGCCCATCGAACAGACCGAGGAGACCACCGATGCCGCGTAGCCTCATCCGCCTCACGGCCGGCACCCAGACCCGCGTCGGCGAGCGGTCCATCCGCGGGCTCATCGTCCCGTTCGGCGTGCCCGCGCAGCTCGGCTGGTACGAGCTCGAGTTCGACGCCGAGTCGCTGCGGGTCTCCGAGGCCGAGCGCATCCCGCTGCTGTTCCAGCACGACGGGCGGATCACCGCCGGGTACGCCACCGACTTCGAGGTCACCGACGACGGTGTGTACGGCACGTTCGAGGTCGAGAGCACCGAGACCGGCGACCGCGTGATCCGCGAGGCGACGTTCGGCTCGCGCACCGGCTTCAGCATCGGCATCCAGCTCGACGCCGAGGTCGTCGAGGAGGCCTGGTCCCGGCTCTGGTCCGACGAGGACGAAGGCCCTGTCATGGCCCGCGGCCGTCTGCTCGAGGTCTCCCACGTCTCGGTCCCCGCGTTCGACGACGCGCGGATCGACGAGGTCACCGACACCGTCGCGGCACCCGCCGACGACGCCGCGTCTGCCGGGCTCGCCGGCGACACCCAGGAAGGAACCGTCATGGCACGACGACTGCCCGTCACGGCGAGCGCGTCCGCGACTCCGCCCACGATCGTCCACGCGGACGGCACCGCCCCGGCCGCGCCGGTCCCCGCGCCGCCCGCGCAGGCGTCCGCCCCGCAGGCCCCGGCTGCGCCGGCCCCCGCCCCGGCGCAGCCGGCCCCCACGGCCGAGGCCGCCGCCCCGGCCCCGCATGCCGCGCCCGCCCCCAACCCCCTCGCGCACGCGCAGGTCGGGACCGAGGCCGAGGTCTACTTCGACGGCGGCGAGCACTCGTTCGTGCGCGACGCGTTCCACGCGCGCATGTCGGGCGACACCGAGGCCGCGGCGCGCCTGCACCGGTTCAACGCGCAGCTCGTCGAGCTCGCCGCCATCCGGTCCGGGTTCCCCGAGATCATCCCGCCCGGCTACCGCGGCGAGATGCTCGTCCAGGCGATCGACCGCGGCCGACCGATCGTGTCCCGGCTCGGCGAGGCGCGCATCACCCTCACCGACGCGACCCCGTTCCGCATCCCGATCGAGGGCGACTTCACCGGCGTGGGCGACCACGTCGAGGGCACCGCGCACGTCGCGGCCGGCACCCTCACGGTCGACGACACGACCGTCAACCCGAAGGCCGTGTCGGGCGCGTTCGAGGTCTCGCGCGAGCTCGTCGATTCGTCCAACCCGGCGATCGACCGCCTCGCGCTGAACGCGATGCTGCGCAACTACCGCGACGTCACCGAGGGGTACGCCGCGACGACGTACTCGGGCGCTGCGGTCCCCGTCGTCGGCGGCGCCGGCCTCGAGGCCGAGCTGATCGACTTCCTCGACGACCGCGACCTGACGCCCGCGTTCATCGCCGCGAACCCCACGTTCTACTCGGGCATCGCGCTCGAGCAGGCCGGGGACGGGCGTGCCCGCTACCCGTACCTCAACCCGACGAACGCGGCCGGGCAGACCGCGGCCGGGTTCCGCGGGATCAGCGTGCAGGGCGTCGACCTCATCCGCGCCGGCAAGGTCGACGCCGGCGAGGCGATCGGTATCGTCCCCGAGGACGTGCTGTGGGGCGAGTCGAACGTGCTCACGTTCCGATTCGACGAGGTCCAGGGCCCGGGCGTCATCAAGCTCGCGCTGTTCGCCTACGTCGCCGCGCACGTGCTGCGCCCGACCGGCGTCCGCACCTGGTCGTACACCGCGCCCACGCCGTGAGCGAGCCCCCCGTCGAGGTCGCGGTCGGGTGGTGGCTGCCATCCGAGGCAGCCACCGCCTGGCCCGACCAGGGCGGCCCGGAGGACGAGGCCGACCTCATCCGCCTGCTCCAGGTGGCCTACGAGTTGTGCCTCGAGTACCAGGAGCCCCCGGTCGACGAGGACGGCGACCCGCTACCCGTCCCCGAGCGGTTCCGCGAGGCGCAGCTCCTCCAGGCGCGGGCGCAGTGGACGTTCGAGCGCACCGGCGGGGGAGACATGATCGGCCCCGACGGGACGCAGGTCCGGGTCTACCCGATGGGCTGGCAGGTCAAGAACCTCCTCCGGCCCGACGACGGCGTCCCGGTGATCGGATGAGCACCGCACGCGAAGACCTCGTCGCGCACCTCAAGGCGAAGCTCACCACGGTGCGCGTGCTCGACACGCTCACGCAGCTCGAGAACGCGAAGCGCGCGACCGTCATGGTCTCGCGCTCGTCGATCGAGCGGGCCGACCTGCACGAGTCGCGTGACGACGTCCTCACGGTCTGGCTCGTCTCGCCGTTCCTCGACATCGCGAAGGCCGAGGCCGACCTCGACGCGAACCTCGACGCCGTGCTCGCCGCGATCGAGGACCACGAGTACCTGCACTGGACCGGCGGGTCGCGCGACATGTTCGCCGAGTTCCACGCCTTCCAGATCACCGTCCCGCACCGCACCCTGCTCACCACCGAGGAGTCCTGACCATGGCTACCGTCGCCGTCACCCCGCGCATCCTGCGCAAGTACAAGCTCACCGTGGACGCGGACGACTACGAGGCCGCGACCGAGTCCGTGCTGTTCACCCCCTCGACGTCGCCGCAGACGTGGACCGGGGGCGACGGCGAGACGCACTCGGACACCTCGCCCGCGAACTGGAACGTCGCGATCGGGTACATGCAGGACTGGGACACGCCGGGCTCGCTCGGCGAGTTCCTGCACGCGCACGAGGGTGAGCAGGTCGACATCACGTTCCGGCCCGACGCGACCGCCGGGCCGTCGTTCACGTCGACCGTGACCGTCACCCCGGGTGCGATCGGCGGGAGCAACGGCGCGTGGCCCACGACCACGACCACGCTGCCCTGCACCAAGCCCGTCCTCGTCCCCGCGGCCTGACCCCGTGGCGAGGATGATGCCGTCGGTGTACGCGCGGCGCGAGCTGCGCGCCGTCGTCGTGTCCGTCAAGGCCCTGCCGCGCGAGGTACGCCGCGCGATCAGCCAGGGCACCCGCGACACGATGAACCCCGTCTGGCGCAACCTCGTCACGTCCAAGGCCCGCACCCCGCTCGAGAAGGCCGCGCTCGCGAAGGGCGCGCGCATCGCCGCCGGCAACCCACCGAAGGCGATCGCCGCATCCTCGGTCCGGCCGCTGCGCGGCGGGCTGCGCCCCGGGAACGCCGCGGCCGTGCTCGAGGCCGGTTCCAGGCGTCGCGACCAGCGCGGCACGTGGCCGCGACGCTCGCCCGAGGGCGGTAGCCACACCGTGCACGGGTGGCCCAACCGGCAGCTCGTCGTCTACCGCCGCGGCGGCTACGTCGTGTTCCCCGCGTTCCGCGAGCTCGGACCGCGGCTCACCCAGCTCTGGGTCCAGACCGTCATGCGCAAGACCTACGACGCCCTCGAGAGGAGGTAGACCGTGGCGAAGGGCATCGAGATACCGCTCGTCGCGGACGTCGCCCCCTTCCTCAAGGGCATGGAGTCGGCCGTCGACAAGGTCGAGGAGCTCGCCGACGTGTTCGACGACGCGTCGGACGCGTCGCAGCGGGCAGGTGACGCCGGGGAGCGCGCCGCCCGGGAGACGGGCGCGGCGTGGGGCGACGCAGCGAGCCGGGTCGAGCGCGAGTTCGACGGCGTCGAGGACGCAGTCGACGAGGCCGGGCGTGAGGGCGAGACCGCAGCCGAGCGGGTCGCGCGCGCGTGGGACGAGGCCGTGCGCGAGGTGCGCCGGTCCGCCGACGACGGCGCGCGGGGCGTCAAGGACTCGTTCAAGGAGAACAGCCTCTCGTCGCAGGACATCTTCGACGCGAACTTCCGATCCGAGATGCGTGCCTCGGCGAACGAGACCGGTTCCGAGATCCTCGGGCAGATCAGCAGCGCGCTCGCCGACGGGTCGATCGACGCGAGCGTGCTCGCGACGTCGCTGTCCGAAGGGCTCGTCGAGATCGGCGCCGAGGTCGGTGGCCCGGCCGGCGCCGCCATGGTCGCCGGCGGCCTCATCGCGTCCGCGCTGTGGGGACAGGTCACCGCGGCGAAGGAGGCCGTCCAGTCGGACGTCTCGTCGATGTTCGACTCGATCATCGAGCAGGGCGCCGCCGCGGCCGAGCAGGGGCAGCTCCTCGCGAACATCCGCGAGCTGACCGAGAACCAGGACAAGCTCAACTTCAGCAAGGGGCTCGCGAAGGACCTCGAGGTGGAGCTCGCGACCGTGATCCGCGCGCGCGCCGGCGACGTCGAGGCCATGAACGAGATCGACCAGGTGCAGCACGACAAGCAGATGCAGCTCCTCGACGCGTACAACGCGGGCACGATCGCTGCCGACGACTACCGCCGCGCGTCGGAGGACATCTCCGAGGCGACGAAGGACGTGACCGCCGACTTCGACCTCGAGCGGCAGGGCATCGACGCCGCGAAGATGGCGACCGACGCGTACCGCGACGCGACCGACGCAGCGTCGGCCTCGCAGATCGCCGACGCCCAGGCAACCGCAGCGCGCACGGGCGAGGTGCAGAACCTCCAGGTGTCCATCGACGGCGTCACCAGGTCTATTCAGGTCATGCCCGACGGCAAGGTCATCGACGTCACCGACGACGACAGTGCGAAGGCGACGCAGGCCAAGATCGACGCGATCACGGGCAAGGACGTCCAGGTCGGCGTCCAGTTCAACGACGTGACGAACGCGTTGCAGACCGCGCTCGACGTTGCCGCGTCGCTCGTGAGGCCCCCGGCCGTCCCGGTCACCTCGCGCAACGGCAGGGAGGCCGTCTGATGGTGAGTATCGTCGCGACCCCGCACGTCGAGTCGGCCTCGGTCACGCTCGCCGTCGTGACCGATGGCACGGCGCCGTCGTTCGTGCGCGACTACCGCGGCGCGGGCGGCGCGGTCTCGCCCGCCCAGGTCGCGGAGTGGGACGCGGTCGGCGGCGCGACGATCGGGAACGGGTGGCCCAACTCGGTGCAGATCACCGCGGGCCCCGACGAGGGCGGGCGCCTGCAGCTCACGGGTCTGGACGTCGGCGAGACGTACCGGGTGCGCATCCTCGCGCGCCGCCGCGCGTCCGTGCTCACCGTCAAGGCCGGCGTCGGGACGCTCACGTCCTGGACACCTCCGCTGACGACCGAGGACGACGTCCCGTTCGAGTTCACGTTCGTCGCCGCGGCCGCGACGGCGAACGTGGACGTGCTCGTCGCGACCGCGAGCGGAACGGCGCAGCGGTGGTTCACCGTGCGGCAGGTCATCGTGTGGCCGGACGGGGAGACCCTGGCCGAGTGGGACCTCGTCGCGCTCACCCGCACGGACGCGAACGGCACCCGCGACGTGCGCCTCCCGGACGGGGCGTCCCTGTCCTCGGGCACGCTCGGCGTGAACGACTCCGAGGGCGCGCTCGTCGGCCCGATCGAGTACCGGGTGACCGTGCGCGACGCCCTGACGACGTCGACCGAGCAGGCGTCGACCACGACCACGCTCGACGGCGTCGACCGACCGCAGCTCGCGCCGGTCGCGCTGCCGCAGCTCGGCCGCGCGCTGCGCCTCGTGCTCGCCGACGGCTGGGGCGAGCAGCGCGCCTCGTCCTCGACCGTGCACGACGTCATCGGCCGGGCCGCGCCGCTGGTCACGATCGGCCCGCTGCGCACCCGCGCCGGGCAGTACCGGGTGTGGTGCGAGGACTACGCGACCGCGCAGGCCGTCGTCGCCCTCGCCGCCCGCGGCGACGTGCTCCAGGTCCGCCACCCTCGCCTGCCCGGCGCGGACATGTATCACCTCGCGACCAGCACGAGCATCGACTTCCTCACCGTGGCCGCCATACCCGGCGGCCACACCTCACGGTGGGCCGTGACCGTCGGGTACGTCGAGGTCGACCCGCCGAGCGGTCCGCTCCTCGGCGCGGTCGGGTGGACGTTCGACGCCCTCGCGTCGACCTACGGGTCGTTCGCCGAGGTCGCCGCCGCCTACGCGACGTTCACCGACCTCCTGATCGGGCCGACGTCGTGAGCGTGACCGCGCCGTGGGACGGGCGCGCCGTCTCCGCGATCCTGGGCGACCTGCGCCACGTGACCTACGTCTACCTCGTGCCGTCCCCGGGCGCCGACCCGGTCCCGGTCGACATGGTGTCCGGCACGCTCACGTTCGACGAGCTGTGGTCCCCGTACGTCCAGGCGTCCGTCCAGGCCCGCGTCCCGGACGACCAGGCGACCCTGGACCTGTTCGACGCGCGCAAGCGGCCCCGCCTGCAGTTCTTCGCCGGGTACGTCTACCCCGACGGCGTCGAGGACGTCCACCTCGCGGCCTCGCTCATCCTGACCGACCGCAACGTGCGCCGCCCCGACAACACCATGGACCTGACCGCGACGTCGGACGAGGTCGTGCTCGACCTGCCCTCGCTCACGTCGTTCTCGTGGGAAGGGTCCGCCTCGGCGACGCTCGCCGCGCGCGACGTCATCGCCTACCACGACCCGACCGGCACGATCGACGTGCAGGTGTCCCCGTTCGCCGGCGCGCTCATGCCCGGCGCCGGGGCGGGCGAGCTCGTACAGGTCGCCGCGTACTCCGACAACGCGTGGTCCGCCGTCGCGGACTTCGCGACCCGGGTCGACGGGTGGTTCTACCACGACGGCCTGTCGACGTGGGTCCTGCGCAAGCGCAACGCGCTCGGTGACAACGTCAACGCCGGGTCGTTCAGCGTCGGGGAGCGGGGCACCATCACCGGCAGTGAGGCCGTCCTGTCGACGCAGGACTTCGCGAACGTCGCCGCGGTGCGCTACCGGTGGTCGGGCGGGGAGACGCCGTGGCGGGTCGCGCAGGTCACGACCGGGCCGCTCGCCGTGTCCCAGATCGGCCGCCACCCCGTCGCGCACGAGTTCGCCCAGCGTGGCAACGCCGCCGCCGCGGACCGCTCCGCGCAGACGATCCTGTCGCGGGCCATGACACGCGGCCGTGAGCTGTCGTTCGAGCTCGCGCACGCCCCGTACTGGGCACGGCCCAACATGCGCGCGTTCGTCCGCCTCCCGACCGGCCCCGTCGAGCCCGTCGTGATCTCCCGCGTCGACTTCCAGCTCGGTCCCGGCACGGCCCGCGTCCGCACCCGCCAGCCCGACAACGGGCAGATCACCACAGGAGCAGCATGAGCACCCCGAACCGTGGCTACACCACACCCGACCCCGACGACACCCCCGACGTCCCGTTCTGGGTCGAGAACCTCGCCAATGGGATCGACGACGACCTCGGCGACGCGTTCGGCACAAGCCCCGTGCTCGCCTCCGGCACCCTCGCCCTGTCGTCCGGGTCGGGCGCCTGCTCGTGGGAGCGTGTCGGGCGGCTCGTCGTCGTCCGCTTCGACAACACCCGCACCGTCGCAGTCGGCGTCGCCACGATCGCAACCGGCCTGCCCGCCGCGATCCGCCCGGTCGGCGGTGACGCGTTCGGCGGCGGATGGCTCGACGGGAACTACGCCGGCACCGCGATCGTCACCTCGGGAGGCGCCGTCGCGGTCGCGCACCAGACCGGCGCCTCCCGCGCCCGCGCGCAGGGCACCATCACCTACCTCGTGGACATCGCATGAGCTACGTCGCCCCGTCCCTGAACAAGCTGCGCGACCAGATCAACGCCGCCTGGCCGGGCCGCGACCGGTCCTCGGACGGCGCGATCGGTGACGCCGCGCACGCGTCGCGGCCCTCCGACCACAACCCCGCCCCGCCGACCGGCGTCATCCGCGCCCGCGACTTCGACGTGGACGGCATCCCCGTGCACTCGCTCGTCGCGGCGCTCACGCTCGACCCGCGCACCGCCTACCTGATCTACGACGAGCAGATCTGGACCCCCGGCAGCGGGTGGCGCCCCTACAACGGCGTCAACCCCCACACCGGCCACTTCCACATCAGCGTGCGCCACGGCGCGCTGTACGAGAACGACACGAGCGCGTGGGCGCTCAAGATCGGAGACGTCATGGACGCAGACCTCGGAGCCCGACTGGACCAGATCGTCGCGTGGATGGACGCCCGCTTCGACGCGCTCGACGCGAAGCTCGGCGCGGTCGACGCCCGGCTCAAGAACGTCCCGGCCGACACCTGGAAGTACAAGCTCGGGCACACCATCACCAAGAAGCCCGTCGCGGCCGGCGATCTGCTCCGCTACGAGCCCGCCGAGCACCGCAACACCCGCGAGGCCATCACCGGCACGAAGGAGCCCCTGTGAACGAGGAGCAGCGCTCCCCGACCGTCCCGCCCGTCGTCCGCACCGTCGCCTACGTCGTCGGTCTGACCTTCGGGCTCGGCGTCGCGCCATCGCTCATCGCGCTCAACCTGCCCGCGTGGGCGGCGGTGGCCGGCGCGATCTCTGGCGCGGCCAACGCCCTCGCGTTCGGGTACAGGCCCACCCGTGGGGATGGATAGCCCGATCGACGTGGACGTGTCGTCTGTCGTGAACCCCTGGCAGGCGGCGGTCCTCGTCGTGCTCATCCTCGCCGTCCTCGTCGGCCCGCAGCTCGGCGCGCTGATCACGTCCGTACAGGGCAAGAGGCTCGCCCGGCGAGCGGCCGAGGAGATCGAGCACCAGAGCAAGCCGAACAGCGGGCAGTCGATGAAGGACTACCTCGTGCGCATCGAGCAGGACGGGAAGGCGACGAGGTCAATCGTCACTGACCTGACGACTCGGGTTGAGCGGCTCGAGCAGGCTCGGCAGCCGTGGTGGCGCCGCGCACGGTGAGCAGCGCGTACAGCCCGTAGCACCCGAACGACGCACCCAGCAGCGCCGAGGCGAGACCGAACCCCAGCAGGATCGGGGCCCAGTCCGGCTCGGCGTAGCTGTCTGCCGTCATGACCTCGACGACGGGTGCGCCGAGCAGCAGCGCCACACCGAGGGCGAAGAAGAACAGGCCCCACACTGCCTGCGCAGCACCGGGGCGGGGAACGAAGCGCGCGGTCGTCGTCATGCTCGGAGCGTAGCGGCCCGCCAGTTCTTGGACCCCCCCACCCCGCGGACACTCCCGCGCCCCCCTGGTTTCCTCTCTCCCCGCGCGACCCACGGGGAGAGAGGAGAAGACGCGAACGACGCACACGCGCCCGCGTAGTTAGGCGAACCTAACTCACGCGGGCGCGTCTCGTCGTTGGGGCATCTGGGATCGGGTCGTTCGCGACGGCGAGCACGAGCCGCCGCTTCGCGTCGTCGGGCAGCGCGACGTAGACGCGCGTCGTTACGGGCGAGGCGTGGCCGAGGAGCTCCTGCACGGTGAACATGTCCGAGCTGATCGAGTACGCCTTCGTCGCGAACCGGTGCCTCAGCGAGTGCATCGTGTAGCCCTCGGGGAGCAGCCGGCCGACGAGCTTGCCGACCCACCGCGGCGAGAGGTGCCCGTGGTCGTCGCCCGGGAACGCGTAGCCGGCCCCGAGCGCGCGCAGCTCGGCGGCGAGGCTCGCGGGCAGCGGGACGACCCGCTCGCGCGCCCCCTTGCCGTGCACGACGAGGGACCAGCCGCCGAGGTCTTCGACGAGGTCGCGGGAGTGCACCTGCGCGACCTCGGCGCGCCGCAGCCCGCACTCGGCGGCGAGGCGCAGCATCAGCCGCTCGCGCACGCCCGCGGCCATGACGGCCATCCGGTACGCGCGGTCCGGCGTCGGGTGCGGTCGCGGCTGCGCCGGCGGGATCGAGGGCAGCGCCTCGGCTGGGTTGCGGGTCGTGCGGTCGGTGGCCACCGCCCAGCGATAGAAGCCGCGCAGGCTCGAGCGGACGCCGCGCCGCGTCTCACGAGCCCACGCCTTCGTGCCCATCCAGGTGAGCAGGTCGTCCGTCGTGAGGCTCCACGGGTCGCGCGCGCCCGCCCAGCGGGCGAGCCAGCGCAGGTGCTCGCTGCGGGTGCGCAGCGTGGTCTCAGGCCGGCCCGTCGCACGCATCGCGACGAGCCAGGAGTTGATCGGGTCGGTCCATGGCGAGTTGGTACGCATGTGCAGGGCGTACAGGTTCGTACCGGTTTCCGCCCGTCGAGCGCTCATCCCACGCGGCCCCACGGCCCGACGATCACGGTCGCCTCCTCGTCGAGCTCCGGCCAGTCGTCGGCTCCTGACCAGAAGGTTGGGGGTTCGAATCCCTTCGGGCGCACC
>NZ_JBQEMZ010000033.1:0-10865 GCF_052044445.1 Cellulosimicrobium sp. 22598
TGAGCTCGACAGGAGTGAGAACGAGGACACCCAGCGGATCACCGTTTCGGGTGCCGCGCGCAGCGGGGAGGGAACGCCGTTCTCCATCGACGTCGGCGGCTCAAACGTCCACCCGGCTTCCTGCAAGCGTCCGGCGGCACTTCGGAAGAGTTCCGGCATGCTCCCAGGCTACCGATCCGCACGAATCAACCTTTAGCAACACGCCCTAGGCGGGACGTCGATCTGCGGAGGCTCCGACGGCCGCCTCATCGTGAGTGGGCGACGTGCGTCTGGTGAGCGACCGCGCGAGCAGATCGGTGATTCGGTGGCCGTGGATGAGGTCGGGATCGAGGTCGGGATCGTAGATCGTCAGGTCCAGACCGATGAAGCGCTCAGACGCGGTGAGTGATCCCAGGATGAGTGCAAGTTGGTCAAAGCTGAGTCCTCCCGGCTCGGGACTATCGACGGCCGGCATCAGGTCTAGGTCGATGACGTCGACGTCTAGATGAACCCAGAATCCGCTGAGGTCGGGACGCTCGACGACGCTCAGGGCTTCTCGTACGGCGTTCTCGGTATCAGTCGCCGTGGTGACGGCATCGATGACCGTCACCCCGTCTGCTGCCGCGTCGCCAGCGAACTCGTCGCCTGGGCGCGAGCCGATCGACACGACATCGGACGAACGCAAATACGGACCCCGGCCGTCTAGGTTCGCCAGTGCCCCGCCAAGGCCCGTCACCAGCGCGAGGCTCTCGCCGCCCGCGGATCCCACCGAGTCGCTGTTTCCCGGGTGCCGGTAGTCGAGGCCGTCTATGCTGATCAGACCATACGGTCCGCTGCGATTTAGAGCGAGCCCAATGCCGATGAGGATGCTGCAGTCGCCGCCCAGCACGACAGGGAGGCCCCGGTTGGCAATGATCGACTCGAGCCGTTCCGCCAAACGTCGTGAATGATCGGCGATCGTCGCCTCGTTGCGTACCGCACCCGCGACGCGGCCAGGGCGATACCGTCCTGGCGTCACGACTCCGCCGTCTTGCGCGCCGAGCACGTTCAGGAGCCCCGTGTCTCGAAGCGCCCCGGGCGCCTTGTAACAGCCTGGCACAGCCCCTTCCTCGGGAGGGCGCAGTCCAAGATTCGACGGCGCGTCCACGACGACAAACCGCCGCGTGACTTCGGGCATCGGCATCCGTTCTCCTGACCTACGCATGCGAGGGCTTCTCACGAGCCAGACTCGCGGACTTGTCTATGGTGCGATCCGGCATCGCTTCCACCTGATTCTATGAAAGCGACCTTTGCGGGCTTGCGAACCTGTGCGGTCACCACCCCTGGATAGAATCGCCACCGGGCGCCAACTCTGCGAGCACCAGCCGCACGGAGCGTGCGCGGCGCGGAGCAGGCGTCTGTGTCGGGCGTTCACGGCTGCTGGTGAGTCTCTCCTGCTGCGGAACTATCCCGACGGCGGAACAGGGGGATGATCACCGCTGCGGCCGCGACGTGCATGAAAGTCAACGACAGCTTGGTCTCGGTATCCGCTTCATAGCCGAATGCTGGGAGCGTCGAAACCGCCGCCGCCGTGAGCGCGAGCACCGTCCATACGGTTCGCGCTCGCGTCGTGAAAAGTTCGAGCACGACAAGCAGAACCCATCCCGCGACGGCGGCCGAAAGCACGGAACCAATGACGGCCCAGATGGTGGCGTCCATGGACGCGTGCTCGTCGCCGAACGAGACGACGAACGTCGCGCCCGCTGCACGTCCCGCTAGCCAGATGAGCGTGCAGGACAGTGTCGCGACAACGGCGCCGAGCAGGCGAGGACGCCAGTTGGCCGTCAATGTTTGGGGCAGCTTGGGTCGGCTGCTGGCCCGAGTGGTTTGAATCTCAGAGGGCATGAGGTCTCCTGACTTTGAAGGCCATGGCGGTAATCGGCACGGCAGTAATCACGCTATGTCCCGTCTGAGGCACGATCAATACGCGAATGCACCGCCTTCATGTGTGATCGTCCTTCGAGTGCGAGCTTCTGTATAGACTCAGTTCATGGACATGATGAGCGAGGTGGTCGCAGTCCTCCGGCGAGGACGACCGCGATCTCAGCGCGTCACCTGGACGGCACCATGGGGCCAGCGTTTCGCTGCGGTCGAGGGCTCGGCCGGATTCCAGGTGATCCTCCGCGGGACGTGCTGGCTGCTCCGTGATGGTGAGGAACCGATACGCCTACAGACAGGAGACGTCCTGTTCCTCCCCAGCGGGATCGAGCATGCGCTCGCCGATCGCATCGATGCCGAGCTAGCTGAGGCGTGCGAACCGGGCCGAGTGACCGGCAACGGCGCCGTTGATATACCGGCGAACCCGGACCATGGGATACCCGGGGAACAAACGGTCACGCTGTGCGGCGCCTACGAACTCGACCTGCGTTTCATCCACCCGTTGCTTGCCCAGCTCCCACCCGTAGTGATCTTGCGCGCGCCATTCGATCGCGGCGAGCCTCTCAGGGACGCCGTGGAACTACTCGCGATGGAACTCGACCGACCTGGACCGGGCACCGATCACCTGGTCGCCGCACTCCTCGACGTCCTGTTCATCCACATCCTCCGGGCGTGCAACGACGAGCGCGTCCTACCGGACAGCGCACATTCCTGGGTCACCGCAATCCGAGACCCAGGAATCCGCTCCGCACTCGACGCCTTCCACGACAATCCCGGGCACCCCTGGACAGTCGCCGAACTCGCTCAGCGTGCGGTCATGTCCCGCACCGCCTTCGCGCGCCGATTCCATGAGCTGATCGGCGATCCACCCATGACCTACATCACCTGGTGGCGGATGAATCTCGCCGCCGCCCTGCTCACCGACACGGATCAATCGATGCGCGCGATCGCTCAGCGTGTTGGCTACAGCTCGGAGTACGCCTTCGCACACGCCTTCCGCCGGGAACGTGGAATATCGCCAGGGGCAGCACGCCGAGCCGGCAGACGCGGCGGCCTCCCGGACACCGGCAAACCAGCAGAAGGAGACACGGCGTGACAGACCGAAGCTCAAGCCCACCCCGCGGAATCATCGTGGACGAGTTCGGCGACCGCAATGGGACACCCGTCCTACTGCTCCATGGAGGTGGAGTCGCCGGGTGGATGTGGCGACCACTGATCGAGCAGATGGGCGCCGGATACCGATTCCTTGTCCCAGACCTGCCAGGGCACGACCGCAGTGCGCACGCAGACTATGAGTCGCACGAACGGACCATCGAAGCGCTCGTGGAAGCGCTCCAGCACCGCGACGACCGCCCGGTCGCGGTCGTCGGTTTCTCGCTCGGCGCGCAACTCGCTGTGCTCCTCGCCGTCCGCCGCCCTGACCTGGTCTCGCACGTCGGGATCATCAGCGCCCAGGCAGAACCGTCGAGAT
Source organism: Cellulosimicrobium sp. 22598 (assembly GCF_052044445.1). NCBI lineage: Bacteria > Bacillati > Actinomycetota > Actinomycetes > Micrococcales > Promicromonosporaceae > Cellulosimicrobium > Cellulosimicrobium sp. 22598. The sequence continues at coordinate 3,368 of NZ_JBQEMZ010000033.1, forward strand.
GGCCGAATGCGACCCTCGCACTGCTGCGAACGGCGGCGCCGCTTGCGAAGCGGGAGTGGTTCGCGCGAGCACAGGCGAAGGAACTGTTCATCCCCCCGACACTGTTCCCCGACTACCTCAGAACCACTCAGAACCTTTCGACACGGACGCTCGTGGCGTCGGTGGGCGAGAACATACGGTTCACCATCCCGCCCACGTGGGCTTCATACGAAGGCAAGGCCCTCGTCGTGGTGGGCGAGCGAGAACGAGCGATCATGGCCCGCTCGGCGCACCACCTCACCCGTTATCGAGCCGATGGCGAGCCTGAAACCATCGCCGAGTGTGGTCACGGAGTTCCGCTCCAGAAGCCACACTGGCTGGCAGACCGACTACAGGCTTGGCTTGCCTGATTGGGTTCACGCCCGACGGCGGTGCCTGAGGCAACATCGAGTCCCCTGTATTCAGGGTGATTGCGTCCGTAGCATGACGCGGAGAGCTGTCACCGCCTGAATCGGCAGGACGCCGTTTCCAAGCGCAGCGAGTTGCTGGTTGTCGGTCAGATCGTGGGACGACTCGGTGACCCAGCCAGGTTCGAGACCCATGAGCCATTCAACGAACTCTGACGCGGGCCGCGGCCCCTTCGTCGTGCTTAGGAGGGCTGGCTTAGGGGCAGATCGCCCGGTGATGTGTTCCCATCGCGCGACGGCTGTGGCGTAGCGTCCCCAGTAGCGAAGATGTCTTCGATCAAGGACCACAGCGTCTCCGACTCGTCGTTCTGGTTCGCTGAGCCGTCCGGTCCGTGCAAGGCGAGGTCGATGACTTGATGCGACAGCGCTATCGTCCCGCGACGAACTCGCACTTGCGCCAAGGTCTCCCCGCCGCGGGAAGAGTCTGAGGCTAGCGGGGTTCGAAACAGCGCGTCGCGCGAGGATGAAGATGCGGAACCGGGGATGCGGTGCACCGATGGCGGAAGCGGGTAGGGCGATCCATCGCGCGTCGTACCGGAGATCGGCCAGGTCTCCGAGTACGGCGCCAAGTGCCCGTAGAGGTCGGGCTGGCTGGTCTCCCAGACCCCACGGGTCGGGTTCCACACCGCGAAGGGCTGCACCTGTAGGGGTGCGGGCTCGGGGTTGCATCGGTCATCTTCGTCTCCTTTCAGGCTCGGGCGGATGGCGGTTGCGGAGAGCAGCCCGCACACATTCTCGATGACGACCCACTCGGGTTGCAGCGCCTCGACTGCGGTCGCCATATGCGCCCAGAGGCCGGAGCGGGTGCCGGGTGCAAGGCCCGCCATCTTCCCGACCGTGGACACGTCCTGGCAGGGGAATCCTCCGCAGAGCACATCAATCGGCTCGACCCTGCCCCAGTCGATCGTGGTGATGTCGCCGAGGTTGGGCGCATCGGGCCAGTGATGGGAGAAGACGCGGGCGACGGGCTCGTTGATCTCTGAGAACCAGATCGTGCGGGCGTTGAAGACCTCCTCAACGGCGATGTCGAGTCCTCCGTAGCCGGAGAACAGCGACCCGACCCGCAGCGGACGGGCGTCGTTCTCGTCGTTCGGCTTGCGCATGAGGCCTCCGGCAGATCGGTGACCCCGGCCGTCGCTCCACTCGTGACCTCGATGCCGGGCTGGTCACCTGCCAGGTGCTCGCGTCGCATCCCGCGCTAGACCTCGCACCGGCCGCCCGCGACCCTGGCGAACTGCTATCCCGCACCTCGCCTCAGAGCCACCACGCCTCTTGCAGATCGAGGTTGATCCGCCGTCGGCGGGCCCCTACTCACCTCATGAGCAAGCAGATGGGGCGGCCTGCAAGACTGTTTCGATGCGCGTGATGAGCGCTGGCGACGGGTACAAGTACCTGCTGCGCACCGTCGCGGCCGGCGACGGCGACCGCTCGCTCTCCGCCCTGCTGACCCGCTACTACAACGCCGAAGGCGCCGTTGGGCGCCAAAGGTAGCTGCGTCTGATCAATGTGCGCGATGGTGACCGCTACGGCCGTGGAGATCGGCCATCACGCAGAACGGCTTGTTCGCCTGTCGAAGATGACACGGATGCCGATGGTGGGCGTTGTGGGCGGGGTCGCTGCGTTAGTACTGTGCTAGTTCATCGTGACAGGCATGGCTGTCAGGCCTGGGTGTGTGCGCGGAGCATCTGTTCTCCGGCCTCGACGTATGCGGCAAAGAGGTTCGTGACGTCTCGGAGGCGTTGCGCGGCACGATCGTCGTCGGTAAGGGGCTGGGCTGCGCGTAGGGTGCGGATGAACGCGCGGGAGCGTTCATGGCTCGCGGCCAGGAGTTGCTCGAATCCGCCGGTCGCCTCGACGAGGAGTCGGCGGCTGCCAGGCTGTGCGATGGTGCGGGCGAGTCCCCAGGAGACCAGCTCTCTTGTCGAGGTGCTCACTGCGCCGGCGCTGAGGGTGAGGTTCGTGCGGAGCTCTTCGGATGAGGAAGGCGCACTGCGCAGGAGGAGGTACCCGTAGATGCGGCCGGTCGCCCGGGACAAGTGCCACGACGCCAGCGTGTCGCCCATGACGTCGATGAACTGCTGCTGCTCGTCGTCCATCACCGGTCGCCTCCTGGGACGTGCGGGTCATCGAGACGCCACTGTTCCAGCGCCTGCAGGATCGCCTGCGAGGTGGCTTCGGGCGCGTCGAGGGTGACGACATGTCCTGCGTCGGGAATGACCTGCTCGACTATGCCCTCTGCCTGGGCCCATCGCGGCATGGCCGCGGCGATGTTGCCCGTACCGTCGCGGGCGCCTCTGATCAGTGCCAGCGGAACCGGGGTCCGGTATGTCGGCTCGGGTGCGACCAGCGAGACGGCGGCACGCCAGACGTCGAGGAACGTGCGTTTGGGCATCCGCGCGAACGTCGACTCGGTCTCCGCGATGGCACCCGGCAGGACAGCGGAGGCACGTGCCATCAGGCCCGGCAGCCTGGATGCCGGGATCAGTGTGAGCATGGGGGCGGCCAGACGCAGTCCCAGACGCTCGATGCTGCTCAGTGGTCCGGCGTTCCACGTCGAGTCGAGGACGACTAGACCGCGAGCTCGTCGGGGATGCGCGCGGACGAAGGCCTGACAGAGGTTTCCTCCGACCGAGTGTCCGACCAGCACCGAACGTTCGAGCCTGAGCCGGTCCAGCAGGGCCGCCAAATCAGCGAGCGCGTCGGCCGCTGTGAACCGCACACCGGGCTCGAGCGCGGACTGCCCGTGCCCCCGCAGGTCCCACACGACAGTGCGGAATCCCGCCTGCTCCAGAGCATCAGACTGCGCTCCGAACATTGCGTGGTCCATCCCCGCACCGTGGGTGAAGACCACCGGCAGGCCGTCTCCTCCCGTGTCGGCGTAGCGCACCTGCGCACCCGGGCGACTCAACCTCCCCGCTAATTTCACCATTCTCTGAATGTAATGTGGCAGAGCGGGGGTTTGCAATCTCCGATGGGCCCCGCATCGGCCCCTCGACTGTACGACGCTCCCGATGCGGGGACATGAGCGCCGGCGACGGTCACGAGCGCCTGCTAGGCGCGGACGCGGACGCGGACGGGGATCGTTCGCTGTCGACGACCCTGACGCGCTATTCGGCGGAGGACGGTGCCCCGCAGGACGGTCCCTGCATCATGTGGTCTGGCGGTGGACGATGTGAGGTCGCAGGGCGGTGGATGAGAGCGCGTCGCTGGGGGTCCGCATCTGCTCACGTAGGAGGCGCAGGCCTTCGTTGCCACTGTGGGCGAGAGGCTGGCTGATAGTGGTCAGAGAGAGAGCGCGCGCCGTCTCGGTGTCGTCGTAGCCAATGACGGAGAGGTCCGCGGGGATGGTAATCGCGAGGTCGTGTGCAGCGCGGACGGTGGCGGCAGCGAGGAGATCGTCGGCGGCGAAGATCGCGTCGGGTCGGTGTGGTTCATCGAGGAGGTCGCGCGCGGTCGCCTGCGCGGTGTCGAGGTCGCGGTTGGTCCAGCGGGTGAAGGCTGGGTCGAGGGTGTGTCCGTGCTCGATCAGCGCACGGCGGTAGCCGTCGAGCCGGCGGCGGGCGGGCGTGGTGTAGGCGTCGTTGCGCTGGGCTTCGCCGATGAATGCGAAGCGGTGGCGCACGCCGTCGATCAGGTGGGTACCCGCGAGAGCGCCGCCGGCGTCGTCGTCGATACGGACCGAGCTGAGGCCCTGGTGCTCGGTGTCGACCAGGACAGTGGGCAGATCGAGGGAGTGCAGGCGATCGACGAGGGGTTCGTCGAGGGGAAGGCTCACGATCAGTAGTCCGTCGAGGCGTCCGGTGCGGGGCAGGCTCGCCAACAGGGGCGCGGGGCTGGTCGTGGCGGAGGGCTCGTCGAATACCACGACATCGACCGATTCCCCTCGGGCGGCGGCGAGGATGCCGGCCAGGCGGGTCATCGCCGCAGGGTAACTGGAGAACGGTCCGATCACCCCGATGCGCTTGGCGGTGCGCCGGGCACGAGCGATGGCCTGCTCCTTTGGGACGAACAACAGTGCGTCGGCTGCAGCGAGTACCCGCTCCCGTGTCGCGGGACTGACCCGATCAGGATGGTTCAAGGCCAGGGAGACGGTGGACACGCTTACCTCGGCGCGCATGGCGACATCGCGGATCGTGACACCTTTCCCGGACTCGCGCATATGACTATCCTAGGGATCGAACTGTTTCGATCAAAGCGTTCGGGAGGGTTTGATGCGGACGTACGGCGCGGCCAGCGCATGGCCGGTTGCGGTGGCTTTCGCGGTCAACGGCGGCCTGTACGGAGGGATGCTGAGCCGCTACGCGGAGATTGCCGCCGACGCGCACGCGAGTGCCGCGGCTTTCGGTGTCGCGCTGACCGCCGGTGCACTCGGGGGTCTGACCGGTTCCGTCCTCGCCCCTGTCCTGATGCGCCTGCGCACCGAGCGGTCCGTCATGCTCGTCGCGGGCCTGGCGTACGCGGTGCTCAGCGTGGCGCCCCCGCTGGCGCCATCCGCCGTCCTTCTCAGTGCGGTGTTCTTCGTTGTCGGTGTCGTCGATGGCGGCCACGACGTGGCGATGAACGCCCTCACCGTGCGCTACCAACAGCGCATGGGCATCCCCCTGATGGGACGGATGCACGCCCTGTGGTCCCTCGCCCTCGCCGCCGGCGCCGCCCTCGGCGCGGCAGCGGCAGCAGTGAATGTCTCACCGGTAGTGCACCTGGGAGTCATGGCATGTGTGCTCGGTGCGGCGCAACTGGTGTCCGGTCGCGCAGCATCGCTGCCCATCGGCGGCGGGGACCCTACAGCCCGCGACACCGCGCACCCGGTTGTCGGTGGTGGGCAGGCCATGGGGCGCTCCGAATCCTCGGCCGTGCCTGGAGCACGTGGACTCCTCGCTGTGATCGTGCTCTCCGCGATTGCCGCCAGCTACATCGAAGGTCCTGGACAGGACTGGAGCGCAATTCTCCTCGCCGACGCCTTCCACGCAGACGCCGGTACCGCCGCGGCCGCGCCGTTTGCGTTCTCGCTCGGCCTGTTGATCGCACGACTCTTCCTCGACCCATTGCGCACCCGTCTGACGGCAGCGCAGATCGCCACCGGAGCCACCGCTCTCGTCGTCTGCGGCGCCGTCGGCGGCCTTCTCGCCGCGCACCTCCAGGCGCCACCGATCGCGGCGCTCGCGTCCCTCGCGCTGGTCGGCTTCGGCGCCGGACCCATCTACCCGATGCTCTTCGACACCGCCGACACCCTCGGCACCCGATACCGCATCACCCCGGCGACCACCGCGGGAATCATCTCCACCTGCTCCCGCATCGGAGCGATCACCGCTCCCATCCTCGTGGGAGCCCTCGCGGACTCGGCCGGTCTGGGCGTAGTCCTCGCCGTAATCGCCTCGGCAGGAGCACTCGCACTCCTCGCGCTCCCACGCGCCCTGCGTCCCTGAACGGCCAGCTCACAACTGTGACCGGCGGAGAGGCTACCGACACACCTATTCACCGTGACAGTTTCGATGCGGGTCATGAGCGCCGGAGACGGCTACAAATACCTCCTGCGCACCGTGGCCGCCGCAGACGGGGATCGCTCGCTGTCGACGCCTCTCACCCGCTACTACGCGGAGGCAGGTACACCGCCGGGTCGCTGGCTCGGCGCCGGAGTCGCCATGCTCGGTGGCGGGCGGATCAGTGTGGGCGATCAGGTCTCCGAAGCCCAGCTCCAGCTTCTGGTCGGCATGGGTCGTGACCCCATTACCGGGGGACCGCTCGGCCGTGCATACCCCGAGTACCGAAGCGTGGCCGAGCGGATCGAGGCACGCACCGCGGCGCTTGATCCTGCGCTCGGGCCTGCGTCACGCGCAGAAGCCGTCGCAACTATCGAAGCGGAGGAAGCCGAGCGCGGGACGCGGCGAGTGGTTGCGGGGTTCGACTTCACGTTCAGCATCCCGAAGTCCGCGAGCGTGCTCTGGGCGGTCGCGGATGCCGGGACGCAGGCGTTGATCGCGGACGCGCACCATGCGGCAGTTGCGGAGGTGGTTGCGTTCATGGAACGGGAGGTTGCAGCCACCCGCACGGGCGCAACCGGCCGCGACGGCGCGGTTGCACAAGTCGACGTCCGCTGTCTGGTTGCCACGGCGTTCGATCACTACGACTCACGAGCAGGCGACCCGCACCTGCACACGCACGTCGTCATCAGCAACAAGGTGCAGACCGTCCTCGATGGCAAGTGGCGGTCGCTGGATGGGCGGCCGATGCACGCCGCCGTCGTCGCCCTCTCCGAACTGCACGAGGCCGTCTTCGCTGACCACCTCACCCGGATGCTCGGCGTCTCGTGGGAGGCCCGCGACATGGGTCGCGACCGGAACCCGGCATGGGCGATCACCGCGGTGACGGAGGCGCTGGTCAAGGAGTTCTCCACCCGTGCCCGGCACATCGACGCCGGGACCGATCGCCTCATCGAGCGCTACGTCACGTCGCATGGGCGGCGGCCGTCGGCGGCGACGATCATGAAGCTACGCGCCCAGGCCACGCTCTCCACCCGCCCAGAGAAGGAGGTGCGGTCGCTGGCCGACCTCACCGCCTCGTGGCGGGAACGGGCCGGGCGGGTGCTCGGGGCGGATGCGACCTCGTGGGCGCGAAGCGTGACGGCGAACGAGGAGCCGCTGCTGCTGCGCGCCGACGACATGCCGCTGGACATGATCGCCTCGCTCGGGGCAGACGTTGTGGCTGCGGTCGGAGAGAAGCGCTCCACCTGGCACCGGTGGAACCTCACCGCCGAGGCCGCGCGGCAGACAATGGCCTACCGGTTCGCGTCGACCGAGGACCGAGAAACCGTCGTCGGCCTGGTCGTAGACGCCGCCGAAGCCGCGTCGCTGCGCCTGACCCCGCCGGAGCTCGCATCGAGCCCGGCCGTGTTCCGCCGGCCGGACGGCACGAGTGTGTTCCGTCCGAAGCACTCCGCACTGTTCTCCCCCCAGGTGCTGCTGGCGGCCGAAGACCGCCTCCTCGAGCGCGCCCGCACCACCACCGCCCCGACCGTGCCGCTGACCAACGTCGAACGAATCGCCAAGCGCCCC
>NZ_JBQEMZ010000034.1:0-8491 GCF_052044445.1 Cellulosimicrobium sp. 22598
TCCGCGCCGCTCGTTCCTCGCGTCGCTCCCGCCAGGCCCGCCACGACGCGGCACCACCACCCACCCCGCCCGGCGTCGTCTCGCCCTGGTCTTGGGCCACCTCGGGCGACCGCCCGCGGTGTCGGCCCAGCCGGGGGTCGCCGCCGGCGCCTCCTGGGCGACCGGACCGCCGTCCGATCCATCGGCGACGATGCAACGCAGGGCGAGCGGACGTCGTCGGACCAGGCCTCTACCTCGGCGGACCACGGGCCTACCTCGGCGGACCACGGGTCTACGTCGGCGGACCACGGGTCTACGTCGGCGAGCTGGCTCGGGTGAGCCCGGGCCAGGGTGCCGCGACGGCCGAGCGGTGGGGGTGGGCTCGGATGCGAAGGGGCGTCAGAGCGGCGCTCCAAAGACCCACGCCCGACAGGCCACGGTGACGGCGCCGCAGCCCCGAGCACCGAGCCCACCCCCACCGCGGACCCGACCCCGCGGCCTGAAAACCGACCAGGGCTCTACCTCGGTAGACCAGGGCTCTACCTCGGCGGGCTACGCCTCCGCAACGGGCTGGGCGGCGGCCTTCTCGGACTGCTCGGCCTTGTCGGCCTCGGCCTGGGCCGCGGCCTCCTGCTTGGCGGCCTTCTTCGCCGCGCGCTTCTCGCCGCGACGCTCGGCGAGCGTGTAGAGCACCGGGACGACGACCAGGGTCAGCAGCGTCGAGCTCAGCAGGCCGCCGATGACGACGAGCGCGAGGGGCTGGGAGATGAACGCCCCGCCGCCGGTGATGCCGATCGCCATCGGGGTGAGCGCGAAGATCGTCGCCGCAGCCGTCATGACGATGGGGCGCAGGCGCTTGCGCGCACCTTCCATGACGGCGTCGTCGAGCGACCGGCCGCGCTCGCGGTACTGGTTGATGAGGTCGATGAGCACGATCGCGTTGGACACCACGATGCCGACGAGCATGAGCAGGCCGATGAGGGCCGGCACGCCGAGCGGCGTCGCGGTGGCGAGCAGCAGGAGCAGCGCGCCCGTCGCGGCGAACGGGATCGACACGAGCAGGATGAACGGCTGGAGGAGGCTGCGGAACGTCGCGACCATGACGAGGTAGACGATGAGGATCGCGACGAGCAGCGCGAGCCCCAGGTCGGCGAACGCGTCGGCCTGGTCGGACGCGACGCCGCCGATCTCGACGGTCGCCCCGCCCTCCAGGTCGAGGCCGTCGATCGCGGTCGTGAGCTCGGCGGTGAGCGCGCCGAGGTCCTGGCCGGCGGGCGTGACGGAGATCGTCGCGCTGCGCTCGCCGTCGACCCGGGTGATCGAGGTCGGGACGTCGACCTCCGCGACCTCGGCGACCTGCGTGAGCGGGACCGGTCCTGCCGCCGTGGGCAGCACGACCTGCTCGAGCTCCGCGACCGTCGCCGGGGCCTCGCCCGCGAGGACGCGGACCTGGACCGGGCCGTCGCCGAGGTTCACCGTGCCGATCGGCGCGGGAGACATCGTCCCCGCGACCGTCCCGGCGACCTGGGTCTCGGTGAGCCCGACGGCGGCCGCGGCGTCGCGGTCGACGGTCACCTGGACCGTGGACTGCGCGGAGGCGAGGTTGTTGGTCACCTGCGCGGCGCCGTCGGCGTCCTCGGCGAGCTCCTGAACGTCGGCTGCGGCAGCCGTGAGGGTCTCGGTGTCGGGGGCGCGCACGACGAGGTCGACCGTCGAGCTGCCGAACGCGGCGTCGGCCCCGGCGACCTCGATGCCCTCGCTCGACTCCCCGCCCAGCCCGGAGACGGCGTCGCGCACGTCCTCCTGGGCCGCGACGGCGTCGGCGTCCGCGTCGAGCGTGACGGCGAACGTCGCCGTCGGGGAGCCCCCGCCGCCGAAGAACGCGGCCTCGGGGCCGCCCGCTGTACCGACCGTCGTCTGCACGGTCGCGACGCCGTCGACGCCCATGAGCGCCTGCTCCACGTCGCGCGCGGCGGCGTCCTGCGCCTCGAGCGACGTGCCGGGCGCGAACGACTCGGTGACGGTGAGCGTGTCCTGGCCGGTGTCGCCGAGGAAGTTGGTCTCCAGGCGCGGCACGAGCGCGAGCGTCCCGGCGAGGATCGCGACGGACACGCCGAGCGTGATCGCCGGGTGGCGCAGCGCCGCCCGCAGCGTCGGGACGTATCCGCGCTGCCACAGACCGCGGCGCTCCTTGGCCTCCGCCGCGGCGCGCGCCCGCTCGCCCGCGAGGCGCGCGGCCTCCGGGTCCGCCGGGACGGGCGGGGACGTGATGAACCAGTACGCGAGGACCGGGACGATCGTCAGCGCCACGAAGAGCGACGCGAGCATCGCGATGGCGACGGTGAGCGCGAAGGGCCGGAAGAGCTCGCCGACCATGCCGCCCACGAGCGCGATGGGCAGGAAGACGGCGACGGTCGCCACGGTCGAGGCGGTGATCGCGCCCGCGACCTCCTTGACGGCGCCGATGATGGCGCCCGCCTTCTCCTCGCCGTATGACAGGTGCCGCTTGATGTTCTCGATGACAACGATCGAGTCGTCGACCACGCGGCCGATCGCGACCGTCATGGCGCCGAGCGTGAGGATGTTCAGCGTGTAGCCCGTGGCGTTCATGACGATGAACGTCACGAACAGCGACAGCGGGATCGACACCGCCGAGACGAGCGTCGAGCGGAGCGACGCGAGGAACAGCAGGATCACGACGACGGCGAACAGGAGGCCGAGCAGGCCCTCCGTCGCGAGGCCCTCGATGGACTCCTCGATGAACGGCGCCTGGTCGAACACGACGTCGACCCGCACGTCCTGCGCGTCGAGCACGCCGGAGAGGTCGTCGATCGCCCCCTGGACGGCGTGCGACACCTCGACCGTGTTGCCCGCGGGCGTCTTGGTGATCGCGACCGCGAGCGCGTTCTCGCCGTCGAGGCGCGAGTACGACGTCGCGGGCTCGGGGCCCGCGGTCACGGTCGCGACGTCGCCGAGCGCGACGGGCGCGGTGCCGGGCGCCGCGGTCGGGGACACGAGCGGCAGCGCGGCGAGCTCGTCGACGGTCGTGACGGCGGTACCGACCTGCACGCTGAGGGTCCGGTCGCCCTCGGCGACGGTCCCGGCGGGGATCACGACCCCGTTGTCCTGGAGGATCGTGGAGACCTGCGCCGGGCTGAGCCCGGCGGCGGCGAGCGCGGCCGGGTCGAGGTCGACCGTCACCTGCTGGTCGGCGATGCCGCTCACCGCGACGCTGCGCACGCCCTCGACGTCCTCGAGCGCCGGGACGACGCTCGACGTGACGGTGTCGGCCAGCGCCGCGTCGTCGGCTCCGCCGGACACGGCGAGCTGGATCACGGGCAGGTCGTCCACCGACCCCGTGACGACCTGCGGCTCGACGTCCTCGGGGAGCTGGGACTGCAGGCGCGTGATCGCCGTCTGGAGCTGGGAGGCCGCGGCGTCCATGTCCGTGCCGTACGCGAACTGCACGGTCGTCACGGACATGCCGGTCGACGACGTCGACGTGACGTCCTCGACGCCCTTGACGGCGCGCGCGGCCGTCTCGACGGGGACGGTCACCTGCTGCTCGACGATCGCCGGGGCGGAGCCCGGGTAGACGCCGACGACGGCGGCAGTCGGGATCTGCAGGCTCGGGATGAGCTCCTGCTTGAGCGACCCCATGCTGATGACGCCGAAGATCGCGATCGCGACCGTGGCGAGCGCGACGAGCGCGCGGTTGGCCAGCGACAGCCGGGCGAGACGGGACACGGAGCCTCCAAGGGTTCCAGGTCGGGTGGGAGACGACGTCGGCGTCGCGATTTCGTTAGCGTAACGCGAAGCATCTCGAGATGGTTCCCGCTCCCACCGATAGAGTCTGCGCCGTGACCCACCCCGCCGACGACGAGCGCGCGGCGCTGGCGCGGCGCCTCGAGGACGCGCAGCGCAGCCTCGCCGAGCTGCTCCTCGCCCAACGGCTCGAGCCCTTGCTGCGCACGACCCTCACGGTCCCCCAGCTGCGCGCGCTCGCGGTCCTCCAGCTCGACGGCGAGACGAGCTCGCACCGGCTCGCGGAGGTGCTCGGCATCTCCCCGGCGACGCTCTCGGGGATCGTGGACCGGCTGGAGGCGGCGGGGATGGCCGCGCGCCGTCCCGACCCGCAGGACGGTCGGGTGCGGCTGGTCGCCGCGACGCCGCGCGGCGCCGCGGCCGTGCGGCGCATCGCCGCGCAGGAGGACGAGCCGCTCACGGACCTGCTCGACCGGCTCGACGTCGCGGACCTGCGCGCGCTCACGGTCGGGATCGAGGCCCTCACCCAGGTCGCGGAGACGTCGGCCGCGGACACCCCGACCGACACCTCGACCGCCCCGGAGGACTGAGGGACCCGAGCCGCAGGCCCGGGCCCCCTCTTCGTCGTCGGTGGCTCAGACCTCGCCGAGAGCCTCCTCGGGCGTCCCCTCGACCGCGCGGGCCCGGCGGTTCCAGCGCGACCACAGCACGCGTTCACCGATGTCACCTGCCATGCGGTGCCCGAACGCCACGAAGACGACGACGCCGAGCACGAGGATCCCCGCGCCCAGCCAGAACGGGGCCGTCGCGGAGACCGGGTGCAGGAGGCCCGCGATGACCGGCGCGGGCGCGGCGAAGCCCCAGCGCACGAGGTTGAAGGCCCCGGTCGTGACGCGCCGGTCCGGGTCGCCGAGCGCGAGCGACAGGTCGGTGAGGTTCGCGTTCGCGATCCCCATGAAGACGCCCGCCCCCACGAGCACGACGACGGACCACGCGGTCCCGAGGTCGAGCGCCAGCAGGACCAGCGCGACCAGCACGCCCACGATCGCGACGCCGAGCGTCTGGACCGCGCCCACGCGGTGGGCGAGGCGGTGCCCGACGACGAGGATCCCGACCGCGAGCCCCACGCCCCACGCGGTGAAGACGAGGCCGAGCGGCACGACGTCGAGGCCGAGGAACACCGGCGTGTACCCGAGCACGATGAAGAAGCAGAAGTTGTACGCGGCGGTGACCGCGGCGAGCGCGAGGAAGCCGGGCTTGCGGAAGAGGCGGAACACCTGGCCGAGCTGCAGGGGCGCGGGCTTCTCGGCCGGGTCCTGGAGACGCGTCACGGACACGAGCAGCGCGACGAGCATGAAGACGCCGCAGACGAAGAACGGGACACGCCACGAGATGCCGCCCAGCAGGCCGCCGAGCAGCGGGCCGACGGCGAAGCCGAGCCCGACGCACGTCTCGAAGAGCTCGACGACCCACTCGCGGTCGTTCGCGAGCGAGACGAGCAGGACCATCGCGGTCGCGAAGAACATCGCGTTGCCGAGGCCCCACAGCCCGCGCAGCGCGGCGAGCTGGCCGATGCTCGTGCTCAGGGCCGCGAGCACCGCGGCCACGGCGACGAGGCTCACGCCGGTCGCGAGGATCTTCTTGTAGCCGAACCGACCCGTGGCCATGACGGCAGGGATCATGCCGAGCGCCATCACGGCGATGTAGGCCGTGAAGAGGAGCTCGATCTGCCAGGTCGACGCCCCGATCTCCTCCCCGATGACGGGCAGGATCGGGTCGACGACCGCGATGCCGGCGATCGCGAAGAACGCCGTGAGAGCGGTCGCGTAGATGGCGGTGCGGTTCGGTTCGTTGCGCGTGGAGGCCACTGCGTTCGTACTTCCTGGTCGGTGGGAGAGTGCCGCTCGGCCCGAGGGGACTCGGCGGCAGTTTTTATCTGTATCTGACAGGTAAGTATCTGTAGAATACACCTATGACGGTTGCCGAGGGAAACGATCACGGAGCCGGTGCGTCGTCCGGCGGGGCGTCGGCGCGCGACGACGCGACCGCGCACGACGTGCTCGGCGCGATCGAGCTGGAGGTCGCGCAGCTCCTGCGGCGCGCCGAGCGCACCCGCGCGTCGGGGACGCCGGGCACCTCGCGCCGCGGCGGGACGCTCGACCGCTCCGGCTACCTCCTGCTCCACACGCTCGGGACGCACGGCCCCCTGCACGTGAACGCGCTCGCGGAGCGCCTCGGCCTCGACGCGTCGACCGTCACCCGCCAGGTCGTCGCGCTCGAACGGGCCGGTCACGTCCGCCGCGCGCGCGACCCCCGTGACGGCCGCGCGGTCGTCGTCGAGCCGACGAGCGAGGGCCTCGACGAGCTCGCCGCGCACCGGGTCGCGCGGACGGAGCTGTACGCCGACGTGCTGGGCGACTGGTCCCGCCTGGACCGCGCGCTGCTCGCCGAGCTGCTGGGCCGCCTCAACGGCGACCTCGACGCCTACCGCCGGCGGCGCGACACGCCGTGACCACCGCCGTGAGCCCGCACGGAGGGCGCGACCTCACGGCGCCGCGACCTCACGACGCAGGGAGCGCCCAGCGGATCAGCCGCGTGACCGTGGCGCCGGCGGGCCGCGCCCACCACGCCGGCAGGCCGCGCACCCGCGGCATCCCGGCGCGGGCCCACGCGGGCAGCGACTCGCGAGCGGCGACGGCCAGCCCGGCGTAGGCCGGTCGCACCGGCCACGGGAGCGGGGGCTCGACGAGCAGGAACCGCGCGGCGTCGAGCGCGGACGGCGTGAGCGAGAGCGCCGGCCGGTACTCCTCGACCGCCGCGTCCAGCTCCCGACGGGTCAGGGGCGCGTCCACGACCCCCAGCGCGCGCCCGACGACGGCGGCCTGGGCGACGTACTCGTCGCACCCCTGCGCGTCGAGCGGGCGTCGACCGAACGACTGGTGCGCGACGAGGAAGCTCTGGGTCTCCGCGACGTGGACCCACCGCAGCAGGTCGGGGTCGCTCGCCCGGTAGGGGCGGCCGTCGGGCGCCCGGCCCCGGACGCGCTCGTGGACCGCGCGGACCGCCGCGACCGCGCGCTCGGCGTCGTCGGCGGTGCCGAACGTCGTCACGGCGATGAAGGTCGACGTGCGCTGGAGGCGGCCCCAGGGGTCGCCCCGGTAACCCGAGTGCGCGGCGACGCCCGCCATGGCCAGCGGGTGCAGGCTCTGGAGGAGCAGGGCGCGCAGCCCTCCGACGAACATCGACGCGTCGCCGTGCACGCGCTGGACCGGCGAGCCCCGGTCGAACCAGCGCGGACCCGGCGTCTCGTGGATGCGCGCCCTCGTGGCGGTCGCGTCCGGGCCCGCGACCCGGAGGAAGATCGCGCGCTCCGTCGCCCCGCGCACCCGCTCCACCACGTGGGCCATGCGACCGATGCTCGCACCTCGCGCCGCCCCTCGCCCCCTCGCGTCTCGTCTCGCAACGCGTCCCAAGAACTCGTTGCAAAGAACCTCTTGCAAAGGTGTCTTTGCATGGCTACTCTCGTGCCATGAGCACCGACGGCGACACCACACCCCCGAGCGCCGAGCGCCACCCGGCGCTCGGTCCGGCGCAGCTCAAGGCGCTCGCGCACCCGCTGCGGGTGCAGATCCTCGACCTGCTCTCCACCCACGGCGCGCTCACCGCGAGCCGCCTCGCCGACCTCGTCGGTGAGTCCAGCGGCTCGACGAGCTACCACCTGCGCCAGCTCGCCCGGCACGGCTTCGTCCGCGAGGTGGCCGGCCGCGGCACGGCGCGGGAGCGGTGGTGGGAACGGCCGCCGGGCGGCTTCACCGTGAGCACGCCCGACGAGACCGAGGACACGGCGACCACGCTCGCCACCGCGATGGTGAGCCGGGAGTTCGAGAACGCGCGCGCCCGCAAGATCCAGGCGTTCCTGGAACGCTCCTCCGAGCTCCCGACCCGCTGGCTCGACGGGGCGCGCCTCACGACCGCCAGCATGTGGCTCACCGCTGACCAGATGAACGAGGTCGCGGACGCCTGGGACGCGCTCGACGCGACGCTCCACCGGTTCGAGGGCCAGGAGCAGGCGCCGGGCGCGCGACCCGTGCAGATCCACTTCAACGTCTTCCCCACGATCGACGGCAAGGAGAACCCCTCATGAGCGCGTACTCCCCCACCCTGCCCCGCACCGCCGAGCCGCGCGGCGCCGACCGTCTGCTCGTCGTCGTCGGCTCGGCGCTGAGCGACCTCGGGCGCCGCCGCGCCGCGGCGCGCGCACAGGCGCGACGCGACCGGCTCGCCGTCGCCCCGGGGACCACGGCGACCCGCTCGTCCGACCCGCTCCACGCCGCCGCGGAGCACACGCTCGACCGTGCGGCGCTGTCGCGAGCGTCCCTTCTGCCCTGAACACCCGGAGATTCCACCCGCATGGGGAGTGGTCACCATGTCGGCGACCCCGACCGCTCGGTTACCCTCGACGGGGCGTTCTGTGGGCACAGACGCGCGTCTCCCCCTCTCTCGCCACCCGGCTCGACAGGACGACGCGGTCTCGTGCGCCCCGACCACGTACTTAGGGAGCATTGGTGGGCCTTCTCTCGAGCATCCGCGAGCATCGTCGGACCGTCGCGTCGGTGAGCACCGTGTCGGTGTTCTCGACGGCGCTGGTCGGGATGGCGCTGTTCTACGAGGGCGAGGCCACGGCGGACGTGGACCTGAACGACTCGGGCGTGTGGGTGACGAAGTCGTCGGCCGGGCTGCTGGGTCG
>NZ_JBQEMZ010000035.1:0-5985 GCF_052044445.1 Cellulosimicrobium sp. 22598
GCTGCATGTGACCCGCATCACACGACACGAACTGTGAGGCTCGGCGTCCTAGTGGTGCAAGACCCCACCGAATCGGAAATATCGGCTTCACGCTGGGAATCTGGGAGGACTGCACAGTGGAGTGTCAGGCGATGCCGACCCGAACCACCAACGCGAGCGAGGTCGATACGCTGCTGGGAGCCATCCGGACAGGCGACACCGACGCCGCACGGAGCGTGCTGGAGCACTGCTGGACCGGCCTGCTCGACGAGGAGGACGGCACCGCCCTCCAGGATGTCCAGGCCGCGGTGCTCGCCGGGGACCCGCCGTCGGTCCCCTCCGACCTCCTCGACCTCGTGTCCGTGACACGCCCGATGCCCACCCACCCGCAATACCGGGCCACCAGCATCTCCCCCGACGAGACCCTGTCCGGGCTGTCCGCCTTCATCCGGACGGCCAACCAACGACGCGCGGGGCAGCCCGGTCCTTCGTCGGCGACCGCCTCGCAGTGGCTCCTGCGGGCGAGGAACACCGAGCTCCCGCGGCCCCGGGTCCTGGTCATGCTCCAGGCCTTCGTCAGCGCACTCGAGGCAGGACGGACGACGGAGGCACTCCTCCACGCCGAGGAGGCGTACCGGCTGTCGATCTCCACCGGGGCGGCGAGACTGGCACGGGCGGCCGCCGAGGCCGCAGCCCTCGCGCTAGCGCTCGACGCGCAACGCCACCGCGCGCAGAGCTGGATCGCCGAGGCCTGTCTGCTCCCCTCGCCACCACCGTGGTGGCGGCAGACGTTCGGCGACCCGCTCCTCCTCGCCACCAACGTCGCGCTCCTCGAAGCAACAGTCCCCACCGGCGCTGTCGCCGACCCTTGCCTCCGGGACGCGCACTGGGCGACGGACCTCTGGTTCGTCGCATTGCACCTGGACACCTGGCACGCCGCCCTGAGCCCGACGCCCGCCGTCGCCCTCGACGGCCTCCACGCCTCGCTGCTGCAGCGCTCTCCCGCGGCCCACACCGGTGACGTCGCACGAGACCCGCACCGACCCCGGCCGATCCCCCCTCTGCTCGCGCTCGACCTCGGGCGCCTGTACCTGGAGCACGGCCGCGGCACGAGCGCCGAGCTCGTGGCCGAGCTCCTCGACCAGGAGCCCGCTGCGCACTCGCTCCTGACGGCGCGGCTCTGCCTCGCCCATCGGCGCCCCCGCGAGGCCCTCGCCGCCGTCCGCAACCCAGCGGTCGCCCACTCCGCCTCACCACGCGTTCGCATCGAGGCGCGCCTGCTCAGCGCGGACGCGCACCTCGCGCTCGGATCCGATGACGACGCCCACCGCGAGCTTGCCCACGCTCTCGACACGGTCCGCCGCACCGGAGGGTCCTTCCCGCTGCGCTGGGGATCGCCCGCCGTCCTTCGCGTTGCCGCGCGCCTGTTCGGGCACCCCGTCGTCGAGGAGCTCGCGCGCACGGCACGCGAACCGGTCGAGCCGACGTTTGCCACGCTCTCCGAGCGGCAGTCGGAGGTGCTGAGCATGCTCGCGCAGGGGCTCACCGCCACCCAGATCGCCCGTCGGTCGTTCGTGTCGGCGAACACCGTGAAGACGCAGGTGCGCGACATCTACCGCCGGCTGGGAGTGCACGACAGGGCATCCGCACTGCGGAGGGCGCACGAGACCGGTCTGCTCGACCCCGTCGTCCGGCCCGGGCTCATGACCCACCCGTGACGACGGTGAGCGCCCCCACCCAGAAGTCGTCCCCCGTACTCACGGCACGCAGCGCGGCACGCGAGGCGAGCAGCGCTGCCGGCCGGAACGGCTTCACGTCGACACCAAGCGAGTTCGCGTAGGACGACCCCCACGCCGTCGAGTCGAAGGCATTGCTGCCCGATCCGACCGCGCCGGGGCCGGATCCGGTCCACCGCAGCGGTACCAGCGCGGTGCCGTCGAGGAAGAGCTGGTCCCCACCGGTCGCGCGGTCGCCCTCCCAGGCGACCGCACCGATGCGGGCCTGCGACCCTGCGCGACCTGCGACGACCGTCTCGCGGCCTCCGTCCCCCTTGGTGACAGCCAGGAGACCGTCGTTCACGATCGCGAGTCTCGAGGCGGTGCCGGTCGGGTCCCGGTGCACCACCACGAGTGCCCACCCGGCCATCGACCCGCTGCCACCGGCCGCGCACACGTCGGCGACCCCCCAGGTTCCCGACCCCCCGGCCCGGACCTGCGCCGTCACGTCGACGCTGGCCTGGTAGACCGCGTAGTCGCGCCCGGGCGCACGCTCGACCACGACCGCGCCGACGGGCTGCCTGAGCGATCCACCGGGCGAGGCCAGCCGCACCGTCCCGACGGACCCGTCACACATGCCGGTGCGGTACTCGCCGCCCCAGTACAGCCGCGCGCTGACGATCTCGCTGCCGGACGGCAGGTCGAGACGAGCCCGGGACGACGGCGTTCCCGTGCCCAGCTCGTCGACCGTCACCATCTGCCACGCCTTGTTGTCCTGCAGGGTCCCGGTCGCGGTGCCGTCGACGACGCTCGCGCACCTGCTGTCGGACGGCGGGCAATGCAGGACCGGGGCCCCCACCTGGGTGACGCCGACGTCGCCCACCGCGACGTAGCGCGCGGCGAGCGACGAGTCCCGCACCACGACGTCCTGGCTGAACACCGCGTCCGACTGCCCGTCTGCGGGTCGGACAGTGACGGGAACCGCGCCCTCGGTGGCGTGCGCGGCGACGACGACGGGGACGAGCAGCGTCGAGGCCGCCCCGAGGGCGAGCCCGCGTACCGTACAGAGAGCACCAGCGTCCGACGGCTCACACGTCCAGTCGGAAGAAGCCCGCCCGGGGTCGGCAGAGTCGAGGGCAACGCCAGCGGGCAGCACCACCTCGAGTACGACGGTCGCGACCAGGGCCGGGCCGGCGTGCGTGACGGTGACGCCGAGGACCCCGGGGCGCCCGGGCGCGAGGTCTCCGAGGTCCTCAAAGACGACGTCGAGCTCGACCGGGTCCGGGGGCGTCGTGGGGTCGCCGGGATCCGCCGCCCCCCGCGGCACCCCAGGCGGTGCAGCGTCGCCCGGCGCGCCGGAGTCGCCCCCGGTGCCCGGCCCCTCTCCGCCCGCGCCGTCTGGTGCGCCCACCGGGGAGCCGTGCTCTCCCGGCGTCGGTACCGCCCCGCTCCCCTGAGCCTCGGCCGGCACCGACGGGTCACCCTCGTCGCCCTCCACGCCGGACTCGGCGTCCGCGGGGCCCGCCCCGTCGGAGGCCACCGGCGCACCGACCGGGGCGACGACCACCGGGACGGGGAGCATCCCCGATGCCGCCACACCCAGGAGCACGACGAGCACCGTCGACACCACACCGACGGACCAGGGCCAGGTCCGCGCGGGGCGCGACCACCACACCCGGCGCACGAAGCGCCCCGGGTGACGCACCGTCCCCACCACCGCGGACCACCACCGCGGCCACTCCCCGAACCACCCCACGATAGGAAGCAGGAGCAGACCGCCCGACGACGCGCCGTCGCGCTGTCTGACGGCGCTGGCACCTGCGGCGCCGCCCACCCCACGGCGGCGTCCCCGACGAGAGAGCGCCGACGGACCTCGCTCCGCCCCAGCAGCCGCCACGACGGCCGCCGCAGCCCCTGCTGCGGCACCTGCTCGCTCGCCCCCCAGGGGTACTGCCGCCGTCGCCCGGTCCACGCCGTCCGCCTCGTGCACGCCTGCCACACCACCGACCACGCCCTCGGGCGGGCTACCGACCACACCGGTCGCGAGGTCGTCGGCCGGGCCGTCCGAGCCGTCGTCCGTGGGACGGGCGGAGGCCAACGTCCCGGACGCACCGACCACGGCGAGGGCGCCGGCGGCTGCGCCACGAGTGCGGCGCTGTGCCGCCCACCGACCCCCCAGCGCCGACCTGCCCGCCCGGTGCGAACGCTGGCCGTCCGACGACGCTGCGAGCACTGCCGGGGCTCCAAGGGGCAGGAGCAGGATGCGCATACGACCGCGGAGGTCGCTCAGCTCCTCGACGACTGCGGTGCACGGGGCACAGGTCGTCAGATGCGTCTCGATGCGCCGCCGTACCTGCGGGGTGAGACCACCCTGCGCGTACCGCGCCAGGTGCGGCGAGAAGTCCGCGCACCCGGGGTCGGCCCGCCGTACGTGGGCCTGGAGATAGCCGTGGCGCAGACGGTCGCGCGCTCGCCGGGCCAGTGACGACGCGGCGTTCGGCGAGATGCCGAGCATCGGCGCCGCCTGAGCCGGCGTCATGCCCTCCACGTCCAGGTACCAGAGCACCTGCTGCCAGCGGGCCGGCAGCGTGCCGAACGCCGAGCGCACGAGGGAGACGTCCTCGGCCACGGTCAGGCGGTCGGGGTCGTGCGCCGGGCCGTCGAGAGCCTCATGCGACGCTGGCCGGACCTTCTCCTGCGAGCGGACGTGGCTCAGCGCCGCGTTGCGCACGGACGTCAGTAGGTACGAGCGGACGTTGCTCGTCGGCCCGCCGCCCTCGCGCGCCTTCGCCAGCAGCGCGGTGAAGGCCTCCGCCACCGCGTCGTCGGCGCTGGGTCCCGCTCCGAGGACGCGCCGGGCCACCCCGAGCGCCGCGGGACCGTGCCGACGGTAGAGCTCGGTGAACGCCGCGTCCTGCCCGGCGCGCAGCGCGTCGACGAGCCGGTCGTCGTGGAGATCCGCCCAGCCGAGCGAGGTCTGCGACGCGCCGCTCTCTGCGCGGTCAAGCATGCTCTGACACCTCGTGGCACCTGGACGGACGGTATCACCGCGCATGTGTGCTGATCCGCACGGCGCGGCGGGCACTGGACGTGCACAATCCCCACCGGACCATACCTCTCCGACTTCGACCTATCTAGCCGGTCTGACCGGTTCACCCGGTCCATGCCTCCGCCCCTGGCCGCGCTGCCACGACACGACCGTGGCGCGCCCCAACACCGGGACGCGCCACGGTCATCCGCCGCGCGAGCGCGCGTCGGTCAGCGGCGTGCCCGGCGCCGCACCGCCACAAAGGACAGGGCCCCGACACCGGCCGCGAGGGCCCCGAGCGGCGCGACCAGCGGGACGCCGCTCTCATCCTCGGTCACGGTCACGGTCACGGTCGCCGACCGTGCCACCCGGTCCGGCCCGACGACCTGGTAGGTGAACGAGTCGGTGCCGACGAACCCGGCGGGAGGTGTGTAGACGACGAGCCCCTCGGGCGTCACGGTGACCGCGCCTCCGTGGGCGGACGCGGCGTCCACCGTCGGCAGGCTCGACCCCTCGGGCAGGACGTCGTTGGCCAGGACGTCGATCGTCGTCCCCGCACCGGTCACGGTGGCAGCAGAGTCGCCGACAAGCTCTGCGGCGTCCCGCTCCACGGTCACGCGAAAGTCGCCGAGGAGCCGCGCGTGCGTCGCGTTGGACCCGGTCGCCGTCACCGTCACCTGCTCGACCGCCGAACCCTCGAACACGCTCGCCGCGCCGGACACGTTCTCCACGCCGCAGAGCTGACGGGTGCCGGGGTCCCAACGGTGCCGGGCGCTGACGCTCACCGGCTCGATACCGTCCGAGACGAAGACGCACTCCTGTCCCGCCGCATTTTGCTGGAGGCTCCAGATCGTAAGCTCAAGCTCCACCGGCTCCGAGAAAGCGACGGTGGCCTCCTGCCCCTGAGTCAACGTGGCCTGTCCGCCGGAGAGCTCCGCGGTCGACTCCCAGCGAACTCCGGACTCCAACGTCCCGCTCGTCCCGGAGCCGTCGACGACGTCGGTGACGGGTGCGGCCGCCGCGACCCCGGCGAACCCGACCAGGGCCGCCGTCGCCAGACCTACCGCTCCGGCGGACGGTCCGAGCGCCCTCCCTCGCCATGACACCCGCGCTCGTGCTGCCATCGAGACCTCCTGTGTTCGTGCGCCGGACCGGTGCCCGGCGTTCGGCTGTACCGACGGCACGACGGACTCCCCATGACGCCCTCCTCGGGGTAGGTGCCGATTCCGTACTGCTTCCATACCGCGCGGGCCGGGGCGCACG
>NZ_JBQEMZ010000036.1:0-5546 GCF_052044445.1 Cellulosimicrobium sp. 22598
TTTTTGTCCCTGTGGCATGGCTGATCGTCTTCGCCCGTCGGGTGGGGTGGTTGGTTGTGTCTGGGATTCCTTTGGTTGATTTCGGAAGATGATGTCATCTTTCGTGTTGATGCCAGTTTTGTGAACCCTGGTGGGTTCGCTTCGTATGGATTGTTCACTGCTGGGTTTGTCCTGGTGGTGGGCGTTGTTCATTTACGGAGAGTTTGATCCTGGCTCAGGACGAACGCTGGCGGCGTGCTTAACACATGCAAGTCGAACGATGATGCCCAGCTTGCTGGGTGGATTAGTGGCGAACGGGTGAGTAACACGTGAGTAACCTGCCCTTGACTTCGGGATAACTCCGGGAAACCGGGGCTAATACCGGATATGAGCCGTCCTCGCATGGGGGTGGTTGGAAAGTTTTTCGGTCAGGGATGGGCTCGCGGCCTATCAGCTTGTTGGTGGGGTGATGGCCTACCAAGGCGACGACGGGTAGCCGGCCTGAGAGGGCGACCGGCCACACTGGGACTGAGACACGGCCCAGACTCCTACGGGAGGCAGCAGTGGGGAATATTGCACAATGGGCGCAAGCCTGATGCAGCGACGCCGCGTGAGGGATGAAGGCCTTCGGGTTGTAAACCTCTTTCAGCAGGGAAGAAGCGCAAGTGACGGTACCTGCAGAAGAAGCGCCGGCTAACTACGTGCCAGCAGCCGCGGTAATACGTAGGGCGCAAGCGTTGTCCGGAATTATTGGGCGTAAAGAGCTCGTAGGCGGTCTGTCGCGTCTGGTGTGAAAACTCGAGGCTCAACCTCGAGCTTGCATCGGGTACGGGCAGACTAGAGTGCGGTAGGGGAGACTGGAATTCCTGGTGTAGCGGTGGAATGCGCAGATATCAGGAGGAACACCGATGGCGAAGGCAGGTCTCTGGGCCGCAACTGACGCTGAGGAGCGAAAGCATGGGGAGCGAACAGGATTAGATACCCTGGTAGTCCATGCCGTAAACGTTGGGCACTAGGTGTGGGGCTCATTCCACGAGTTCCGTGCCGCAGCAAACGCATTAAGTGCCCCGCCTGGGGAGTACGGCCGCAAGGCTAAAACTCAAAGGAATTGACGGGGGCCCGCACAAGCGGCGGAGCATGCGGATTAATTCGATGCAACGCGAAGAACCTTACCAAGGCTTGACATGCACGGGAAGCCACCAGAGATGGTGGTCTCTTTGGACACTCGTGCACAGGTGGTGCATGGTTGTCGTCAGCTCGTGTCGTGAGATGTTGGGTTAAGTCCCGCAACGAGCGCAACCCTCGTCCCATGTTGCCAGCGGGTTATGCCGGGGACTCATGGGAGACTGCCGGGGTCAACTCGGAGGAAGGTGGGGATGACGTCAAATCATCATGCCCCTTATGTCTTGGGCTTCACGCATGCTACAATGGCCGGTACAAAGGGCTGCGATACCGTAAGGTGGAGCGAATCCCAAAAAGCCGGTCTCAGTTCGGATTGGGGTCTGCAACTCGACCCCATGAAGTCGGAGTCGCTAGTAATCGCAGATCAGCAACGCTGCGGTGAATACGTTCCCGGGCCTTGTACACACCGCCCGTCAAGTCACGAAAGTCGGTAACACCCGAAGCCCATGGCCCAACCGTTCGCGGGGGGAGTGGTCGAAGGTGGGACTGGCGATTGGGACTAAGTCGTAACAAGGTAGCCGTACCGGAAGGTGCGGCTGGATCACCTCCTTTCTAAGGAGCTACCAACACTCGCCCGGCCGGCTTTGCTGGTGGGTGGGTTGTTCAGGTGCCACGCCATCGCCGCACGTGTGGTGGGTGGTTGCTCATGGGTGGAACATTGACGAAAGAGCGTCCTGGTCTTCGCTGGTGTCAGTACCTGCCGGCCCGCCAGGCTCTGGTCGTCCCTTCGGGGGTGTCGGGGTCGGGTGTGGTGGTGGTGGAACATCGCTGGTGGGGGGTGGGGGGCTTGTCGAGCACACTGTTGGGTCCTCAGGTCACCGGCCACCGGTTGGTGGGGTGCCTGGTACGGGCCGGTCCTCGGGCCACGAACCGCTGTCCTTGGTCCTCCTTCGTGGAGGGGTGGGGGTGGTAGGCGGGTCTGGTGGGGGTCGGGGTCGTTGGTTGTTTGAGAACTGCACAGTGGACGCGAGCATCTTTGTAAAGATCAAGACACACCTTCGGGTGTGGTTCTTGGTTCTCTGCAGTTTTGTTGTTTTTGTTGAAGTTTTTAAGGGCACAGGGTGGATGCCTTGGCACTAGGAGCCGAAGAAGGACGTGGTAGCCTGCGATAAGCCTCGGGGAGCTGGCAAACGAGCTGTGATCCGAGGGTTTCCGAATGGGGGAACCCCGCACGAGTCATGTCGTGTGACCTGCACCTGAATATATAGGGTGTGTGGAGGGAACGTCGGGAAGTGAAACATCTCAGTACCGACAGGAAGAGATATTCCGTGAGTAGTGGCGAGCGAAAGCGGATTAGGCCAAACCGGGCGCGTGGTAAAGCTGTCAGGCGTTGCGTGTTCGGGGTTGTGGGACCCTTCTGGTGGATCTGACAGTCCGCCGGGGAGTGAGAAAGTCGTGTCATAGTCGAACCGCATTGAAAGGCGGACCATAGACGGTGCGAGTCCGGTAGACGAAATGGCGTGGCCTCCCGAAGGGGATCCCAAGTAGCACGGGGCCCGAGAAATCTCGTGTGAATCTGGCAAGACCACTTGCTAAGCCTAAATACTACCTAGTGACCGATAGCGGACCAGTACCGTGAGGGAAAGGTGAAAAGTACCCCGGGAGGGGAGTGAAATAGTACCTGAAACCGTGTGCCTACAATCCGTTGGAGCCTCCTTGGTTGGGGTGACAGCGTGCCTTTTGAAGAATGAGCCTGCGAGTTAGTGCTCAGTGGCGAGGTTAACCCGTGTGGGGAAGCCGTAGCGAAAGCGAGTCCGAACAGGGCGCCCATAGTCGCTGGGTCTAGACCCGAAGCGAAGTGATCTAGCCATGGGCAGGTTGAAGCGCGGGTAAGACCGCGTGGAGGACCGAACCCACCAGGGTTGAAAACCTGGGGGATGACCTGTGGTTAGGGGTGAAAGGCCAATCAAACTTCGTGATAGCTGGTTCTCCCCGAAATGCATTTAGGTGCAGCGTCACGTGTTTCTTGCCGGAGGTAGAGCTACTGGATGGCCGATGGGCCCTACAAGGTTACTGACGTCAGCCAAACTCCGAATGCCGGTAAGTGGAAGCGTGGCAGTGAGACTGCGGGGGATAAGCTCCGTAGTCGAGAGGGAAACAGCCCAGACCACCGGCTAAGGCCCCTAAGCGTGTGCTAAGTGGGAAAGGATGTGGAGTTGCACAGACAACCAGGAGGTTGGCTTAGAAGCAGCCACCCTTGAAAGAGTGCGTAATAGCTCACTGGTCAAGTGATTCCGCGCCGACAATGTAGCGGGGCTCAAGTACACCGCCGAAGCCGTGGCATCTGCGCTCAACTCAGGCCTTCGTGGTCCAGAGGCGCAGGTGGGTAGGGGAGCGTCGTGTGGGCAGTGAAGCCGCGGGGGAACCCAGTGGTGGAGCCCACACGAGTGAGAATGCAGGCATGAGTAGCGAAAGACGGGTGAGAAACCCGTCCGCCGAATGACCAAGGGTTCCAGGGCCAGGTTAATCCGCCCTGGGTAAGTCGGGACCTAAGGCGAGGCCGACAGGCGTAGTCGATGGACAAGGAGTTGATATTCTCCTACCGGCGAAGAACCGCCCATACCGAGCCCGGTGATGCTAACCGCCCAAACCTGTCCACCGGCCCTTCGGGGCCACCGGACAGGGGCGCGCGGGACCCGAACCGGTAGTAGGTAAGCGTATTAACAGGGGTGACGCAGGAAGGTAGCCCGGCGTGGCGATGGTAGACCACGTCCAAGGCCGTAGGCCGTCTGGTAGGCAAATCCGCCAGACACACAGGCTGAGAGCTGACGGTGAGCGCACAAGCGCGAACTGGGTGATCCTATGCTGCCAAGAAAAGCCTCGGCGCGAGGTTCTAGCCGCCCGTACCCCAAACCGACTCAGGTGGTCAGGTAGAGAATACTAAGGCGATCGAGAGAATCGTGGTTAAGGAACTCGGCAAAATGCCCCCGTAACTTCGGGAGAAGGGGGGCCCGAAGCGTGAACACCCTCGCGGTGGGAGCGTGGACGGCCGCAGAGACCAGGGAGAAGCGACTGTTTACTAAAAACACAGGTCCGTGCGAAGTCGCAAGACGATGTATACGGACTGACGCCTGCCCGGTGCTGGAAGGTTAAGAGGACGGGTCAACCCTTCGGGGTGAAGCTCAGAATTTAAGCCCCAGTAAACGGCGGTGGTAACTATAACCATCCTAAGGTAGCGAAATTCCTTGTCGGGTAAGTTCCGACCTGCACGAATGGCGTAACGACTTCTCCGCTGTCTCAACCGCGAACTCGGCGAAATTGCACTACGAGTAAAGATGCTCGTTACGCGCAGCAGGACGGAAAGACCCCGGGACCTTTACTATAGCTTGGTATTGGTGTTCGGTGCGGCTTGTGTAGGATAGGTGGGAGACTGTGAAGCCCGTACGCCAGTGCGGGTGGAGTCAACGTTGAAATACCACTCTGGCCGCTTCGGATGTCTAACCTCGGTCCGTGATCCGGACCAGGGACAGTGCCTGGTGGGTAGTTTAACTGGGGCGGTTGCCTCCTAAAATGTAACGGAGGCGCTCAAAGGTTCCCTCAGCCTGGTTGGCAATCAGGTGTCGAGTGCAAGTGCACAAGGGAGCTTGACTGTGAGACTGACAGGTCGAGCAGGGACGAAAGTCGGAACTAGTGATCCGGCGGTGGCTTGTGGAAGCGCCGTCGCTCAACGGATAAAAGGTACCCCGGGGATAACAGGCTGATCTTGCCCAAGAGTCCATATCGACGGCATGGTTTGGCACCTCGATGTCGGCTCGTCGCATCCTGGGGCTGGAGTAGGTCCCAAGGGTTGGGCTGTTCGCCCATTAAAGCGGTACGCGAGCTGGGTTTAGAACGTCGTGAGACAGTTCGGTCCCTATCCGCTGCGCGCGCAGGAAACTTGAGAAGGGCTGTCCCTAGTACGAGAGGACCGGGACGGACGAACCTCTGGTGTGCCAGTTGTTCCGCCAGGAGCACCGCTGGTTGGCTACGTTCGGAAGGGATAACCGCTGAAAGCATCTAAGCGGGAAGCCTGCTTCAAGATGAGGTTTCCATACCCTACGGGGTGAGAGGCACCCAGCAGAACACTGGGTCGATAGGCCGGACGTGGAAGCGGGGACGAAAGACCCGTGCAGCTGACCGGTACTAATCAGCCGACAACTTCAACACCAACACACTTTGCTACGCGTCCACTGTGCGGTTCCCGAACCACCAACACCACACCCCCCAAAGGGTGCCCAGGATGTTGACAGGTTCACAGAGTTACGGCGGTCACAGCGAAGGGGAAACGCCCGGTCCCATACCGAACCCGGAAGCTAAGCCCTTCAGCGCCGATGGTACTGCCCTGGAGACGGGGTGGGAGAGTAGGACGCCGCCGGACAACCCTTCACCGAAGGCCCACCCCACAC
>NZ_JBQEMZ010000037.1:0-4120 GCF_052044445.1 Cellulosimicrobium sp. 22598
GTCACCGCCTGGTGGAACCTCGTCAACTGGTCCGACGCCGAGGCCCGCCTCCAGCGCGCCAAGACCCAGACCGCCGGACTCATCGTCCCCGCCTGACGGGCACCCGCTCCACCCGCCCGGCGAGCACGACACCGCCCGCCGGCGAACACGACATGAGGGTCGTTATCCGATGGATAACGACCCTCATGTCGTGTTCGACAGCCTGACGACGGCGGCGTCGGGCTCAGTCAGCCGTGACGAAGAGGTGGCGCGCGACGTCGTCCGGGAGGTCCAGGACCGTGTCGGCGCCGTCGCCCGAGACCGTGACGGCGCCGTCGTGCACGGCGACGACGAGGGTCTGGCGCGGGAACACGCCCGCCTCGGCGAAGCGCGCGAGGAGCTCGACGTCGACCTGGACCGGCTCGGCGATGCGCTGGAGCACGACGCGGACCTCGCCCCCGTCGGCCGTGCCGCTCGCGGCGAGGTGGGCCGGCAGCGACACGACGCCGTCGAGGTACTCGACCTCCGGCAGGTCCTCGCCCAGCTCGCGCAGGCCCGGGATCGGGTTGCCGTAGGGGTCGTGCGCGGGGTGGTCGAGGAGCGCGACGAGGCGCTGCTCGACGAGGTCGCTCATCACGTGCTCCCAGCGGCAGGCCTCGGTGTGCACCTGCTCCCAGTCGAGCTTGATGACGTCGGTGAGGAGCCGCTCGGCGAGGCGGTGCTTGCGCATGACGCGCACCGCCGTCTGCTGCCCGAGCGTCGTGAGCTCGAGCTGGCGGTCGCCGCCGACGACGACGAGGCCGTCCCGCTCCATGCGGGCGACGGTCTGGGAGACGGTCGGCCCGGAGTGCCCGAGGCGCTCGGCGATCCGCGCGCGCAGCGGAGGGATGCCCTCCTCCTGCAGCTCGTAGATCGACTTCAGGTACATCTCGGTGGTGTCGATCAGGTCGGTCACTCGGCCTCCCGCGGCAGGTACGCACTCTTCTCTGGAACCGTTCCAGTCTAGCGCTCCAGCGCCGACACGATGATGTGCCTCTTGTGCATACTGTGTGTCACACACTATGGTGTGAGACATGACCGATCCCGAGATCTTCGCCGGGCACAGCCAGGAGGTGCGCCGCGGCTCCGTCGTCGTCGCGAGCCTGCTGCTGCTGCGCACGCCCGGCTACGGCTACGGGCTCCTCGAGGCGCTCGCCGCGGCGGGCGTCCCCGTCGACGCCAACACGCTCTACCCGCTCCTGCGCCGGCTCGAGAAGCAGGGCCTCCTCGTGAGCGAGTGGAACACCGACGAGGCGCGGCCGCGCAAGTTCTACCGCACCTCCCCCGCGGGTGAGCGCTTCGCCCGCGACCTGCTCGACGAGTGGCTCGCGATCGCGCGCAGCCTCCAGACCATCGACTCCCAGGAAGGCACGTCATGACGCTCACCGACCGCTACGTCGCCGCCACGCTGCGCCGCGTCCCCGCGGACCAGCACGCCGACCTCGAGCAGGAGCTGCGCGCGTCCGTCGCCGACGCCGTCGAGGCCAAGGTCGAGGCCGGCACCGACCCGGCACGGGCCGAGACCGACGTCCTCAACGACCTCGGCGACCCCGACCGCCTCGCCGCCGACCTCGCCGGGCGCCCGCTCTACCTCATCGGCCCGACGCTCTACCTCGACTGGCTGCGGCTCCTCAAGGTGCTGCTCTGGGTCAGCCTCATCCCCGGGGCGATCGTGCTCGCGACGGACCTCGTCGACGGCGACGCCGTCGGGTCGGCCATCTGGAGCGGCATCTGGACGACCGCCTCGGTCGCCCTCCAGATCGCGTTCTGGACGACGCTCGTCTTCGTCCTGCTCGAACGGTACGGCTCCCCGCGGAGCCAGGACGAGCTCACCGGCCCCTGGACGGTCGACCGCCTCCCGACCGAGCGCGCGCCCCGCGAGGTCACGCTCGTCGACACGGTCGTGTCGGTCGGCCTGCTCGTCCTGGTCGCCGCCGTCCTCCTCCTCCAGAACGTCGCGACGTACCGGGGGCCCGACGGCACCGCCGTCCCCGTGCTGCAGCCCGACCTGTGGCCGGTCTGGACCGGCGTGCTCGTCGCGCTCGTCGCGGTCGAGATCGTGCTCACGATCCTCGTGTACGCGCGCGGCCGGTGGACCGTCGGCCTCGCGGTCGCCAACACGGTCGTCGGGGCGCTGTTCGCCGCCGCCGTCGTCTGGCTCGCCAGCGCCGACCGCCTCGTCAACCCGGCGTTCCTCGAGGTCACGGGCGGCGACTCGGTCACCTGGCTCTCGAACGCGATCGTCGCGGGCACCCTGGTCATCACCGGCTGGGACGTCGTCAGCGTCTGGGTGAAGGCCCTGCGCAGCCCCCGTGCCTAGGCTGGCCCGGTGACCCGCTCCCGCCTCGACCGCACCCGGCGTGCGGTCGAGGCGGCGGCGTCGCGCGAGGGGTTCGCGCTCGACCCGGACCAGTCCGCGCTCCTCGACCGGCTCGCCCGGCTCGGCGACGAGCTCGCCGGGGCCCGACGGCGGCCCGTCCGCGGGCTGTACGTGTGGGGCCCCGCGGGGCGCGGGAAGTCGTGGCTGGCCGGGGCGTTCTTCGCGGCCGTCGCGGGCGGGCTCCCGGCCGGCGCGGCCCGGCGGGTGCATGTGTACGACCTGTTCCGCGCGCTGCACGCGGCGATCCACGCCCAGCGGGCGAGCGCCCTCGCCGGGCCGCGGCCCGCCGTCGGGCAGGGCGGCCCGACGCGCGGGTGGCGCACCCGCGCGGCCGCCCCGGCCGCGGAGCCGCCGCCCGGGCCGCCGGAGGAGTCGGCGGAGCCACGCCCCGGCACCGTCGACGCCGCGATCGACGACCTCCTGCGCGGGAGCACGCTGCTCTACCTCGACGAGCTCCACCTGCACGACACCGGCGACGCGACCCTGCTCACCCGGCTCCTGCGCCGCGCGTTCGAGGCGGGCGTCGTCGTGCTCGCGACGTCCAACTACGAGCCCGGCACGCTGCTCCCGAACCCGCTGTGGCACCACGTCGCCGAGCCGGGCATCGCGCTCCTGCGCGCGCACCTCGACGTGGTCGAGCTCGCCGGGGCGACGGACTACCGGGCGCTCGGGGGGCGCGGTCGCGCAGGCTTCGCCGCGGGCGCGTGGCTCTCCCCCGGCACGACGGCGCAGCTCGCCGCCCACGGGCTCGTCGCCCCCGCCCCGGGTTCCCGGGCGGTCGTCCGCACCGGGACCAGGTCGTTCGAGGTGACGGCCGCACGGGTGGACGGCCCGGCCCGCGAGAGCGAGCCCGAGCTGTGGGTGACGTTCGCGGACCTGGCGGGGCGGCCGACGTCCACCCTCGAGTACCTCGACTGGGCCGCGCGTTTCCGTCGCTGGGTCGTCACCGACGTCCCCCTCCTCACGGACGCGGACCGGGAGGCCCAGCAGCGGTTCATCGCCGTCGTGGACGTGCTCGTGGACGCCGACGTCGAGCTCGTGGTCACGTCGGCCCACGCGCTCGGCGCCTTCCGCACGGCGATGCCGGACCGACCCGACGCCTTCCGGGCCGCGAGCCGCCTCCAGCTCCTGACGGAGCGGTCGGCGGGCCTCGGGCCTGCCGAGGGTCGCTGACCCGACGCGCCTCCTGGGAGCGGAACCTGTCGGCGTGTCGTGGGCGGCGGCTACGATCGGCCGCAACCGACTGGACTGGAGGCACCCGGTGGCACGCTCCGACGGCACCGACGACACGCGCGGGCAGCGCGGTCCGCGCGCGGCGGACGCGCTCACGTGCTCCTTCTGCGGCAAGTCCCAGCGCCAGGTGAAGCGACTCATCGCCGGGCCCGCAGGCGTGTTCATCTGCGACGAGTGCGTGGCCCTGTGCCTCGAGATGGTCGAGGAGGACCGCGAGGCCGAGAGCGCGGCGCAGGACGTCGTGACCGGCGACGGCCCCCTCCCCACGCCCCACGAGATCTTCGCGCACCTGAGCCGCTACGTCGTCGGGCAGGACGGCGCCAAGCGGGCCCTGGCCGTCGCGGTGCACAACCACTACAAGCGCGTCCGCGCCGCCGCCGCGGCCGAGGAGGCCGGCGACTCCCCCGCGGCCGACGACCCGGACTACGTGGAGCTGGCGAAGTCGAACATTCTGTTGATCGGTCCGACGGGGACGGGCAAGACGTATCT
>NZ_JBQEMZ010000038.1:0-3423 GCF_052044445.1 Cellulosimicrobium sp. 22598
GCCTGCTTGCACGTGACCGAGCACGTGTGACACCCGATGCACTTGTCCAGGTTCATCACCATCGACATCTGCGCCATCACCCGCACGACGTCACCCCCTCCCGCGCCGACGACACCCTGCCCGCGGCCGGGCCCCGCGCCGTTCCGCTCCGGGTCACGAGTGTCACGCGTGTCACGAGTACCGCACCTCCTGGCTGCGTCGGCGGATGACGGTCATCTCGTCGCGCTGGTTCCCCGTGGGCCCGAGGTAGTTGAACGCGTAGGAGAGCTGGGCGTACCCGCCCGCGAGGTGCGTCGGCTTGAGGAGGATGCGCGTGAGCGAGTTGTGGATGCCGCCGCGCAGCCCGGACGTCTCGGCGAGCGGGACGTCGATCGTGCGGTCGGTCGCGTGGTGCATGTACACCGTGCCCTCCGGCATCCGGTGGCTGACCACCGCCCTCGCCACGACCACGCCGTTGCGGTTGTACGCCTCGATCCACTCGTTGTCCGCGACCCCGATCTTGGCGGCGTCGGCGGGCGACATCCAGACGTTCGGGCCGCCACGGGACAGGGACAGCATGAAGAGGTTGTCCTGGTACTCCGAGTGGATCGACCACTTGTTGTGCGGCGTCAGGTACCGCACCGCGACCTCGGCGTGACCGCCGGAGGCGGGGTAGCCCGACGGCGACGTGTCGCCCACGACCGGCGAGTCGCCGAACAGGCGGTGCATGTCGAGCGGCGGCCGGAAGATCGGCATGTGCTCGCCGAGCTCGATCATCCAGTCGTGGTCGAGGTAGAGGTGCTGGCGACCCGTGAGCGTGTGCCACGGCTTGAGCCGCTCCACGTTGACGACGAACGCCGAGTACCGGCGGCCCCCGTGCTCCGACCCGGACCACTCGGGAGAGGTGATGACCGGCGTCGGGCGCGACTGCACGTCCGGGAACGTCACGCGCTTGCCCTGCTCGTCCAGGGCGAGGTCCGCGAGCCGGGTGCCCGTGCGCTGCTCCACGTGCTCGAACCCCTGCACCGCGAGCCGGCCGTTCGTCGTCCCCGACAGCGCGAGGATCATCTCGCACGCGTGCGTGTCGCGGTCCAGGCGCGGGCGCCCGGCCGCAGGACCGTCCTGGACGAGGCCGTTGCGACGTCCGAGGTCGGCGACCTCGGGCGCGGGCGAGAAGTGCACGCCCTTGGTCACCATGCCCGCCTTCTCCGTGAGCGGGCCGAGCGACGCCATGCGCGCGGCGAACGCCGGGTAGTCCCGCTCGACGACCACGAGCTTCGGCATCGTCACGCCCGGCACGAGCTCGCGCTCCGTCACGGGCAGGCCCGAGTCGGTGAGCGCGCCGTGCGGGACCGCCATCTCGTCCGGGGTGTCGTGCGCGAGCGGCGCCGCGACGAGGTCCTCCCGGACCCCGAGGTGCGTCACCGCGAGCTCGGACACCTTCCCCGCCAGCGTGTGGAAGATGTCGAAGTCGGTCCGCGTCTGCCACGGCGGGCTGATCGCCGGGTTGAACGAGTGCACGAACGGGTGCATGTCCGTCGAGGACAGGTCGTGCTTCTCGTACCAGGTGGCCGCGGGCAGCACGACGTCGGAGAACAGCGTCGTCGACGTCATGCGGAAGTCGAGCGTGACGAGCAGGTCGAGCTTGCCGTGCGGCGCCTCGTCCCGCCAGGTCATCGACCGCGGGCGGCGCTCGGGGCTCGACTCGGCCGCGTTGACCGCGGCGTCCGTGCCGAGCAGGTGCTTGAGGAAGTACTCGTTGCCCTTGCCCGACGACCCGAGGATGTTCGCGCGCCACACCGTCACGACGCGGGGGAAGTTCGCGGGGTCGTCCGGGTCCTCGCACGCGAACCGCAGGTTCCCTGCCTTGAGCTCGTCGACCACGTGCTGCGCGGGTTCCTTGCCCGCCGCGCGGGCCTCGTCCACCAGGTCGAGCGGGTTGCGGTCGAACGTCGGGTAGCTCGGCATCCAGCCGCGCTGCGCCGACTCGACGAGCGTGTCCGCCGTCGTGCGCCCGGAGAACTGTCCCTGCGCGAGCGGCGACGCGAGCGCGTCCGCGGGCAGGCCGTCGTAGCGCCACTGGTCCGTCGCGAGGTACCAGAACGCGGTGCCGATCATCTGCCGCGGCGGGCGCGACCAGTCCAGTCCGCCCGCGTACTGCGCCCAGCCCGTGACCGGCCGGCACTTCTCCTGCCCCACGTAGTGCGCCCACCCGCCACCGTTCACGCCCTGGCAGCCGGTGAGCGTCGTGAGCGCGAGCATCGCGCGGTAGATCGTGTCGGAGTGGAACCAGTGGTTGGTGCCCGCACCCATGATGATCATCGAGCGACCGCCCGAGTCCAGCGCGTTCTGCGCGAACTCCCGCCCGATGCGCTCGGCCGCCGCGGCCGGGACCCCGGTGAACCGCTCCTGCCACGCGGGCGTCGCGGGCGTCGCGTCGTCGTCGTAGCCCGCGGGCCACTCGCCGGGCAGCCCCAGCTCCGGGCGGTTCACGCCGTACTGCGCGAGCAGCAGGTCCAGCACCGTCGTGACGAGCCGCCCGCCGACGCGGCGGGCCGGGACCCCGCGCACGACGACGCCCGCGCCGCCCAGGTGCGCGGCGGCCTCGTCGCCCGGCGTCGGGTCGAGGTCGAACCGCGGCAGCGCGACGGCGACCGTCTCGTAGGTGAGCTCCGCCGAGGTTGAGCCCTGGTA
This sequence comes from Cellulosimicrobium sp. 22598, assembly GCF_052044445.1. Taxonomy (NCBI): domain Bacteria; kingdom Bacillati; phylum Actinomycetota; class Actinomycetes; order Micrococcales; family Promicromonosporaceae; genus Cellulosimicrobium; species Cellulosimicrobium sp. 22598. The sequence continues at coordinate 2,674 of NZ_JBQEMZ010000038.1, forward strand.
CCCCGAGGTAGAGCCCTGGTCGGCCGAGGTAGAGCCCTGGTCGGGCGAGGTAGAGCCCTGGTCGGCCGACGGCGGTCGCCCGGGGACGGTGTCGCGAGTGGGGGCGGCCTGCGGAGCACCCCAGAAGACCCCGTGCGGGTCGGCGACCGAGAGCAGCGGGTCGATGTCGCCGAGGTCGAGGTTCCAGCGGCCCGCGTCGGCCTCGCCGTAGCGGTGGCCGAGGCTGCCGTTCGGGACGCGCGGCGTGCCGTCGGCGTCGAGCACGACGGTCTTGAAGCGCGCGTTCGAGGAGGCGGCGTCGTCGTCGCCGGGGCGCCCGACGCCGTCGGGCAGGTCCGCCGCGGTGAGGAACTTCCCCGGGACGTACGTGGCGCGGCCGGGCCCCGGCGCGTCGCCGTGCTCGTCGAGGACGACGAGGTGCGGGAGGTCGGTGAAGCGCGCCGCGTACTCGGCGAACTGCGGGGTGCGGCGCTGCGCGTAGTGCTCGGTGAGGATGACGTGGCCCATGGCCAGGGCGAGGGCGCCGTCGGTGCCGGGATGGGGTGCGAGCCACTCGTCGGCGAACTTGGTGTTGTCGGCGTAGTCGGGGGAGACGACGACGACCTTCTGCCCGCGGTAGCGGGCCTCGGTCATGAAGTGGGCGTCGGGGGTGCGGGTGACCGGGACGTTGGAACCCCACATGATGCAGTAGGTGGCGTTCCACCAGTCGGCGGACTCCGGGACGTCGGTCTGGTCGCCGAACACCTGCGG
>NZ_JBQEMZ010000039.1:0-3234 GCF_052044445.1 Cellulosimicrobium sp. 22598
CCGCAGGTGTTCGGCGACCAGACCGACGTCCCGGAGTCCGCCGACTGGTGGAACGCCACCTACTGCATCATGTGGGGCTCCAACGTCCCGGTCACGCGCACCCCGGACGCCCACTTCATGGCGGAGGCTCGGTACCGAGGCCAGAAGGTCGTGACCGTGTCGCCCGACTACGCGGACAACACCAAGTTCGCGGACGAGTGGCTCGCTCCCCATCCCGGTACCGACGGCGCCCTCGCGCAGGCCATGGGCCACGTCGTCCTCACCGAGTTCCACGTGCGCGATCGCGCTCCCCGGTTCCTCGACTACATGGCGCGGTTCACCGACGCTCCGTACCTCGTGACGCTCGACCGGCGCGGAGACGCGTACGTGCCCGGGCGCTTCCTCACGGCGGACCGGCTCGCGGGCACGCCCGCCGCCGACCAGGCCGGCGCCACGAACGCCGCGTCGAAGACGGTGATCCTGTCCCGCGAGGGCGACGTCGTCGTCCCCAACGGATCGCTCGGGCACCGCTACGGCGACCCCGGGAAGTGGAACCTCGACCTCGAGGGCGTCGAGCCCGCGCTGTCGGTCGCGGACCTGGCGGGCGGCGCGTCGGACGAGCCGGTCGCCGTCGACCTCCCCCGCTTCGACCTCGCCCCCGAGGAGGGCGCCGAGCACCAGGGCGGTGCGGGCGCCGTGCGGCGGGGCGTGCCGACGCACCGCGTGGGCGAGCACCTGGTGACGACGGTCTACGACCTGCTGCTCGCGCAGTACGGCGTGGACCGCCCCGACCTCGACCTGCCGGGCACGTGGCCGACGGGGTACGACGACCCGGCGACCCCGGGCACCCCGGCGTGGCAGGAGGAGATCACCGGCGTCCCCGCGGCCGCCGCGGCGCGCATCGGGCGGGAGTTCGCGCAGAACGCGCTCGACTCGGGCGGCCGCTCGATGATCATCATGGGCGCGGGCACCAACCACTGGTTCCACTCCGACACGATCTACCGCACGTTCCTCGCGCTCGTGACGATGACCGGCTGCCAGGGCGTGAACGGCGGCGGCTGGGCGCACTACGTCGGGCAGGAGAAGGTTCGCCCGATCACGGGGTTCCAGCAGTACGCCAACGCGGCGGACTGGGCCCGCCCCCCGCGCCTCATGATCAGCACGGCCTTCTGGTACCTCGCGACGGACCAGTGGCGCTACGACGGCCTGCCCGCGGACGCGCTCGCCTCCCCGCTCGCCACCGGGAAGCTCGCAGGCCGCACGACGGCGGACACGCTGGTGGAGTCCGTCCGTCGCGGCTGGACGCCCAGCTACCCGACGTTCGACCGCAACCCGCTCGACCTCGTGGACGAGGCCGAGGCGGCGGGCAAGGACCCGGTGCGCCACGTCGTCGACCAGCTCTCCTCGGGCGAGCTGGACTACGCGTGCGCGGACCCCGACGACCCGGCGAACTTCCCGCGCGTGCTCACCGTCTGGCGCGCGAACCTGCTGGGGTCGTCGGGCAAGGGCAACGAGTACTTCCTCAAGCACCTGCTCGGGACCGACGCCGCGGTGCGCGCACCGGAGTCGGGGCCGGACCGGCGGCCGCGGGACATCGCGTGGCACGACGAGGCGCCGCAGGGGAAGCTCGACCTGCTCGTCACGGCCGACTTCCGGATGACGTCGACGACGCTGTTCTCGGACGTCGTGCTCCCGGCGGCCACCTGGTACGAGAAGCACGACCTGTCCTCGACGGACATGCACCCGTTCGTGCACTCGTTCAACCCGGCGATCAGCCCGCCGTGGCAGACGCGCACCGACTTCGACATCTTCCACACGCTCGCCCGGCACGTCTCCGAGCTGTCGGAGACCCACCTGGGCGTGCGCAAGGACGTCGTCGCCGTCCCGCTCGCGCACGACACCCCGGACGCCATGGCGACGCCGCACGGCGAGGTCCTGCCCCAGGACGAGCTCGTGCCCGGGGTCACGATGGCGAGGCTCGTCGTCGTCGAGCGGGACTACCCCGCCCTCGCGGCGCGGCTCGCCGCCCTCGGTCCGCTCACGCAGACGGTGGGCATGGTCACCAAGGGCGTCACGTTCGACCCGACGCCGGAGGTCGAGCGGCTCGCCGTCGCGAACGGCGTCGTCGCCGACGGCCCGGCGGCGGGGCGCCCGCGCCTGGACCGCGACACGCACGTCTGCGAGATGATCCTCGCGCTGTCGGGGACGACGAACGGCCGGCTCGCGGTGCAGGGGTTCGAGGACCTGGAGCGGCGCACCGGGCAGCGTCTGGCCGACCTCGCGCGGGACGAGCAGGGCAAGAGGATCACCTTCCCGGACGTGCAGTCGCGCCCGACGGCGGTCATCACCTCTCCCGAGTGGTCCGGGTCGGAGCACGGCGGGCGGCGCTACAGCGCCTTCGTCATCAACGTGGAGCGCCTCAAGCCCTGGCACACCCTCACGGGCCGCCAGCACTTCTTCCTCGACCACGACTGGATGACGGAGCTCGGCGAGCAGCTCCCGGTCTACCGGCCGCCGCTGGACATGCACCGCCTGTTCGGCGACTCGCGGGTCGGCGACACGTCCCCCACGGGGGCGCAGGGGTCGGAGGGCTACGCGGAGGTCGCCGTGCGGTACCTCACGCCGCACTCGAAGTGGTCGATCCACTCCGAGTACCAGGACAACCTCTTCATGCTCTCGCTCTCGCGCGGCGGCCCCACGATCTGGATGAGCCCGCAGGACGCGGAGAAGATCGGCGTCGCGGACAACGAGTGGATCGAGTCCTACAACCGCAACGGCGTCGTGGTCGCGCGGGCCGTCGTCTCGCACCGCATGCCCGAGGGCACGGTCTTCATGTACCACGCGAAGGACCGGACCGTGGACGTCCCGCGGTCGGAGACGTCCGGGCTCCGCGGGGGCATCCACAACTCCCTGACCCGCGTGCTGCTCAAGCCCACCCACCTCATCGGCGGCTACGCACAGCTCTCGTACGGCTTCAACTACATCGGCCCGACGGGCAACCAGCGTGACGAGGTCACGGTGATCCGGCGACGGAGTCAGGAGGTGACCTACTGATGTCTGGAACGGCGACACGCATCGGCACGGACGAGTGCGGAACGGCGACGCGAAGGGCGAGGAACGAGTCCGCAGCGGAGCGTGACCTGGGTACCGGAGTGGAGCGTGACGTCCGGTGAAGGTCATGGCGCAGATGTCGATGGTGATGAACCTGGACAAGTGCATCGGGTGTCACACGTGCTCGGTCACGTGCAAGCAGGC
>NZ_JBQEMZ010000040.1:0-2032 GCF_052044445.1 Cellulosimicrobium sp. 22598
TGGTCTCCGGTGGCGCGACGACGGCGATCCTCGACGGCGAGGAGGGTCTGCTGTGGGTGCTGCCGTTCGACGGGGCGGCCTCGTTCGACGCGGAGAAGACGGACCCGACGGTCGAGGTCGAGGGCGGGGGAGCCCTCACGGTGTCGCAGGACGGGACGGTGTTCGCCGCGATCCCGTCGACGGGGACGTTGTGGACGGTGGCGACGACGTCCAAGGGCACCGCGGACGGCGACCCGTCGTCCTCCTCCCTGCCCGTGGGCAAGGGAGCGGAGGTCGAGGTGACCGCGGTGGGCGACAAGCCGGTCGTGCTCGACCGGTCGGGCTCGCAGCTCGTGCTCCCGGGTGGCAAGACGGTGACCCTGGACGACGGCGCCGAGGCGCGGCTCCAGCAGCCGTCCGCGGGGTCGGCGAACGTCGTCGTGGCGACGACCGGGGGACTGGTCACGCAGCCGCTCAAGGGTGGCGACGCGCTGCGGCGCTCGGCCGAGGGGCGCCCGGGCGCGCCGGTGCAGCTCGGCGGCTGCACGTACGGGGCGTGGGCCTCGACCGGTCAGGTCATCCGTGACTGCGACGGCACCGACCGCGACCTGGACACCCGCCTGGAGGGGATCGATCCGCAGGCGCGTCTGGAGTACCGGGTGAACCGGCGCGTGATCGTGCTGAACGACCTGTCGGCGGGGACGTTGTGGATGGCGGCGGACGAGTACCAGAAGGTCGACGACTGGGACGTGCAGATGCCGGAGGAGGCCGAGGGTGAGGAGTCCGACGCGGAGCTGACGAACCCGGAGCAGGTGGACCAGTTCATCGCGGACCGGTCGCAGCCGAACAAGCCGCCGCAGCCGCAGGACGACAGCTTCGGGGTGCGTCCGGGTCGCACGACGATCTTGCCGGTGCTGGGCAACGACGTGGACCCGGACGGGGACGTGATGACGGCGTCGCTGGCGGGGGACTCCCCGGCCAACGCGACGGTGCAGGCGATCATGGGTGGTGCCGCGCTGCAGGCGGTGGTGCCCGAGGACGCGCAGGGGACGGGTACGTTCCGGTACTCGGTGGCCGACGGTCGTGGTGGTGTGGCCGAGGCCGGCGTCACGCTGAAGGTCTCCCCGTGGGGGGAGAACGCGCCGCCGGAGCAGACGGGCGACCCGGTGCTGCGGGTGGCCCAGGGTGGTCGGGCCACGATCAAGGTCCTGCCGTACTTCAAGGACCCGGACGGGGACGACCTGTACCTGGCGTCGGCCGCGGCGACGGTGGCCGGGGACGACGTGCGCTCGCGCCCGGACGGCACGGTCGAGTTCCGCGACGGCGGCGGCTCCACCGGCCGCAAGGTGGTCACGGTCACCGTGGCGGACGGACAGGGTGGCGTCTTCGAGGGCAAGCTGCTGGTGGACGTGGTGCCGGGCCCGCAGCCGCCGGTGGCGGTGAACGATCACGTGGTGGTGCCGGCGGGGCAGCCGGTGACGGTGGAGCCGTTGCGCAACGACACCGACCCGAACGGTGACGAGTTGCGGCTGGCGTCGGTGTCGGAGTCCGCGCCCGCGGAGATCACGCCGAACTATGACGCGGGCACGTTCACGTTCGTGTCGATGGAGCCGCGGTCGTACGACCTGACGTACCAGGTCACCGATGGTCCGAACGCGACGACGGGTCTGGTGCGGGTGGACGTGCTGCCGCCGTCGGAGGCCGAGGGTGCCCCGATCGTGGTGACCGACACCGCCCTGCTCCCGGCGGGCGGCAGCACGCTCGTGGACGTGCTGGCCAACGACACCGACCCCGCCGGCGGCGTCCTCGTCGTGCAGTCGGTCAAGGTCCCCGCGGACGCGGGCGTCTCCGTCGCCGTGCTCGCCCACCAGATGCTGCGCATCACGGAGCTGCGCCAGCTCGACGGACCGGTCACCATCACCTACACCGTGTCGAACGGCACGGAGTCCGCCCCGGGCGAGGTGCGGGTCATCCCGGTGCCGGCGCCGACGCGGTTGCAGCCGCCGCAGGCGGCGGCGGACGAGGTCACGGTGCACGCCGGGGACGTGGTGAC
>NZ_JBQEMZ010000041.1:0-1577 GCF_052044445.1 Cellulosimicrobium sp. 22598
CACGAACGTGAACGTGCCCGCGTCATAGTTCGGCGTGATCTCCGCGGGCGCGGACTCCGACACCGACGCCAGCCGCAGCTCGTCACCGTTCGGGTCGGTGTCGTTGCGCAACGGCTCCACCGTCACCGGCTGACCCGCCGGCACCACCACGTGGTCGTTCACCGCCACCGGCGGCTGCGGGCCCGGCACCACGTCCACCAGCAGCTTGCCCTCGAAGGACATCTCGCCGTCGGAGACGAGCAGGGTCACGATCTTGCGGCCCGTCGAGCCGCCGCCGTCGCGGAACTCGACCGTGCCGTCCGGGCGCGAGCGCACGTCGTCCCCGGCCACGGTCGCGGCCGCCGAGGCGAGGTAGAGGTCGTCCCCGTCGGGGTCCTTGAAGTACGGCAGGACCTTGATCGTGGCCCGACCACCCTGAGCCACCCGCAGCACCGGGTCACCCGTCTGCTCCGGCGGCGCGTTCTCCCCCCACGGGGAGACCTTGAGCGTGACGCCGGCCTCGGCCACGCCCCCGCGACCGTCGGCGACCGAGTACCGGAAGGTGCCCGTCCCCTGCGCGTCCTCGGGCACGACCGCCTGCAGCGCCGCACCGCCCATGATCGCCTGCACCGTCGCGTTGGCCGGGGAGTCCCCCGCCAGCGACGCGGTCATCACGTCCCCGTCCGGGTCCACGTCGTTGCCCAGCACCGGCAGGATCGTCGTGCGACCCGGACGCACCCCGAAGCTGTCGTCCTGCGGCTGCGGCGGCTTGTTCGGCTGCGACCGGTCCGCGATGAACTGGTCCACCTGCTCCGGGTTCGTCAGCTCCGCGTCGGACTCCTCACCCTCGGCCTCCTCCGGCATCTGCACGTCCCAGTCGTCGACCTTCTGGTACTCGTCCGCCGCCATCCACAACGTCCCCGCCGACAGGTCGTTCAGCACGATCACGCGCCGGTTCACCCGGTACTCGAGGCGGGTCTGGGGGTCCAGGCCCTCGAGGCGCTCGTCGACGTCCCGACCCGTGCCGTCGCAGTCGCGGATGACCTGACCCGTCGAGGCCCACGCCCCGTACGTGCAGGCACCGAGCTGGACGGGTGCCGCCGGCACGCCCTGCGCGGCACGCCGCTGCGCGTCCCCGCCCTTCAGCGGCTGGGAGACGAGGGCGTCCGTCGTGGCGACCACGACCACGTCCGAGGACTGCGACGGCTGCTGCAGGCGCGCGTCCCCGCCCCCCTCGATCGCCACGCTCTTCCCGCCGGGCAGGATCAGGTGGGACGCGGACCGGTCGAGCACCACGGGCTTGTCACCGACCGCGGTCACCTCGACCTCCGCGCCCTTGCTCACCGGCAGGGGCGCGGAGGAGGCCTCACCGTCCACCGTGCCCTTGGACGTCGTCGCCACCGTCCACAGCGTCCCCGTCGACGGGATCGCCGCGAACACCGTCCCGTCCTGCGACACGGTCAGCGCGCCGTCACCGCCGACCTCGGCCACGGGGTCCAGCTTCTCCGCGTCGAACGACGTCGCCCCGTCGAACGGCAGCACCCACAGCAGACCCTCCTCGCCGTCGAGGATCGCCGTCGTCGCGCCACCGGAGACCA
>NZ_JBQEMZ010000042.1:0-1469 GCF_052044445.1 Cellulosimicrobium sp. 22598
GCGGGCGGGCGGCTGGTGCTGCCGGGGTTCGTGGACGCGCACGTGCACGGCGAGGCCGCGGTCCTGGACGAGGACGTGCAGCTCGCGATGCTGCGTCAGGGCGTGACGAGCGTCGTGGTCGGGCAGGACGGGGTGTCCTACGCGCCCTCGCCCGCCCCGGGCCAGGCCCGCGGCCCGGGCGAGGCACGCGGCCCGGGCGAGGCACGCGGCCCGGGCGCCGAGACGGCGTCGGGCCTGCACGACGCCGCGACCTGGGCGAGCGGGTACTTCGCCGCGATCAACGGCACCCACCCCACCTTCCGCGGCGGGTCCGTCGCCGACCTCCTCGCGACCTACGACCGCACGACCCGGGTCAACGTCGGCTACCTCGCCCCGCACGGCACGATCCGCTACGCGGTCCTGGGCCCCGCGGCCCGCCCCGCGACGCCCGCCGAGACCGACCGCATGCGCGCCCTGCTCACCACCGCGCTCGACGACGGCGCCCTCGGGATGTCGACCGGCCTGGAGTACGTCCCGGCCACGTACGCCGACGAGACCGAGCTCGTCGCCCTCACCAGCATCCTCGCCGCCCGCGGCCTCCCCCACGTGTCGCACATGCGCGGCTACGAAGACAAAGCCGGGCCCGCGTTCGCCGAGCTCGTGCGCCTCGCGCGCGCCTCCGGCGTCGCGACCCACGTCTCGCACTACCACGGCCCCGCCGCCGAGCTGCTCGGGTACGTCGAGGACGCCCACGCCCAGGGCCTGGACGTCACCTTCGACTCCTACCCCTACCTGCGCGGCTGCTCCATCCTGTCCATGGTGTCCCTACCCACCTGGCTGCCCGTCGCCGACGTCGACGCGACCGTGACCGCCCTGACCGACCCCGCCGTCCTGGACCGCCTGCACCGCGAGCACTTCCCCACCCTGACCGACCTGTGGCCCCGCATCACCATGGCCGCCGTCCCCACCGGCACCGCCGCCGGAGCCCCCGACGCCCGACCCGCCGAGGACCTGACCTGGACCGAGGGCATGACCCTGCCCGACGTCGCCGCCCACCTGGGCCTGACCCCCGCCCAGACCGCGGTGCACCTGCTCGTCGCGACCCGCCTGCGCGCCTCGTGCGTGTTCGCCCAACCCCCCACCAACTCACCCGACTCCGTGCGCGCCCTGCTACGCCACCGCGCACACGTCGGCGGGTCCGACGCGATCTACGCGCCCGTCGCAGGCGGCGGCCGACCCCACCCGCGCGGCTGGGGCGCCTTCGCGCGCTTCCTCGCCGAGCACGTGCGTACGCTCAGGGACTGGACTTGGCACGACGCCGTCACACACCTGTCCACCCGACCCGCCGCACGGTTCGCCCTCGCCGGGCGCGGCACGGTGGTGCCCGGCGCGGTCGCAGACCTCACGCTCGTCGACCCCGACCAGGTCCGCGACGAAGCGACCTACGAAGAACCACGCCGCCCGGCGTCCGGCGTGGACGACGTGCTCGT
>NZ_JBQEMZ010000043.1:0-1398 GCF_052044445.1 Cellulosimicrobium sp. 22598
CGAGGTAGAGCTGTGAGTCTTGCGGTGGCTGGTCTGGGATCGGCTGGTGAGGATGGCGTCGGCTGCTCGCCGTGGTCGTGACTCGAGGTAGAGCCGGCCCTGTTGGGGGTGCCCTGCTACGGATCTGTCCGGCTGGGGTGGGCGGCCGGCGCTGTTCTGGCCCACCTCGGTGTCCTGATCAGAAGGGTGTCCGCCCCGGTGGGGCGTGACTCGTCACAGTGTTGTCCCGAAGTGACTCCTACCCAGGCCGGCGCCGGCCGCCAGCGGCCGGACCGTCGTCCCTGGAGTAGGAAGGACCCGAGCCGCCATGACCATCGTCGCGCATGCGCACCCGTTCGTCGTGGGTGTGGACACCCATGCCCGCAACCACGTCCTAGCGATCCTGACCGGCACTGGTGAGGTTATCGATACCCGAGAGTTCTCGACCACGAGCGCGGGCCTGGCCCGGGCGATCGCGTGGGTCGCGCGCCGCACCGGTGGTGATCTCGCCGTGTTGTGGGTGATCGAGGGCGTCGCGTCCTATGGTGCGGGCCTGACCGGCGCCGTCGAACGGGCGGGCTACGAGGTCGTCGAGGCCGCGCGGATGGACGCGCGCGCCCACCACGGGATCGGCAAGTCCGACCCGTTGGACGCTGCCCGCATCGGTGCCGCCGTCCTGGCGCTGGATACCGACCAGCTGCGCCGTCCGCGCCGGGGCGACGGCATCCGAGCCGCCCTACGCGTCCTGGTCACCGCCCGCGACCACATGACAGGCGAACGCACCGCCACCATCAACGCACTGACCGCCCTGGCCCGCGTGGTCGACCTCGGCCCCGACGCCCGCAAGCCACTGACCCGCACCCAGATCGCCGCAGTCGCGCGCTGGCGCCCGCGCGAGGAAGACCTCGCCACCGCGACCGCACGCACCGAAGCCGTCCGCCTGGCCAAGCGCGTGAACGAGCTCGACGAACAGATCGCCGCCAACCAGGCCCGCTTGACCGAGCTCGTCCAAGCCAGCCAGGCCGCACCGCTGCTGACCAAGATCGGCATCGGCCCCGTCACCGCCGCGATCGCCCTGACCGCCTGGTCCCACCCCGGCCGGGTCCGCTCCGAAGCAGCCTTCGCCGCCCTGGCCGGGGTGAACCCCATCCCCGCGTCCTCGGGCAACACCGTCCGTCACCGACTCAACCGCGGCGGCGACCGCCGCCTGAACAAAGCCCTGCACATCGCCGTCCTGACCCGCATGACCCACGACCCCGAAACCCGCGCCTACATCGAACGACGACGAGCCCAAGGACGCACCACCCGAGAGATCCGACGCTGCCTCAAGCGCTATCTCGCCCGCCAGATCTACAGGACCCTCAACACCACCGAACCCGCCACCACCCCAGCTTGACGAACATAGAAGGATCCGTGGTC
>NZ_JBQEMZ010000044.1:0-1304 GCF_052044445.1 Cellulosimicrobium sp. 22598
CTAGGGCGTGTTGCTAAAGGTTGATTCGTGGTGTGCGGGTGACGCTTGGAGCGTGTCGCGTACTGAGATCTCCGATGAGGCCTGGGCTGTGATCGGGCCGCTGTTTCCTGCCGTGAAGGCGACGGGGCGTCCGCCGGTGGATCGCCGCGCTGTCGTTGAGGCGACCGCGTGGCGATACCGGACCGGCGCGCCATGGCGGGATGTCCCTGAGCGATTCGGGAACTGGAACACGATCTACAAGAACTTCAACCGGTGGTCCGCACAGGGCGTCTGGGCACGGGTGCTCGAGAAGACGCAGTCGCTCGCGCATCAACGAGGCGAACTGGAATGGGTCGCTTCGATCGACTCGACCATCGTGCGCGTGCACCAGCACGGCGCGACCCTGAAGCGCGACACAGGGGGCTCGGTCGAACTACAAGAAGTTCGGCGCCGAGCCTCCTGACCACGCGATCGGCCGCTCCCGCGGTGGGCTGACGACCAAGAACCACCTGGTCTGCGACGGGCGAGCCCGGGCGCTGGCGTTCGTGCTGACGCCCGGGCAGGCGGCGGACACGAGCATGCTGATCGACACGCTCTCCGAGATCCGCGTGGCCGGACGCACCGGCAGACCGCGGTCGCGGCCGGAGCGAGTGCTCGCCGACAAGGGCTACCCGTCGAAAGCGAACCGGGCCTGGCTGCGCGAACGAGGCATCGCAACGACGATCCCCGAACGCGACGACCAGATCGCCCACCGCCGCAAGCACCCCGGCCGCCCCATCGACTTCGGGCGCGAGCAGAAGGAGCGCTACAAGCGCCGCAACGTCGTCGAACGCTGCTTCAACAAGCTCAAGCAGTGGCGCGGCATCGCGATGCGCTCAGACAAGACCGCCCGCAACTACCACTCCGCCATCTACCTCGCCGCGACACTCCAATGGGTCTAGCAACACCCCCTAGTCGCCTGGCGTCGGGTCAGTGACGTCGGCGGCACCGAACAGCAAGCTGTCGACGACCTGGTCGCGCCGGGCCGGCCGCACGGTGGTGTACCTCAGCAGATCTTCGAAGTGAGAGAACACGACGACCGCTTCTTCGAACTCTGGCTCGGAACCGTGGACGACTGCTCCGTCGTCTCGCACCGCCAGGTACTCGTATCCGTTGCGAACGGAAAGCAGGATGGGTGCGTGGCGCCTCCAGAAACGGGAGACCGCGACCGCCTCATCATCCGTCGTCGCAGCCTGGATGCTCAGCAGTTCACACTCGTTCCACGCGAACGCCCCCTCCGCGCCGGTCGAGTAGTCGTCGCGGGACAAGAACCACACCGTCTCGTC
>NZ_JBQEMZ010000045.1:0-1248 GCF_052044445.1 Cellulosimicrobium sp. 22598
ATGGCGCAGATGTCGATGGTGATGAACCTGGACAAGTGCATCGGGTGTCACACGTGCTCGGTCACGTGCAAGCAGGCCTGGACGAACCGGACCGGGGTCGAGTACGTGTGGTTCAACAACGTCGAGACCCGTCCCGGGCTGGGGTACCCGCGCACCTACCAGGACCAGGACCGCTGGCAGGGCGGCTGGGTCCGCACCACGAAGGGCAAGCTGAAGCTGCGCGCCGGGGGCCGGTTGAAGAAGCTCGCCACGATCTTCTCCAACCCCGTCCTGCCCTCCATCCACGACTACTACGAACCGTGGACGTACGAGTACGACATGCTCCTGTCGGCCCCCCAGGGCCCCCACACCCCCGTCGCACGCCCCACGTCGCTGCTCACGGGCAAGGACATGACCATCTCCTGGTCGGCGAACTGGGACGACGACCTCGCCGGCTCCACCACCACCATGGCCGACGACCCGGTCCTGCAGCACATGTCCGAGCACGTCGCGACCGAGCTCGACAAGACGTTCATGTTCTACCTGCCCCGCATCTGCGAACACTGCCTCAACCCCGCCTGCGTCGCGTCCTGCCCCTCAGGCGCCATGTACAAGCGGGCCGAGGACGGCATCGTCCTCGTGGACCAGGACCAGTGCAGGGGTTGGCGCATGTGCGTCACCGGCTGCCCCTACAAGAAGGTCTACTTCAACCACAAGACCGGCAAAGCCGAGAAATGCACCCTGTGCTACCCCCGCATCGAGGTCGGCCTGCCCACCGTGTGCTCCGAGACCTGCGTCGGACGCCTGCGCTACCTCGGCCTCGTCCTGTACGACGCCGACAAGGTCACCCAAGCCGCCGTCGTCCAGGACGAGCACGACCTCCTCGCCGCCCAACGCGCCGTCTTCCTCGACCCGAACGACCCCCAGGTCATCGCCGCCGCACGACAAGAGGGCATCCCCGAGGACTGGATCACCGCCGCCCAACACTCCCCCATCTGGGACCTCATCACCCGCTACGAGGTCGCCCTCCCCCTGCACCCCGAGTACCGCACCCTGCCCATGGTCTGGTACATCCCACCCCTGTCCCCCGTCGTCGACGTCATCACCGCCTCCGGCAACGACGGAGAAGACGGACGCACCCTGTTCGCCGCCATCTCGAAGCTACGCATCCCCCTGGAATACCTCGCCGGACTCTTCACCGCCGGCGACACCGCCCCCGTCGAACGCGTCCTACGCCGCCTGGCCGCCATGCGCTCCTACATGCGCGAC
>NZ_JBQEMZ010000046.1:0-902 GCF_052044445.1 Cellulosimicrobium sp. 22598
GACGACCCGGACTACGTGGAGCTGGCGAAGTCGAACATTCTGTTGATCGGTCCGACGGGGACGGGCAAGACGTATCTGGCGCAGACGTTGGCGCGGATGTTGAACGTGCCGTTCGCGATCGCGGACGCGACGGCGCTCACCGAGGCGGGGTATGTCGGTGAGGACGTGGAGAACATTCTGTTGAAGCTGGTGCAGGCGGCGGACTTCGACGTGAAGAAGGCTGAGACGGGGATCATCTATATCGATGAGATCGACAAGGTGGCGCGGAAGGCGGAGAACCCGTCGATCACGCGTGATGTGTCGGGTGAGGGTGTGCAGCAGGCGTTGTTGAAGATCATCGAGGGCACGAGCGCGTCGGTGCCGCCGCAGGGTGGTCGTAAGCATCCGCATCAGGAGTTCATCCAGGTGGACACGTCGAACGTGTTGTTCATCGTGGCGGGGGCGTTTGCGGGGTTGGACGACATCGTGGCGGCGCGGGCGCGCAAGCGGGGTGTGGGGTTTGGTGCGTCGATCGAGACGGGTGCGGGGGAGGATCTGTTCGCGCAGGTGCGTCCGGAGGATCTGCACCGGTTCGGGTTGATCCCGGAGTTCATCGGGCGTCTTCCGGTGATCGCGTCGGTGTCGGCGTTGGACTCCGAGGCGTTGGTGCGGATCTTGACGCAGCCGCGCAATGCGTTGGTGAAGCAGTATCAGCGGATGTTCGCGATCGACGGGGTGGAGCTGGAGTTCACCGAGGGTGCGGTGGAGGCGGTCGCGGAGCAGGCGTTGCTGCGGGGGACGGGGGCGCGGGGGTTGCGGGCGATCATGGAGGAGGTGTTGCAGCAGGTGATGTTCGACGTGCCGTCGCGTGATGACGTGGAGCGGGTCGTGATCACGCGTGAGGTCGTGCTGGACAACGTGAA
>NZ_JBQEMZ010000047.1:0-789 GCF_052044445.1 Cellulosimicrobium sp. 22598
TGATGGAGGTCGTGATCGCTCCGGCGGAGCGGTTGGCGGTGCTGGCTGCGGACGCGATCGAGAAGGTGGTGCGGTCGAAGCCGGAGTCGGTGCTGGGGCTGGCGACGGGTTCGTCGCCGCTGAAGGTGTACGACGAGCTGGCGCGGCGCCATCGTGAGGACGGGTTGTCGTTCGCGGGCGTCAAGGCGTTCATGCTGGACGAGTACGTGGGCCTGCCGGTGGAGCATCCGGAGCGGTACCGGAACGTGATCGAGACGGAGATCGCCTCGCGGGTGGACTTCGCTCCGGGCGCGGTCCAGGGTCCGGACGGCAACGCTGAGGACCTGGTCGCGGCGTGCGCGGCGTACGAGGAGGCGATCGCGGGGGCCGGGGGTGTGGACCTGCAGATCCTGGGGATCGGGACGGACGGGCACATCGCGTTCAACGAGCCGGGGTCGTCGCTGGCGTCGCGGACGCGGATCAAGACGTTGACGGCGCAGACGCGCGAGGACAACGCGCGGTTCTTCGGCGACGACGTGGACCGGGTGCCGCGGCACTGCCTGACGCAGGGGCTGGCGACGATCATGTCGGCACGGCACCTGGTGCTGCTGGCGACGGGCAAGGGCAAGGCGGAGGCGGTGCACCAGCTCGTGGAGGGCCCGATCAGCGCGTTGTGGCCCGCGACGATCATGCAGATGCACCCGCACGCGACGGTGCTGGTCGACGACGCGGCGGCCTCGCGCCTGCAGCTCGGGGACTACTACCGCCAGACGTACGCGTCCAAGCCGGACTGGCAGGGCCTGTAGACCC
>NZ_JBQEMZ010000048.1:0-729 GCF_052044445.1 Cellulosimicrobium sp. 22598
CCCCACATGATGCAGTAGGTGGCGTTCCACCAGTCGGCGGACTCCGGGACGTCGGTCTGGTCGCCGAACACCTGCGGGGACGCGACCGGGAGGTCGGCGTACCAGTCGTAGAACGAGAGCATGGTGCCGCCGAGCATCTGGACGAACCGGGCTCCGACGCCGTGGGACACCATGGACATGGCGGGGATGGGGGAGAACCCGGCGACGCGGTCGGGGCCGTAGGTCTTGATGGTGTGGACGTGGGCGGCGGCGACGATCTCGGCGGCCTCGTCCCAGGTGGCGCGCACGAGCCCGCCCTTGCCGCGCGCGGACTTGTACCGCCGTGCGGTCTGGGGGTCGGTGGTGAGGCGTTCCCAGGCCAGGACGGGGTCGCCGGTGGCGGCGCGCGCGGCGCGGTAGGCGTCCAAGAGGGTGCCGCGGACGTAGGGGTAGCGCACGCGGGTGGGGGAGTAGGTGTACCAGGAGAACGCGGCGCCGCGGGGGCAGCCGCGGGGTTCGTACTCGGGGGAGTCGGGGCCGACGGAGGGGTAGTCGGTCTGCTGGGTCTCCCAGGTGATGATGCCGTCCTTGACGTAGACCTTCCAGGAGCAGGACCCGGTGCAGTTCACGCCGTGGGTGGAGCGCACGACCTTGTCGTGGGACCAGCGGTCGCGGTAGAACACGTCGCCCTGGCGCCCGCCGGTCAGGAACACCTGCCGCAGGTCGTCGGACACCTGCCCGCGCCGCAGG
>NZ_JBQEMZ010000049.1:0-674 GCF_052044445.1 Cellulosimicrobium sp. 22598
GCGCTGGATCTTCTAGATGCGGCGCGTGGTCAGGGGTTCATCGAGTTCGCCTTCACCTCCGAGGCACCTGAGCCCCCGGCATGCGAGCAGACCGTCACCGAGCCCGCGATCACCTCCACCCGTCAGGGTGTGCTCAACGGCACCGGGACCGGCACCCCGACCTCCACCGCCGCCATCACCCTGGCCGAGTACACCGCCACTGGGGACCCCTGCCCCGAAGAGCTGGCAGCGAACACCGACGAGTACACCACCGTGCAGGACACCACCCTGACCGGGAACGTCCTGGACAACGACGTCATCCCCGACGGATCCACCATCACCGTCACCGGCCCGGGCGCCGGCCCCTGGAACGGTGACCTCACCCTGAACGAGGACGGCACCTTCACCTACACCCCGGCCCCCGGGTACGTCGGCACCGATTCGTTCAGCTACACCATCACCGACCAGGACGGCAACACCTCCGTCGGCACCGTCAACATCACCATCACCGAGGACGAGAACGGCATCCCCCTCATCGCCCCCGGCGCCGCCGCCACCGCAGGCCTGCTCGGCCTGGCCGGCCTCGGCCTCGGCTACACCCGCCGCCGCGAGACCACGAACGAGGTGATCTGACCCCACCAACCGATCCACTTCCTGACAGCGGCCCTCCCACCACCAGGCGGGAGGGCCGCCGT
>NZ_JBQEMZ010000050.1:0-653 GCF_052044445.1 Cellulosimicrobium sp. 22598
GGGCCGGCGTATCGGTGCTACGACGGTGACCATGCCACGACGCTGCCCGGGCTGGTGCCGGTGTGCCCGGACGGGCAGAACGCGGCGGGGTTCGACCCCGGGTGCACTGCGGACGAGGTCGCGTTGGAGCCGTTGTTCCGCCAGACCTGGACCAACACCCCGGACGGCACCCGGACCGCGGTCTCGGGCTGGGAGCTCGTCGCCGACGCGTCCTGCCTGGGCGCCGTCGACCTGGCCGGCGAGGCCGAGGCGGCGTTCCGCACCCTGACCATCGCGCCGTCGCCGATCGTGGTCCAGCCGCCGGACGGGTGGACCCTGGTCAACGTCCCCACCATCACGTACACCCAGCCCGGCGAGCAGACCCTGGACACGACCCTGCTCGGCATCCCCGTGCAGATCCGCGCCACCCCGCGCTCGTACGCGTGGGACTACGGCGACGGCACGCCCCCGGTCTCCACGACCGACCCCGGTGCCGCCTACCCGCACCACACGGTCGCGCACACCTACGACCAACCGGCCGAGCAGGTCCAGATCACGCTCACCACGACCTGGTCCGGGCAGTTCCGCATCACCGGCACCACCACCTGGACCGACGTCACCGGCACCGCGACCACCACCAGCACCGCCGACCCGCTGCGCGTCTACGAGGCCCG
>NZ_JBQEMZ010000051.1:0-590 GCF_052044445.1 Cellulosimicrobium sp. 22598
CCCGAGCTGTCCTACGACTACGGTGCGCTCGAGCCGCACATCTCCGGGCGGATCATGGAGCTGCACCACTCCAAGCACCACCAGGCCTACGTCACCGGCGCGAACACCGCCCTGGAGAAGCTCGCCGAGGCCCGCGAGACCGGCGACTTCGCCGCGATCAACCTGCACGAGAAGAACCTCGCGTTCAACCTCGGCGGCCACGTCAACCACTCCGCCTTCTGGACCAACCTCTCCCCCGAGGGCGGCGGCGAGCCCACCGGCGAGATCGGCGCCGCGATCGACGAGCACTTCGGCTCCTTCGACGCCTTCAAGAAGCAGTTCGCCGCCGTCGCCGCCGGAGTCCAGGGCTCGGGCTGGGCCATCCTCGCCTGGGACTCCATCGGCTCCAAGCTCGTCACCGTCCAGCTCTACGACCAGCAGGGCAACCTCACCCTCGGCCTCACCCCGATCGTCCTGCTCGACGTCTGGGAGCACGCCTACTACCTCGACTACCAGAACGTGCGCGCCGACTACGTCACCGCCTGGTGGAACCTCGTCAACTGGTCCGACGCCGAGGCCCGCCTCCAGCG
This sequence comes from Cellulosimicrobium sp. 22598, assembly GCF_052044445.1. Taxonomy (NCBI): domain Bacteria; kingdom Bacillati; phylum Actinomycetota; class Actinomycetes; order Micrococcales; family Promicromonosporaceae; genus Cellulosimicrobium; species Cellulosimicrobium sp. 22598. Next base: position 570 of record NZ_JBQEMZ010000051.1, read on the forward strand.
CGCCAAGACCCAGACCGCCGG
>NZ_JBQEMZ010000052.1:0-545 GCF_052044445.1 Cellulosimicrobium sp. 22598
GGCACCTTGACGAAGGCCTTGGCGGTGAGGCCGTCGATGTCGGTGGCGGTGTAGGTGATGACCTGGCGGTTCTCGGTGAGGGTGACGACGAGCTCGCCGGTGTCGGTGACGGTGGCGGTGGTCGCGTCGGTGGTGACGGTGAGCTCGGTCGCGGCGCCGTCGGGGTCGGCGTCGTTGTCCAGGACGGGGACGGTGACCTCGGTCTTGCCGAGGATGTCCTCGACGGGCACGGTGTCGTCGCGGGCGACGGGGGGCAGCAGGGGTGCGTCGGCGGCGACGTTGACGGTGACGGCGCCGGTGGCGCGGGCGCCGTAGGTGTCCTGGACCTGGTAGTAGAACGTGTAGGCGCCGTCGGCGTCGGGGGAGGTCAGGACGATGCGGTCGGTCACGACCTCGGCGTCCAGGTCGTGGGTGTCCTCGATGGCGCCGGGGACCAGGCCGACCTGGTCGCCGTCGGGGTCGGTGTCGTTGGCCAGGGCCGCGACCGAGACCGTGCGCCCCGGGCGCACCGTGATCTCGTCGTCCACCGCCACGGGAGGCTGGTT
>NZ_JBQEMZ010000053.1:0-410 GCF_052044445.1 Cellulosimicrobium sp. 22598
GAGTCGCCGTCGGGGTCGATCCCGTCCAGGGGGACCGCGATGCGCACGCTGGACCCGGACAGCACGCGGGCCTCGATCTCGCGCGGCTGCGGGGGTGCGTTGTCCTCGCCGTCGCGGATGCGGATCGTGACCTGGGCGGAGTCCTCCTGCCCGTTGACGTCGCGCACCCGGTAGATCGCGTACGCGGTCCCGGCCTCGGGGCCGGCCTTGAACCGCAGCGTGTCCTCCGAGACGAACGCCTCGCCCAGGGCGGGGTCCACGTCCTGCTCGAGCTCGGGCTGCAGGAACAGCTCCAGCCCGTCGGGGTGGGTGTCGTTCTTCAGCACCGGGATCGTCACCACGTCCCCGGCGTGCACCGTGACCTCGTCCGCCGCCGCCTGCGGCGGCTGCAACCGCGTCGGCGCCGGCAC
>NZ_JBQEMZ010000054.1:0-341 GCF_052044445.1 Cellulosimicrobium sp. 22598
TTGGCCAGGGCCGCGACCGAGACCGTGCGCCCCGGGCGCACCGTGATCTCGTCGTCCACCGCCACGGGAGGCTGGTTGGTCTCGGCGGGCCGGGCGATGCCGACCTGGACCGTCCCGACGGCGGTGGCCCCGCGGGCGTCGAGCACGGAGTAGGTGAACATGTCGTGCCCGGTGGCGTTCTTCGACGCCGCGTACTCGATCAGTCCGTCCACGACCCGGGCGGTGCCCTTGGCGGCGGGGGTCGCGATGCCGGTGACCTGGACGGAGTCGCCGTCGGGGTCGATCCCGTCCAGGGGGACCGCGATGCGCACGCTGGACCCGGACAGCACGCGGGCCTCGAT
>NZ_JBQEMZ010000055.1:0-341 GCF_052044445.1 Cellulosimicrobium sp. 22598
TTGGCCAGGGCCGCGACCGAGACCGTGCGCCCCGGGCGCACCGTGATCTCGTCGTCCACCGCCACGGGAGGCTGGTTCGTCTCCCCCGGGCGCGCGATCCCCACGCGCACGGTGCCGGTCGCCGTCGCCCCCCGGGCGTCGAGCACGGTGTAGGTGAAGGTGTCGAGCCCCACCGCGTTCTTCGCGGCGCTGTACTCGAGGAAGCCGTCGACCACGGCGACCGTCCCCTTGCCCGCCGGGGACGCGATGCCGGTGACCTGGACCGAGTCGCCGTCGGGGTCGATCCCGTCCAGGGGGACCGCGATGCGCACGCTGGACCCGGACAGCACGCGGGCCTCGAT
>NZ_JBQEMZ010000056.1:0-333 GCF_052044445.1 Cellulosimicrobium sp. 22598
GGCGAGGCCACGGCGGACGTGGACCTGAACGACTCGGGCGTGTGGGTGACGAAGTCGTCGGCCGGGCTGCTGGGTCGGTTCAACTACGAGTCGCAGGCGATGGACGGGACGCTGAACGCGGGCAGCGCGTCGTTCGACGTGCAGCAGGACGCGGGTCGGGTGCTCCTCGACGACACGAGCACCGGTACGGCGTCTCCTGTCGATATCGCGCACCTGAAGCTGGACGGGCAGGTTCGTCTGCCGGCGGGGGCGCAGGTGGTCTCCGGTGGCGCGACGACGGCGATCCTCGACGGCGAGGAGGGTCTGCTGTGGGTGCTGCCGTTCGACGGGGCG
>NZ_JBQEMZ010000057.1:0-322 GCF_052044445.1 Cellulosimicrobium sp. 22598
CCGCGAGGAACGAGCGGCGGATGGTAGACGCGGCACCACCACCCACCCCGCCCACCCAGGGCAACCACACGCCGTCGAACACAAGAACCACGGCACTACCTCGCGCTACCAGGGCTCTACCTCGGCCGACCAGGGCTCTACCTCGCGTGACCGCGGTTCTACTTGGCGTGACCGTGGCTCTACCTGGCGTGGCCGGGTTCTGTCTTGCGGGAGTGGGGTTCGGTCCTTGGGCGTGTTGGGGTCTGGAAATGCCGAAGGCCCACCCCGGTGTGGGGTGGGCCTTCGGTGAAGGGTTGTCCGGCGGCGTCCTACTCTCCCACCC
>NZ_JBQEMZ010000058.1:0-318 GCF_052044445.1 Cellulosimicrobium sp. 22598
TCGTCCCTCACCCGGGCGACCGCCCGCGGTGCCGGTCTCGCCGACACGTTCCCGTTGCTGCGTCCGCTTGCCGCGTGGCACCGCACACCTCCGCCCGTCGCGCGCCTCGCGGGCGCCACTGCGCCACTGCGCCGCGGCGCAGCGGCCGCGGCTGCGGCTGCGGCTGCAGCTGCAGGTCAGGGTCGTGGGTCGTGGGTCGTGGGTCGCGACTCGACCTGTTCCTCGCGACGTCGCCCCGTGCCGTCGCGAGGTCGCCCGGGCCGCACGACGCCACGCCGAGCAGGTGGTCTCGGCTCGTCATGAGTGCCGGACGAGCCA
>NZ_JBQEMZ010000059.1:0-311 GCF_052044445.1 Cellulosimicrobium sp. 22598
GTCACCACGTCCCCGGCGTGCACCGTGACCTCGTCCGCCGCCGCCTGCGGCGGCTGCAACCGCGTCGGCGCCGGCACGGGGATCACGCGTACCTGGCCGGTCGCCGTCTCGGTCCCGTTGGAGGCCGTGTACTCCACGGTCACGGGCGTGTCCAGGCGCCGGATCTCGGTCACCCGGAGCATCTGGTGCGCCAGGATCGCGACCGACACCCCGGCGTCGGCCGGGACGCGCACGGACTGCACGACGAGGACGCCGCCGGCGGGGTCGGTGTCGTTGGCCAGCACGTCCACGAGCGTGCTGCCGCCCGCCGG